>NZ_JALAGT010000042.1 GCF_022712295.1 Galactobacter sp.
CCTTGAATCACACGGTTCAAGGGTGGGGCCTTGTCGTCGTATTCGGCTAGATGCCGAATGGCTACAGAAATGGCTAACGAACAGGTGTTCGTTCCCGTGCCCCCACTGGGATTCGAACCCAGAACACAAGGATTTTAAGTCCTCTGCCTCTACCGATTGGGCTATGGGGGCCAGGGAATCGCTCATGAGCGTCCAGGTGAAAACGTACCGCAGTCCCGACCCTCGGCCCGAATCGGGATCCGGCACAAGCTCACTCACGAGACGGTCCGATCGTCATGACGTCGCTCATATGGCGTCCCGTTCAATGAACACGTCGACGACTGTGCCATTCCTCCACGGATAGTCTTTCCGGCGGCGCGCAACGCGTCCCCTACCACCGTTCAGATCACGTTCGGAGACCCAGTGCCCCACTTCCCCACCCCGGCCCGCATCCTCGTGACGTTCTGCGCCATCTGCCCGTTGGTGCTGATCGTCTCCACCATCCTGCGGCCCTTCACCGGCTCGTGGCCGTGGCCTTTCGTCACCATCCTGACACTGGCCATCGTGGTGCCCAACGCGGTGCTGTGGGCGGTTCCGCTGCTGACCAAGGCCTACATGGCGATCACCGGGGGCAACAAGAAGCGCCCCGGACTCATCCCTGACGAGGACTGAGCAGCGTCAGGCAGCCGGTCACTGACGCGCAAGAGGCCCGGCACCTGAATCTCATCAGGTGCCGGGCATCTTGCGTGTCCAGGACGGTTCAATCAGAACCGTTCAAGCAATCAGCTCACTTGGCAGCGGGCTTCTTCTTGGGGGTCGCTGCGTCCACGAAGTCGGCGTGGGGCTGCTGCAGGTTGCGCATACCGGAGACGTCGCGGCCGGCGATGGCCTGGTTGATCCAGCCGGAGAACACGCGGACCTTGCGCTCCACGGTCGGGATCGCGAGGCCGTGGTAGCCACGGTGCGCGGCCCAGGCCAGGAAGCCGGTCAGCGGGTACTTGACGAGCTTGGCGACGCCCTTGCCGTAGCCCAGGCCGGCGACTGCGCCGAGGGACTCGTGCTTGTAGTCGGCGACCTCGCCCACGCCGTAGCGGGTGGCGTAGAGGTTGTTGGCGAGGACCTTGGACTGGCGCACGGCGTGCTGAGCGTTCGGCACGCAGGTGTTGTCCGGGAGGCCGTGGCCGGTGAGGTCGGGGGTTGCGGCGACGTCGCCGGCGGCCCAGGCGCCCTCGATGACGTTGCCGTCGGCGTCCAGGGTGCGCAGCTTGGCGTCCACGACCACGCGGCCGCGGGGCTCGATGTTGAAGTCGGTGTTGCGCACCATCGGGTTGGCCATGACGCCTGCGGTCCAGATCAGGGTGTCGACGTCGAACTCGTCGATGACCTGGCCCTTGGTGTCGTCGTTGGCCATGGAGGTCAGCTTCAGGTGCTGGTCCGTGGCGTCACCCAGGGAAGTCTGCAGGCGCACGTTGATGCCGCGGGAGCGCAGGTGCTCCACGACCCACTCGGCGGTCTCGGGCTTGACCTCGGGCATGATCTTGGGCATGGCCTCGACCAGCTGGAAGTCCAGGTCGGCCGGGGTGATGTTCTGGCACTGCTCGGCCTGCACGCGAGCGGCGTCCTGCAGCTCGGAGATGGTCTCGACGCCGTTGAAGCCGCCACCCACCACGATGCAACGGAGGGCGCGCTTGCGGGCCTCGACGTCGGTGGTGTTGTCAGCGAACTGGATGCGCTCCTGCACGTGGTCGCGGATCCAGACGGCCTCCTCGACGCGCTTCACGCCGATGCCGGCCTGAGCCAGGCCCGGGATCGGGAAGGTCTTGGTGATGGCGCCTGCCGCCAGAACCACGTCCTGGTACGGGATCTCGAAGGACTCGCCGTCCACGCCCTCGACCGTGGCGGTCTTGGAGGCGTGGTCGATGCCGGTGACCTTGCCCTGCACCAGTTCGGTCTGGCGCAGGTGACGGGCGTGAGGAACGGTGATGTGGCGCGGCTCGATGGAGCCGCCCATGACCTCCGGCAGGAAGGGCTGGTAGGTCATGTACGGGAGCGGGTCAACCAGGGTGACGATGCCGCCGTGGACGCGCACCTTCTTCTGGAGGGACTTGGCGACGTAGAGGCCGAGGTAGCCACCGCCGACCACGAGAACACGGGGACGCTGCGAGAGTTTGGGGGTTGCCATGTCTTCAATGGTAGGCGCGTCACTGGGTTTGTGAAAGTTCCCACGATGTTTCGGTTGCTCTCACCGCGCAGTGACACTCACCACGACACCCTCGTGCCACGATCCTCAGAGGTGCCCCAGGGTCCCCCGAGCCACGTTGAGGGCGGTTCCGTCCAGGATGTCGTGCTCGCTGGTGGTCACGCTGCGCACCCTCCCCTGGGTCGCGTCGACGATGCGCCGCAACAGCGTCCGCCAGATGACCGCACCAGCGGAGAGCACGTCCACGCGACCGGGATGAACATAGGGCAGCGTCGCCAGCCGCGAGCGCTCCAGCGTCGCCAGCTCGGAGCACGCGGCCTCCACGATGGCGACCGGCAGCGTGGCCCCATCGATCCGGGACGAGTCGTAGCCCGGCAGGTCAAGGGTGTGGGCGGTGACCGTGGTGATGGTCCCGGCCACGCCGATGACCTGTTCCACCTGGCGCAGGTCCACATCCGCAGCGATCTCGTCGATCAGCTGGTTGGCAGCAGCCTCTGCGGCCGCCACCTCCCGTTCGCTGGAGGGGTCCGAGGGCATGAGGCGCTCGGTGAAGCGCACCGCGCCCATGTCCGCACTGTGCGCCGCGATCACGCCGTTGGTGCGGTCCCCCAGCACACATTCCGTGCTCCCGCCGCCCAGATCCACCACGAGCAGCTTCTCCTTGGCGCCGGCGGAAACGGACATGGAGGCGCCAAGGAAAGAGGCCTCCGCCTCTGCCTCACCGCTCAGGACCTCCGGGCGCACACCGAGGCGTTCCTCCACACCGTCAAGGAACACGTCCCGGTTGTCCGCGTCACGGGTGGCCGAGGTCGCCACGAAGCCGATCGCATCAGGTTTGGTGCGGGCAAAGATCTCTGCGAGATCGTCCACGGCGGCAAGGGTCCGTTCCAGCGCCTCGTCGGCGAAGCGGCCGGTCTGGTCCACGCCCTGTCCGAGACGGACCACGGTCATGCCGCGTTCCACGTCGGTCAGGGTGACGGGGCCCTCCTGCGGGGTGTCAGCCACCAACCAGCGAAGTGAGTTGGTTCCACAGTCCACGGCTGCGACGCGCATGTTGCCTTGACCTTTCGTCTCTTATGCTTCGTTGCCCGACGACGCGGCCTCGGCCGCCGCCGACTGCTCGGCCGCCGACTGCTCAGCCGCCGCCCGCTTGGCCGCGCGCTCGCGGCGCTTGGCTTCCGGATCTCCGGCTTGAGTCCGTACATGGCGCGAACGGTCCTGGGTGGGGACGGGGGCCTCGGTGTCCCAGGCACCCGCGCAAGCGCAGACGTCCGGCGTCCACCACTGGGTGATCTTGTTCAGAGCCTCGTCCCCCAAAGCGTTCACGCCCGGGCCCGCGGCGAGCGCGTGGCCCACCATGACGTGGATGCATTTGACGCGACGGGGCATGCCTCCGGCGGAGACCTGGGAGATCTCGGGGACCTCGCCCACTCCGCTGCGCTCCCCGATCGCGGCGCGGACGGACAGGTAGTCCTCGTGGGCGCGCTGCTGAGCCGCGGCGAGGGCAGGATCGGTTTCGAGGCGCTCGTTCATGGAGTTCATCTCACCCGCGGCCTCCAGCCGGGAGACGGCGTCGGTGACGGCGGGATGCGTCAGGTAGTACACCGTGGGGAACGGGATCCCGGAGGAGAGCCGCGGGGCGGTGGTGGCCACCAGCGGGTTGCCACAAACGCACCGGGCGCCGATCTCCACGATGTCCCTGGCGGGGCGGCCCAGCTGCCGACTGACCGTGTCCAGATCCTCCTGGCTGGGGATACGCTCGGCCTCCGAAAGGGCCTCTGGTGCCGGTCGTGCTCCGCTTGTCACGTACGTCCTCACTTGGTGCGTCAAAAAAGGGATGTGGTGCTCTGAAAAGGGATGAGCTCTCCAGGATTACGGGTTCGATGCCCGCATCACGGAGTCCCACAGGCCGTCACCCCAGGGTAGTCCCTGCCGGTATTCGCCCGGCTCCACGGTGGTGGCGCGCTGGGCCGCCTTGGGGTTGCCCACGTTGACGTACTGCTTCTCCCCCGGCACGGCCATACCAATGCGTTCACGAGCCTGCTGCTTCACGTATTCGGGGTCGTCCCAGCGTTTGAGTTCGTCGTCCAGGCGTTCCTTGGTGGCCGTCTCCTCCGCCAGCTTGGCCTGGGCCGAGCGCACTTCGCTCTGCTGACGCAGATACGTGGTGGTGGTGGGAAAGAGCGTGAAACCCGAGATGATCAGGATCAGGGACAGGGTGATGACCCTGGTGCTCAGCGCACGCGCAGGGGTGGGGCGGTCAGGGACCTCCCGCGGCTCGGCGGGCTCCGGACGGGCGTTGTCGCCGGGATCGTGGATGGCGCCCTCCAGCGCCATGCGCTCCCGGAGCCGACGGGCGCCGTCGGCCACCGACGTGTGCCGCTTCGCCTTCGCGGGACGCTCGGCAGAACGGACCGCCGGAATGGCGGCCGTAGCGGCCTCGGGTTCCGCGGACGCCACGGAAGCGGAGGGTTCCGCGGCCGTGGGAGCCGACGCCTGGTCGTGGGGCACCTCGGGCTCGGATCCTGCGGTACGCACCACGGGGGGCCTACGCTTCCCGCGGTACGGGACGCGGGGCGCCTTGTCACTCACGCGTCTACGCCTTCCTTACTCATGGTCTCGACTGGGCCGACCGGCCCGGAACGCCGATCGAGGCGGCCCTGTCCAACCGAAGTTGGTGGGACCGCCTCGATCGTATCGGCCGGTGCTGGGAACGCGGTGAACGCGCCCCGGCCTCGGCGGGTCAGGTGCGTCCGCTATCAGGCGGAGAAGCGGGGGAAGGCGCCGCGACCGGCGTAGATGGCGGCGTCGCCCAGCTCCTCCTCGATGCGCAGCAGCTGGTTGTACTTGGCCACGCGCTCGGAACGAGCCGGAGCGCCGGTCTTGATCTGCCCGGAGTTCACGGCCACGGCCAGATCGGCGATGGTGGTGTCCTCGGTCTCGCCGGAACGATGGGAGACCATGGTGGTGTACTGCGCGCGCTGCGCGTCGGAAATGGCGTCCAGGGTCTCGGTGAGGGAGCCGATCTGATTGACCTTCACCAGCAGAGAGTTGGCCGCACCGTCCTTGATGCCGCGGGCCAGGCGCTCGGGGTTGGTGACGAAGAGGTCGTCGCCCACGATCTGCACCTTGGTGCCCAGCTCGGAGGTGATGGTTGCCCAGCCCTCCCAGTCGTTCTCGTCCAGCGGATCCTCGATGGAGACCAGCGGGTAGGCGGCCACGAGCTCGCCGTAGTAGCCGCTCATCTCAGCCGCCGTGTGCGGCTTGCCCTCGAACTGGTAGGCGCCGTCTTCGAAGAACTCGGAGGAGGCCACGTCCAGGGCCAGGGCGACGTCCTCGCCGGGGGTGAAGCCGGCCTTGGTGATGGCCTCGACGATCAGGTCCAGAGCCGCGCGGTTGGAGGGCAGGTTCGGAGCGAAGCCGCCCTCGTCGCCCAGGCCGGTGGAGAGGCCCTTCTCCTTCAGAACGGACTTCAGCGTGTGGTAGACCTCGGCGCCCCACTGCAGCGCCTCGGAGAACGTGGATGCGCCGACGGGAGCGATCATGAACTCCTGGATGTCCACGTCGGAGTCCGCGTGGGAGCCACCGTTCAAGATGTTCATCATGGGCACGGGCAGAACGTGCGCGTTGGGGCCGCCCAGGTACTTGTATAGGGGCAGGTTGGCGGACTCTGCGGCGGCGTGAGCCACGGCCAGAGAGACACCCAGGATGGCGTTGGCGCCCAGCACACCCTTGTTGGGGGTGCCATCCAGATCCAGCATGGTCTGGTCGATGAAACGCTGATCCGTGGCGTCCAGGCCCACGACCTTGGGACCGATCTGGTCGATCACGTTGTCGACGGCCTTGCGCACGCCCTTGCCCTGGTAGCGGTCGGCGTCGCCGTCGCGCAGCTCAACGGCTTCGAACTCGCCGGTGGAGGCACCGGAGGGAACGCCTGCGCGGCCCAGAGAACCGTCGGTCAGGAGGACCTCGACCTCAAGGGTGGGGTTACCGCGGGAATCAAGGATCTCGCGGGCATGAACGGCATCGATGAGAGCCATGGAAGCTTCTCTCCTTCAAAAAGGGATGGTCACGGTCTACGCTGACCGCTTCTGACGCAATACAGGCCGATGTCCAACGCATTGCAAGCCCAGCCTACCCATCCCCGGGCCCTTCCCGCCCACGATGTCCAGATCCATGCCGTCAGAGGACACGTTCCAGGGCGTTACGCAGCGCCGATTCCGCGTCCACGCCCGCGGAGCGGGCGCGTTGGACCAGCCTCAACAGCTCGTTCCCGATCACGTCTTGATCATCAGTGCCCGACGCCTCGTGCTCCCTTTCGTGCTCCGTCACCCCCGTGCTGGGCGCGGAGGCGCCTTCGGCGCCACGGCCGGGGACGGCGTCGTCGGGCATGGTGCGTTGCGGCAGCGCCGCGGCCCTGGACAGCGCCTTCTGCGCCAACACCAGGGCGGGCAAGCTGCGCGGGAGGCCGCGCAGCGGGTCCGCCGCCTGGCTCGACGCATCCTCGCCACGTGCCGCCCGCTCCTGGGCCTTGGCCTGCTGCCAGGCCCGTTCCGCCGCCGCCGGGTCATGATCGGGGTGGTCCAGAACCGAACCGTCCGACGCGAAGACGTGCGTGTTACGGCGCAGCAGCTTGTCGGTGAGGGCCTGGATCACGTCCACCAGGTCCAGGTCCCCGCGCTCCTCCCCCAGCCGGGCGTGGAGCAGGATCTGGAACAGGACGTCGCCCAGTTCCGAGGCCAGGTGCGGGCCGAGGTCGCCGTGGCGCACGGTCTCGCTGACCTCGGCCGCCTCCTCCACCAGGTAGGGGGCCAGGGACTCGGGGGTGAGCCGAGCCGTCCAGCCGCACTCGGTGCGCAAAGCGTCGACGATGTCGATGAGCCGTTGGAGGGCGGCCGCAGGGTCACGGCGTGCCTGCTGCTCAGGCATCCGCGCCCTCGGAACCCTCCAGGAGTTCGTCGTAGGTCTCCACGATGGTCTCCGCGAGATCCTGTTTGTCGTCCAGCCCCAGGAAGGACGCCTCCACCGCATTGAGTGTGAACTGCAGCAGATCCTCGACGTCGTAGTCGAAGGTTTCCACCAGCTGAGCCAGTTCGTCCGACACCGTGGTGTCCGACATCAGGCGGTTGTCCGGGGAGACCGTCACCACGAAGCCGGCCTGGTGCAGCAGGTCGATGGGGTGGGAGGCCAGGTCCTCACCCCAGGCGGCCGTGGCGCGGGTGTCCAGGTTGGAGGACGGGCAGACCTCCAGGGCGATCCCCCGGTCCCGGACCCACGTGGCGACCTCACCTGCGGAGAGCACTTCGACGCTCTCGCCGTCCTCGTCCACGTCCACCTCCTCTTCCAGGTCCTCCGCGATGCGCACGCCGTGGCCAAGGCGCAGCGCACGGCCGTCCACGAGCGCGGAGCGGATGGACTCCAGGCCGTCTCCTTCGCCCGCATGGATGGTGACGGGGAAGAGCTGTTCCGCCAACAGGTCCAGGGCCGGTTTGTGGGCCGAGGCGGGGAAGCCTGCCTCGGGTCCGGCCAGGTCGAAGCCCACCACGCCTGCGTCCCGATGCCGCAGGGCGGTCATCGCGACCTCTTCACTGCGGCTCCCCTGCCGCATGGCGGTGATGATCTGGGTGACCAGGATGTCGTGACCGACCGCCTCAGCTGCCGCCATGCCCTGGTCAAACCCGTCCGTCACTGCGGCGATGGCCTGATCCAGGGTGAGGCCCTGTTCCTGATGCTGTTCTGGTGCCCAACGCACCTCGGCGTAGACCACACCGTCCTGGACCAGGTCCTCGACGTACTCGCGGGCGATCCGGGTCAGGTTCTCCGCCGTCTGCATGACCGCCAGGGTCACGGCAAAGGTCTCCAGGTAGCGTTCCAGCGATCCCGCACGTGCCGAGTCCACGAACCAGTCGGCCAGATCGTCAGGGTCGGTGGCGGGCAGGCTCAGGCCGGCGGCGGCGGACAAGTCAATGATGGTGGACGGGCGCAGCCCCCCGTCCAGGTGCTCGTGGAGGGTGACCTTCGGGAGATCACGGATGTCCAGGGTCGGTTCGGCTTCGCGCGCGTTGTCTTGGCTCACGAAACCTAAGCCTACGTCGCCCTTCCAGTTGTGAACTCGACCGTCCGTGGACTTGCGCAGCGCCCTACCTATCCCACCGTCCGCTCAACCGTCGGAGGGCGTTGTATGTCGCCGGCCCTGTGCAAACCACCGCTGCGCGAAACCTACGTTCAGCGGTCACCCGGTGTCGGGGAATCGATCGGGCGGCGCGATGCGGCGCCTCGCCAATGCCGCCCGACGTTTCAGGGCTTGCACCGATTCGGGAGATTCATGGGGTGGGTCCGGTGGAGGGCCGGACCGGATTCGAATGTGTTCCTTGGCCTGGTTGCAGGCGGCGCAGAGTCCTTGGCCGTTGGTTGCGGTGGTTGCTCCACCTGCCGAGTGAGGTTTGATGTGGTCGATCTGCCTGATCGGGGCACCGCAATACGGCGTCCTACAAACCTGGTCACGGGCTCGGATGAAGCGGGCCAGGCCCTTGGGGAAGAACCTGGACCTGGACTCCATCTGCGTCAGCGTCCCATCCTTCGGGTCGGTCCACAGCCTGCGAAGGGTGGCCCGGTCCTGCGCCGCCGCGTCGCGGACGATCTGCCGAGCCAATCCGGTGGGGACGGCACCGTATCCGTCCACGTGGGCCGGGGTGTCACTGAAACCCAGCAGGCCCAAATCCGTGATCATGATGAGGACTTCCACGTTGGGGCCGTGCTGGCAGGTCGTGGAAGTGAAGTGATCAAGGTCGGGCTGGCCGGTGCCGCAACTGTTGGTGGCTCCGGTTTTGCCGCCGGCTGGCTCGGTACCGGTGGATGATCCTTGGTACCAGCGGGTGTCGTTCTGGTGGGCCCGGGCGGCGCCGTCGCGGACCCAGGCCACCAGCAGGGCCGCCTTGATCTGTCCCAGGGAGCGAGTGTCGCCGTGGGCCTTGAGCTTCTGCGCGTGGCGGGTCAGGGCCACCTCGATCGC
>NZ_JALAGT010000043.1 GCF_022712295.1 Galactobacter sp.
GCGCGACAAGGTGCGCATCGACGGTCGCGGTCTGGCCGACATCCGCGCCCTGTCCGCCGAGGTCGGCGTGGTCCCGCGCGTGCACGGCTCGGCGCTGTTCCAGCGTGGCGAGACCCAGATCATGGGCGTCACCACCCTCAACATGCTCAAGATGGAGCAGCAGATCGATTCGCTTTCCCCGGTGAAGGCGAAGCGCTACATGCACCACTACAACTTCCCGCCGTTCTCCACCGGTGAGACCGGCCGCGTCGGTTCCCCGAAGCGCCGCGAGATCGGTCACGGCCACCTGGCCGAGGCCGCCCTCGAGCCCGTGCTGCCCTCCCGCGAGGAGTTCCCCTACGCCATCCGCCAGGTCTCCGAGGCCCTGGGCTCCAACGGCTCCACCTCCATGGGTTCCGTCTGCGCCTCCACGCTGTCGATGTACAACGCCGGTGTGCCGCTGAAGGCCCCCGTGGCCGGCATCGCGATGGGCCTGGTTTCCGACACCGTTGACGGTCAGACCCGCTACGCGGCACTGACCGACATCCTGGGTGCAGAGGACGCCATGGGTGACATGGACTTCAAGGTCGCAGGTACCTCCGAGTTCGTCACCGCGATCCAGCTGGACACCAAGCTGGACGGCATCCCGGCTTCCGTGCTGGCCGCAGCCCTGAAGCAGGCCCGCGAGGCCCGCCTGCACATCCTGGATGTCATCACCTCCGTGATCGACACCCCGGACGAGATGTCCCCGTTCGCCCCGCGCATCATCTCCGTGAAGGTGCCTGTGGACAAGATCGGTGAGGTCATCGGCCCCAAGGGCAAGATGATCAACCAGATCCAGGAGGACACCGGCGCCGACATCTCCATCGAGGACGACGGCACTGTGCTGATCGGCGCAACCACCGGTGAGGCAGCAGACGCCGCCCGTTCCGCCGTGAACGCCATCGCCAACCCGCAGGTTCCCGAGGTCGGCGAGCGCTACCTCGGCACGGTCGTGAAGATCACCAGTTTCGGTGCCTTCATCTCCCTGACCCCGGGCAAGGACGGCCTGCTGCACATCACCGCGATGCGTAAGCTCAACGGTGGTCAGCGCATCGAGGACGTGGAGGACGTGGTCTCCGTCGGTCAGAAGATCCAGGTGGAGATCACCAAGGTCGACGACCGCGGCAAGCTGTCCCTGGCTCCGGTCGTGAACGAGGACGAGGCATCCGAGGCCTGATATGGCAGTGATCCCTTTGCCCTTGACCGGGTCCGGGGTCCTCGGTAGCGACGAGCGCGCCCACTGTGATGGTGGGCGCGCTCGCGCGCTTTCCCGCGAGGACTCGGTCCTGCTGACGCACGCTGACGGTGCCGTGGTGCGTCGCAGCGTGTTACCCGGTGGCGTGCGTGTGCTGACGGAGTCCATGCCCGGCGTCCTGTCCGCCACCGTGGGTTTCTGGGTCGGTGTGGGTTCGCGCGACGAGGAACCCGGGATGCACGGGTCCACGCACTTCCTTGAGCACCTGTTGTTCAAGGGGACGCCCACGCGATCCGCGCTGGACATCGCCTTGGTGTTCGACGAGGTGGGTGGCGAGTCCAATGCCGCCACGGCCAAGGAGACCACGTGCTACTACGCGCGGGTGCTCGGCACGGATGTGCCGATGGCGATCGCGACGATCGGTGACATGGTCACGTCGGCCAAGCTGACCGATGCGGATCTGGAGCAGGAGCGCGGCGTCATCCTGGAGGAATTGGCCATGGATGCCGACGATCCCACGGACGTGGCGCATGAGCGCTTCGCTGAGCTCGTGTTGGGCGATCATGTGTTGGGGCGGCCCATCGGCGGTACGCCGGAGGACATCCTGGCCACGCAGGCGGGCTCGGTGCGTGGGCATCGGGATCTTCACTACCGCCCCGAGAACCTGGTGGTGACCGCGGCGGGTGCCGTGGACCACGACGCCATCTGCGCCGCCGTGGAGCAGGCACTGGCCGACGGCGGGTGGCAGCTCACGCCGGGCGCGGCGCCTGCCGCGCGACGCAGTTCTGAGGCCGCTTCGCTCACACCGGTGACGGGGACGCACGTGGTGCGTCGCGATGTGGAGCAGGCGAATATTCTGCTCGGCTGCCCGGCCTACCCGGCCAAGGACGAGCGGCGTTATGCCGTCCAGGTGCTCAACACCGTTCTGGGCGGGGGCATGTCCTCGCGTTTGTTCCAGCAGGTGCGTGAGCAGCGTGGCCTGGCGTATTCCACGTACTCGTTCGCTTCGGCGTACTCGGATGCCGGCTACTTCGCGTTGTATGCGGGGTGCTCGCCGGCGCGGGCGCGTGAGGTGCTTGACCTGCTCGGCGCCATCCTGGACGAGGTCGCTGCTAACGGCATCACCGAGGACGAACTGCGGGTCGCCGTCGGCGCGCTGTGCGGTTCCCGGGTGCTCTCCGGCGAGGACCCTTCGGCGCGGATGTCGCGGCTGGGCGGGGCGGAGCTCGTCACGGGCGAGTACCACGACCTGGATGAGACGTTGCGGCGGATTCGCGCCGTGACCGCCGAGCAGGTGGTCGCAGTGGCGCGGGACCTCGCCGCGCAGGAGCGCACCGCAGTGGTCGTGGGTCCGTTCGACGAGATCTGAGTTCCGTCCGACGGACGCCTCGACGAGGCTGTCCCGAGTGGGGGCCGTCCGGTATTTGTGCCGGACGGCCCCCGTCATATATCTGAGAGTGTGCTGTCCATCCCGTAACAGCTGTTCCATCGGTGTTAGGCGTTTGCTAGCGTCACAGCGTTTGTAATGTCGAAGAGAGGTAGACATGGATTCGTTGTCCAACATCGACTGGGGCTCGATGCTCGTGAGGGCAGGATGCGCGATCGTGATCCTGATCGTGACCATCATCCTGTCCAAGGTGGTCAAGTTCTTGGCGCGAAAGCTCTCCAAGAAGGTCGCACTGCTGCAACGACAGAGCTCGGAAGGGCAAACCCTCGGGGACACATTAGGGTCCATCCTGTCCCTGGTGGTCTGGCTGTTCGGCCTGATCGCCATCCTGTCCGTCTTCCAGCTCAATAGTGTGCTGGACCCCATTCAGGGCATGTTGAACAGCGTCTTCACCTACGTACCCAACATCGTCGGTGCGCTCTTCGTCCTGGTGCTCGGCATCATGATCGCCAAGATCGTCAAGACCCTGATCGTCACCGGGCTCAGCGCTGCCAAGCTGGAGAAGCGCGTGGAGCAGCTCAAGGGCACCGTCGAGGAGCCCATCAAGGGTGGCGAGCCCGGCTTGGGCGGATATGGGGCAACCGCTGCCTCCTCGCAGGGCACATCGGCGGCCGCGCATGCCGGCCAGACGGCTCCCCAGGCCGGACAGGTGGCCCCTCCCGGCTATGCACCAGCACAACCTGCCGCCGCGGGCACGGGGTCCAAGATCGCGAACACGATCGGCAGCATCGTCTACGCCGTGATCGTCATCGTGGTGGCCATCGCCGCCGTGCAGATCCTCGACATCAGGGCGGTATCCGATCCGGCGGAGCAGGTGCTCTCCACGGTGTTGAATGCGCTGCCCAACATCCTGGGTGCCGGCGTGGTGATCGCCCTTGGCGTGGTGATCGGTCGATTCGTTGCCGGGTTGCTGCGCCGGTCGCTGGAGGGGTCCTCGCTGGATGCTTCGTTGCAGAAGTCCGGTGTGCTCGGTGAGGGCAAGTCCGTGGCGCCGTACGTGGCCAACGTGGTGTTCATCGCCATCCTGCTCTTCTTCGCCGTGATGGCCGCCTACCTGCTGGGCTTCTACGAGATCACCGGGATCCTGAACACCGTGCTCGAGGTCGGTGGCAAGGTGGCGCTGGGTGCCGCAGTCATCGTGGTCGGCTTCTTCGTCGGCATCCTGCTCTCGAAGTTCCTGAAGGGGGCGGCTGCGGCCGTCGTCAAGTGGGTGGTCATCGTGTTGTTCTTCGCCATGGGTTTGCAGACCATGGGCCTGGCCGATTCCATCATCCAGCTGGCCTTCGGCTCGGTGGTCATCGGCGGCGCCATCGCTGCGGTGTTGGCCTTCGGCCTGGGCGGACGCGAGGCTGCAGGACGGGCGTTGAGCCGACTGGAGAAGCGTTCCTCGGAGGGTCCTGCTCATTCGGCCGAGTCCTCGGCAGCGGATTCCTCGCCCGAGATCTGATCGGCAGTTCACGTGAGCGCCCCGGAACCGATCGGTTCCGGGGCGCCTTCGTATTCACCCCACCGGTCCGAATCTGCCACCCAATTCTCGATTCGCCACCCGTTTTTCGAATCGCCACATGATGCGCAATTTCCCACCGTCCTGCGACCGTTCCAAATCGCGAAGTCGGGGGTCAATGGCGTTCCAGGGGGTAAGTCAGCCGTCTGACCATGCCCGACGTCGTGTTACGCGCCTGCGGCGCGTACGAACGGCGGCGGGTAGCGTTGTGGGCGGGACCCGAACACGCGTCGTCGGGCACGGATATCTCAGCAGGCAACGGGAGGCAAGATCATGGCCGAGAAGGTCGACATGGCACAGGTGGAGAGCTTCGAGCTGGACCATACCGCGGTCAAGGCGCCCTACGTGCGGCTGATCGCGGTGGAGAACGGGCCGGTGGGCGGCACCATCTCCAACTTCGATCTGCGTCTGCTGCAGCCCAATGAGAATGCCATCGATACCGCGGGGCTGCACACCATCGAGCACCTGCTCGCCGGGCTGCTGCGCACGCGGTTGGAGGGCGTGATCGACTGCTCGCCGTTCGGCTGCCGCACCGGCTTCCATCTGATCACCTGGGGCGAGCCGGCCGTGGAGGACGTGGCGAAGGCGCTGAAGGAATCACTCACCGAGATCGCCACCTCCGTCACCTGGGAGGAGGTCCCGGGCACCACGCCGGTGTCCTGCGGCAACTACAAGGATCACTCCCTGCACTCCGCACGCGAGTGGAGCAAGCAGATCCTGGAGGCCGGCTTCTCGGTGGACCCGTTCGAGCGCAAGGTCATCTGAGTTCCGAGGAAGCAAGTGGGACTCCACCCTGCCTAGGGAAACGGATCTGCGCAGGCTGCTGGCTGTGGTGGGGGGAGTGTTTGGCGCCGGGCGGCGTGTTTGCCGCCGATTTCTGGGGGTCGCGCGACAACTGGGAGTCGTCCTCAAGCACTGGCACGTCCTGACCGTCCTGGGTCGTCGATTCTAGCGGTCGGCGATCTGGCAGCATGGTCCAGGTGAACAGCTTGAGCGTGGTGGACGTGGTGACGCTCTCGCACCTCCCTGGTGAGCGCAGGGGCGAATGGGACGTTCCCTCAGGCAGCGTCATCGTGACGCATCCGGAGCTTGCGGTGGATGGCGAGCTCCTCAGCCGACATCACTGGCACTTCGGCGAACCGATACCCGCCCTTGCGGACCACTTGGACGCCAAGGACTCAAGGGTGTCTCCAGTGGCCCACGATGACTGTTGGGACGACGGAGACTGGATCAATCGAGCCATGGGCCTGTTGCGAGGTGTCTCCATCAGCGATGTGTCCACCTTTCCCGGTGGGTTGGTACCGTTGTTCTCCTGCTGTGGCGACCCCTACGAGGGGTACGTGGCCGTGCGTATGACGGTGACAGGCGATGTGACCCAATGGGAAAGCCTGCATGTGGTTCACCCAGGATGCCGAGAAAAACGTAGGTGGCGCGAAACGGCATGGGGTCCCGCCGACATCAGTCCGAACCTGATCGGGAATCCATGGGTCTTCCCCGGTGACCAATACGACCAAGCCCTCCGGAAATTGTTCGTGGCCAAGCGTGAGGAACGTGCTGAGGCTGGGGTCCCCGCTTGCCCTGGATCGGTCACGGCAAACGTAACGATTGCGCGTCCCCGTCATGGTAAGGCGTCACGGATGCCGAGATGGCACCACACAGATGAGGGGGCGCTGTCAAGGATCTTGGCGGCCACGGACCCGCTGAAGCTGGGCGAGTCTTATCGGGTGACCGACGAGACCTACAGTGTTGTGGCGATCCGCCTGGCTGACCTCTGCAGTTTCCAGCAGTTCTTGGAGACAGCCGAGCAGATGCTGACCGAGGTGTTCTGTCGGGACTTCGGTCATGTGGCCGACGAGGGTTCCATTCGGGAGGCCGGACAGGAACTGCGCGCCCGTGGCCCCAGGCTTGCCCCGGTTCGGCCGAAGGCCAAGCGGTCAGTGTGGCTCCGCCGTCCCCGGTAGACTGGGGAACCATGAGCACTCCCATCAAGGTCGCCGTCCTCGGTGCGCACGGGCGCATGGGGACCGCGGCGGTCAAGGCCATCACTGCAGCCGACGACCTCGAGGTGGTCGCAGCGCTCGGCTCCAAGGACTCACTGGACGCCGTCCTGGAGGCCGGCGCCACCCACATCGTTGACCTGACCGTCCCCTCCGCCTCGGAAGCCAACGTGACCTTCGCCGTGGAGAACGGCCTGCACGCCGTGGTCGGTACCACCGGCTGGGATGCCCCGCAGCGTGAGCGCCTGGAAGCCACGTTGGAGCAGCACCCGGAGGTGGGTGTGCTGATCGCCCCGAACTTCGCTCTTGGCTCCGTCATCGCCACGGCCTTCGCAGCCAAGGCGGCTCGCTACTTCGAATCGGTGGAGATCGTGGAGATGCACCACCCCAACAAGGTGGATGCGCCCTCTGGCACAGCCGCTCGCACGGCCGAACTCATCGCAGAAGCCCGCCGGGAGGCAGGCGTTCCTGCCGCTCCGGATGCCACCACCAAGGAGCTTCCAGGCGCTCGCGGAGCGGACGTCGACGGCATCCCGGTGCATGCGGTCCGTCTCCGCGGCCTCAACGCCCACCAGGAGGTCCTGTTGGGTGCGCAGGGGGAGCAGCTGGTCATTCGCCACGACTCCTTCGACCAGTCCTCCTTCATGCCCGGCATCCTGCTGGGCCTGCGCACCGTCGCGTCCCGTCCGGGACTCACCCATGGTCTGGACGGCTACCTGGAGCTGGGACTGTGAACCACGAGAACACGCCGGAACCCACGGGGATCAAGGCCTTCTACAAGCGCCACAACGCCCAGTTCTGGACCACCATCATCCTGGCGGTTTATGCGCTGTACCTGATCGCGACCTTCGGCGCGGCCTGGCGCCTGGTGATCACCGGAGAACTCGTCGGCATCCTGATGGGCATCCTGGTGGTCTTCATACCTCTGCTGGGTGTCTGGATCCTGATCCGTGAGATCCGCTACGGGGCCACCACCCAAACCATGGCCCATGAATTGTTGGAACAGGGTCTGCTGCCTGAGGACAATCTGCCGCGCCGCCCTTCTGGTCGGATCGTGCGTGAGGCCGCGGACGCCGACTTCGTCCAGTACAAGGAGGAGGTCGAGGCCAACGAGGACCGCTGGCAGTCCTGGCACCGCCTGGCCCTGGCCTACGACGCCTGCGGTGACCGTCGCAGAGCCCGCGATTGCATGAAGCGCGCCATCCAGCTTCGCAAAGCTGAACGTGCACGTGGTGAGCAGGTAGCCTGAAGACATGGTCGCCTACACTGACAAGCCCCGTTTCGGCACGCTGCTGACCGCCATGGTCACCCCCTTCACCGAGGAGGGAGCCGTCGACGTCGACGCCGCTCAGAAGCTCGCCGAGCACCTGGTGGACAATGGTTGCGACGGCCTGGTCGTCACCGGCACCACCGGTGAGACCTCCACCCTTACCGACGACGAGAACGTCCTGATGTTCCGCGCCGTCAAGGAGGCCGTGGGAGACCGGGCAGCTGTGCTGGCCGGTACCGGCACCAATGACACCGCACACTCGGTGAATCTCTCCCGCCGGGCTCAGGAAGAGGGCGTGGACGGCATCCTGCTGGTCACCCCCTACTACAACAAGCCCTCGCAGGCGGGCGTGCGCGCCCACTTCGAAGCCATCGCCAACGCCACCGATGTCCCCGTGATGCTCTACGACATCCCCGGACGCACCGGCATCCCGATCCAGACCGACACCATCAAGGCCCTCGCGGAGCACCCGCGCATCGTGGCTCTGAAGGATGCCAAGGGCAACCTGGGGGAGACCACCAAGGTGCTGGCCTCCACCGACCTGGATGTCTACTCCGGCGACGATGGCATGACCTTGCCGTTGATGAGCCTGGGCGGCGCCGGCGTGGTCTCCGTGACCGCGCACGTTGCGCCGAAGGCCTATCGCGAACTTGTGGATGCTGCCCGTGCCGGCGACCTCGCCGCTGCACGCGCCAAGCATTTCGAGCTGGACCCGGTCCAGCGGGCCGTCATGACGCACCTGCAGGGTGCCGTGGCAGCCAAGACCGTACTTCGTTGGCAGGGTGTCCTGCCGAACTCCGTGGTTCGACTGCCCCTGGTGCAGCCCACCGCAGAGGAACTCAACCCCGTGAAGGCCGACCTAGTGGAGGCTGGATGGGAGATCTAGAAGAGGTGAACCCTTAACCATGACATCCACTGCTTCGGTCGCGTTCGATCACGAACGCAACCCGGGCCGCCCATCTCAGCTCAAGCGCGGGACCATGCGCATCGTGGCCCTTGGCGGCTTGGGCGAGGTGGGCCGCAACATGACCGTCTACGAGTTGGACGGCAAGCTGCTCATCGTCGACTGCGGCGTTCTCTTCCCTGAGGAGGAGCAACCGGGCGTCGACCTGATCCTGCCCGATATGGGCCACATCAAGAACCGCCTCGACGACGTCGTTGGCGTGGTGCTCACTCACGGGCACGAGGATCACATCGGCGCCATCCCGTACCTGCTTCGCCTGAAGCAGGACATCCCCCTGATCGGTTCCCAGTTGACGCTCGCCCTGGTGGAAGCCAAGCTGCAGGAGCATCGGATCCGCCCCCTCACCCTGACGGTGAAGGAGGGCCAGGTGGAGCAGATGGGCCCGTTCTCCTGCGAGTTCGCGGCCGTGAACCACTCCATCCCCGATGCCCTCGCCGTGTTCATCCGCACCAGTGCAGGCAACGTGCTGCACACCGGTGACTTCAAGATGGACCAGCTGCCGTTGGACGGCCGCATCACCGACCTGCGCGCCTTCGCGCGCTTCGGTGAGGAGGGCGTGGACATGTTCCTGCCCGACTCCACCAACGCCGAGGTCCCCGGCTTCACGGCCACCGAGGCCGAGATCGGTCCTGTGCTCGACCAGAAGTTCTTCGGGGCCAAGAAGCGCCTCGTGGTCGCGTCCTTCTCCTCGCACGTCCACCGCGTGCAGCAGGTCATCGACGCCGCCGTGAAACACCGCCGCAAGGTGGCCCTGGTGGGCCGTTCCATGGTCCGGAACATGGCGATCGCCGAGAAGTTGGGCTACCTGAGCGTTCCCGACGGCGTCCTGATCGACCTCAAGGCCGCCGAGAAGCTGCCGCACGAGCGCGTGGTGTTCATGTGCACCGGTTCGCAGGGTGAGCCCATGGCCGCGCTGTCCCGTATGGCCAACGGCGACCACCGTATCCAGTTGGAGGAGGGCGACACCGTCATCCTGGCCTCCTCTCTGATCCCCGGCAACGAGAACTCGGTGTTCCGCATCATCAACGCCCTCACCTACCTGGGTGTGGACGTGATCCACAAGGGCAACGCGAAGGTGCACGTCTCCGGCCACGCTGCCGCCGGCGAGCTGCTCTACTGCTACAACATCATCCGCCCCCGCAACGTGATGCCGGTCCACGGTGAGACTCGTCACCAGTTGGCCAGCGCCAAGCTGGCCCACCAGACCGGTGTCCCGTCCAAGAGCATCCACCTGTGCGACAACGGCACCGTGGTGGATCTGCGTGACGGCCGCGCGCGCATCACCGGCCAGGTGGATGTCGGCTACGTCTACGTGGACGGTTCCAAGGTTGGTCTGATCACGGATGAGGATCTGAAGGACCGCCGTGTGTTGGCCGAGGAGGGTTTCATCTCCGTGGTCACCGGCGTGAACCGCCAGACCGGCAAGATCGTGACAGGCCCGGACATCCTGGCCCGTGGTGTCGCCGAGCCGGATCGCGTCTTCGAGGAGATCAAGCCCAAGATCGCCCGCGCGTTGGAAGAGGCCGTGAAGGACAACCCGGGCCACACCACGCACCAGCTGCAGCAGGTGGTGCGCCGTGTGGTCGGTTCGTGGGCCGGTCGCAAGCTGCGTCGTCGCCCGATGATCGTCCCGGTGGTCATCGAGGTCTGATCCCGGACCTTTGTCCCGAATGTGCTGAAAGGGCCTACCTCCCGCAGGAGGTGGGCCCTTCGGCGTATCGTTGACCTCATGGCGACCCGTACTTCCTCCGGATCGCGAACGTCCACCTCGACCTCCAAATCCGCCGCGAGCGGTAAGGGGCAGGCGGGCTCTCGATCCGCAAAGACCAAGTCCACCTCCTCGCGCGCCGCGACGGGGGCCCAGACCGAGCCCGAACTCCCGTGGATCGCGCGCGTCACGGTGAAGGGCTGGGTGGGTATCGGTTCCGTGATCGGATCCGGTATTCGTCAGCTGGGAACGGACCGCCATCCCGCCCCCGAGGACCGGCGTGACGGCAAGGGGCTCACCTATGTGGTCCTCGCCGTGATCGTCGCGATCGTGGAGTGGTGGGGACTGCGCGACGTCGGGTGGTTCGGCCGCTCCGTCCACGCCGTGGTGGGCGGTGGGTTCGGCATCATGGCCGTGGCCGTTCCGGCCACGCTGCTGGTGTGCGCCTTCCGGCTCTTCCGACACCCCGAGGAGAACCGCACCAACAACCGCATCAGTATCGCGTGCTGGCTGGCGCTGATCATCGGTTCCGGGATGGCTCACCTGAGCCACGGGACGCCGAACCTGGATTCCCCGTTCAACGTGCTCTGGGCCGCAGGCGGCCTGATCGGGTGGTTCGCTGCCGCTCCGCTGACGGCGCTCATCACGGCACCGGGCACTTGGGCCGTGCTGGTGTGCCTGGCCGTGCTGGATCTGCTGATCCTGACAGGGACCCCGGTGACCAAGGCCCCGTCCAAGGTCAAGGGCTTGTGGGACAAGCTGATCTTGGGCAAGGAACCCCAAGACGACGGGGCCGTACCGGACGGTGACCGTGACGGTCACGACCAGTCCTACCTCTACGACGACGAACGCCGCAAGGCCGAATCCGCTGACGCAGGCAAGAGCCCCAAGAAGCCCAAGAAGCGTCGCAAGCTCTTTGGCCGTGACGAGGACGTTCCTGCGGAGGAGGCCCCGTCCGAGGACCAGCATGAGCACACCCGTGCCTACGACGGCGCGGTGGTGGAGGACGACGATTCCACGACCGCCATGCCGGCGTTGGATCTCACACCGGAGGAGACGGAACCGACGCCGCCTCCCGGCGTGCGTCGCCCCACCCGGGAGGAGAAACGTCGCGCCAAGCTGCGCGAGCAGGCCGGCGTGTACGACGTGGATGCGCAGGCCGCCGGGCAGGGATCGGCGCAGAGCGCCGCAGAGGGCGACGCACCCACACAGGTGTTCGGCGACGTCGGGCAGAGCGCCGCTGACGCGGCGAAGGACGACGACGCGACGGTCACGCTGGCGCAGGTGGCGGCGGGCGCCGTCGCCAGGCCCACGCCGGAGCCGCTGCCGCAGCGTAGCGAACAGCTGGAACTCGCGGGCGACGTGACCTACACGCTGCCCTCCAGCGACTACCTGCCCGCCGGACCCCCTGCGAAGGAACGTTCCGAGGCCAACGACGCCGTGGTGCACGCCCTGCAGACCACGCTGACCGAGTTCAAGGTGGATGCAGAGGTCACCGGGTTCTCGCGCGGACCGACGGTGACACGCTATGAGGTGGAACTGGCTCCGGGCACCAAGGTGGAGAAGGTCACCAACCTTTCCAAGAACATCGCCTATGCCGTGGCGTCCTCCGACGTGCGCATCCTGAGCCCCATCCCGGGCAAGTCCGCCATCGGCATCGAGATCCCGAATTCCGACAAGGAGGTCGTGGCACTCGGTGACGTGCTGCGTTCCTCTGCGGCACGCAAGACCGACCACCCCATGATCATGGGTGTCGGCAAGGACGTGGAGGGCGGCTTCGTGGTGGCCAACCTCGCCAAGATGCCCCACCTGCTGGTGGCCGGTGCCACAGGCGCCGGTAAGTCCTCGTTCGTGAACTCCATGATCGTGTCCATCCTGATGCGGTCCACCCCTGACGAGGTGCGCATGGTCATGGTGGACCCCAAGCGTGTGGAACTGACCGCCTACGAGGGTGTGCCGCACCTGATCACGCCCATCATCACGAACCCCAAGAAGGCCGCCGAGGCGCTGCAGTGGGTCGTGAAGGAGATGGACACCCGCTACGACGACCTCGCGTTCTACGGCTACAAGCACATCGACGACTTCAACAAGGCCGTGCGTGCGGGCAAGGTGGTTCCACCCGCCGGATCTCAGCGGGTCATCAAGCCCTACCCCTACCTGCTGGTCATCGTGGACGAGCTCGCGGACCTGATGATGGTGGCACCGCGCGACGTCGAGGACTCCATCGTCCGCATCACGCAGCTGGCCCGTGCCGCTGGTATTCACCTGGTGTTGGCAACACAGCGCCCGTCCGTGGACGTGGTGACGGGCCTGATCAAGGCCAACATCCCGTCCCGCCTGGCGTTCGCGACCTCCTCCGTGACGGACTCACGCGTGGTCCTGGATCAGCCGGGCGCGGAGAAGCTTCTGGGGCAGGGTGACGCGCTCTTCCTGCCCATGGGTAAGTCCAAACCCATGCGTGTGCAGGGGGCGTGGGTCACCGAGTCCGAGATCCACCGCGTGGTGGAGCATGTCAAGGGTCAGCTGCAGGCTCACTACCGCGAGGACGTCATCGCGGAGGCGCCCAAGAAGCAGATCGACGAGGACATCGGGGACGATCTGGACCTGCTGCTGCAGGCCACGGAGCTCGTTGTCACGAGCCAGTTCGGTTCCACGTCCATGCTGCAGCGCAAGTTGCGGGTCGGCTTCGCCAAGGCCGGCCGCTTGATGGACCTGATGGAGTCCCGCGGTGTCGTGGGCCCCTCGGAGGGATCCAAGGCCCGCGACGTGCTCGTGAAGCCGGAGGACCTGGGCGCGGTCCTCTCCGCCATCAAGGGTGATCCGGCCCCCTCAGGGGGAAGCGACGCGACGACCGCTGCGCTGGAGGACGAGGCCGCGTTCAACCACGCCGGCCCGGACGAGGACCAACGCGACGCGGGCTTCACGGCGCCGATCGGTGCACCGTCAGCGGTCACAGCGCCGTCGGCCCACACTGCACCTACCGAACCGGTGGACCGGGTGGGTCAGTACTACGACTCCCTGCCGCAGGCCACCGACTACTACGACGATGACGAGGGCGGCGAGGACGCCGGGCAGTTGACCGGGCGCTGACCGCGCGGCCACGAACAGACCGACCCACCCCCCGACGGAGAGCCCCACATGGGCACCACCCCCCCAACCGTCCCGGCAGGGGAAGGCGCGGACGCGACTCCGGCCCCCAACTGGAACATCGCCAACATCCTGACCGGGCTGCGCATCATCATGGTGCCGGTCTTCGTGGTGTTCTTCGTGCTGGACGACCACGAGGGTGGTCTCTGGCGGTGGCTGGCACTGGTCATCTTCGTGGCCGCGATCTATACCGACAAGCTGGACGGCGACCTGGCTCGATCCCGCAACCTGGTCACGAGCTTCGGTAAGATCGCCGACCCCATCGCTGACAAGCTGCTGATCGGCTCCGCCCTTGTCCTGTTCTCGATCTACCACGAGCTCTCCTGGTGGATCACCGGCATCATTCTGGTGCGCGAGATCGGCATCACCGTGATGCGGTTCGTGGTCGTGAAGTGGGGCGTCATCGCGGCCAGCCCGGGCGGCAAACTCAAGACCGTCTCCCAGGCCGTCGGCATCATCGTGTTGCTGCTGCCCTTCGCCCTCGACCTGCTCTGGGTCGCCTGGATCGGTTGGGTCATCATCGGCATCGCGGCCGCCCTGACCCTGTACTCGGCCATCGACTACATCCGCCAGGCCACCGCGCTCTACAAGGCGCACAAGGCCGGGCAGGCCTGAGATGACGGTGGAAGCCACCATGCCCGACGGCGACGGGCCGGGTCCCGCTGTCGGCGCGGCGTTGCCCGCGACGGAGCCCGCGGCCGGGGCCGCGGCGCTGGTCGCCGCCGCCAAGGCCGCGGGTCTCACCGTCGCCACAGCGGAGTCCCTCACCGCGGGACTGGTGGCGGCCACCATTGCCGACGTCCCCGGGGCGTCGGGCGTCTTGCAAGGCGGAGTGGTCTCCTATCAAGTGGAGGTGAAGGCCGCTGTGCTGGGAGTCTCGCGAGAGCGACTGGAAGAGTACGGGCCGGTGGACCGGATCGTCGCGCAGGAGATGGCGGCCGGTGCCAGGCGAGTGTGTGGCGCCGACATCGGGATCTCCACCACCGGGGTGGCTGGGCCGGAGCCGCACGGCGGTCACGCGGTGGGTACGGTCTGGATCGGGATCTCCTCGGATCTGGGGGACCGGGCACTGCTCTTGGATCTCGAGGGTGACCGTGGGCGGATCAGACGTGGAAGCGTCGACGCCGCGCTGACCCAGGCAGGCGTCGAAGTTGAACGTCTGGTCGTGGACCGACGCTGAGCAGGAAGACCTGAAACGCTGCTTTGATGAACTCTGTGTGACGCGCGCGACACATCGCGTCACCGCACTGGTACCTGGGAGCTTTCTGTGATGGGCTGATACCAGGGAACAAGATGGAGCAATCAACGGTTCTGATAAATGTGAGTCACGGAAGCCGAGGACGGCGGAGGCGGCTCACCACGACCGGACCCCACCAGGAGACGGTTACAAGACCACTGATCTCTCAAGAGGAGACCTAAGATTTCCATGATCAAGCAGCCCACGCAGGTCAACGGCATCATTCGCTGGACGGGCGTGGAAGAGACCCACGCAAGCGCCAACCGGAAGGAGCACAAGATGGTGACCCTACGCCAGGAAATCGGTGAGGTTCTGCGCGAGATCCGCCAGTTGCAAGGGCGGACGCTTCGTGAGGTCTCTCACCTGGCCCGGGTTTCCCTCGGATATCTTTCCGAGGTGGAACGCGGACAGAAGGAGGCCTCGAGCGAACTGCTGGCCTCCATCGCCCAGGCACTCGATGTCCCGCTGTCCCTGGTGCTGAGGCTCGTCTCCGACCGCATCGCGGAAGCCGAAGGCGTTCTGGTGCCTGACACCGTCCCGCTGGAGCTCGCAGCAGCCTACGGCACCATCCCGGACGAGGTGCCGGACAACCTCGCCACCGAGATGGCCCCGCAGCCCTGAGCCCTCAGGCCCGCGTCACAACAACTTGTCTGCAACGCCCCGACCGGATCTGCCGGCCGGGGCGTTGCGCGTTCCGGATCTGGGAGAATGGACCCCATGCGATTGAGCGAGTTCTGGCGGTTGGTGACCGATGAGTTCGGGGATGCTCCGGGTAGGCACTTGGCGGCGACGTTGTCCCTGACTCAGCTGGGGTCCAAGACCGCGGACCAAGCGCTGGCGGACGGTGAGGATCCCAAGGCGGTCTGGGTCGAGATCTGCCGGGTCAAGGAGATCCCCGAATCACGGCATCTGGGGCGGGACCTCCCGTTGCGGACCGATCGCTGGGACGGGTAGGCAGCAATGACTCGCCGTAGTCACAACGTATTCGAAGTTTCGTTCGAATAGGGCTACGCTGATCCTCGTCCGGTTCGGCGTGTCATCCACACACGGGGTTCCGGGGACGGGGTTCGCAGAGCAAAGTGTCACACCCCGGTTCTAGTCTTGATTCAAGTCCACGGTGCCAGTCGTTGGACGGCAACTTCATCAACTTTCCTTCTCTATCATCAGGGGTGAACTTCCATGGCAGCAGGTAAGGGCGAGCCGGATCGCGAAAAGGCGCTGGAGGCAGCGCTGGCGCAGATCGACAAGAACTTCGGCAAGGGCTCCGTCATGCGTCTCGGAGAGCAGACGCGGGCGCCCATCGACACCATCTCCACCTCTTCCATCGCCCTGGACGTCGCACTGGGCATCGGCGGACTTCCTCGCGGCCGCGTCGTGGAGATCTACGGTCCTGAATCCTCCGGTAAGACCACAGTGGCTCTCCACGCCGTCGCCAGCGCACAGAAGAACGGCGGCATCGCTGCCTTCATCGACGCCGAGCACGCACTGGACCCGGTCTACGCCGCCAAGCTCGGTGTGGACACCGACGCCCTGCTGGTCTCCCAGCCGGACACCGGGGAGCAGGCAC
>NZ_JALAGT010000044.1 GCF_022712295.1 Galactobacter sp.
GTCGGTGTAGATCTCACGGGCGCGGACCAGGTCCTGCACGTCACCGGAGGTGGAGAGCTTGTAGAGCTCAACGGTGGCCTGCGGGATGGCGTTCGGGTAACCGGCCACCCAGCCAACGGCGCCGTCGAGGCCCATCTCCAGGACGGTGTCGTCGGTGCCGATGAGCAGATCCATGTCGGGAGCGAGCTCCTTGATGGCGTAGCTGCGGCGCACGTCGCCGGAGAACTCCTTGATGCCCACGACGCCGGCCTCGTTGTGGATGCGGGCCACGAGCTCGGGGTGCAGATCAACCTTGGTGTCGATCGGGTTGTTGTAGGCCACGATCGGCAGGCCGGCCTTGGAGGCGCGGACGTAGTGGTCAACGACCTCGTCATCGTTGGCGCGGTAGGCGTTGGGGGGCAGCAGCATGAGGGCCTGAGCGCCGGCCTCGGCAGCCTGCTCCGCCCACTTCTGGGTCTGGAGTCCGCCGTAGGCGCCTGCACCAGCCATGACGGTGAAGCCCTCCGGGGAGGCCTCGACGGCGGTGGTGATGACGCGGGCGCGCTCCTCGTCCGTCAGGTTCTGGTACTCGCCCAGCGAGCCGTTGGGGGCCACGCCGTCGCAGCCGTTCTCTGCCAGCCAGGCGACGTGCTCTGCGTAGGCGTCGAAGTCGATGGAGAGGTCATCGTTGAAGGGCAGCGCAGTGGCGACGAGTACGCCGTGCCAGGGCTTCTTGGTCTCGGTCATGGGTTCCTCCGTGGGGGTGGAAGTAGCGGGTTCAAGAACTACGGTATGTGACATTGCACTGGCGCGCAAGCCCTTCATTGCGCTGATATGTCACGGGTCGTAACACATGGTCGGACAAGGAGCGGATCAGCTGTCTGCACCTCACCAACCGACTTCCCCAATGCCCTTCCACCGACTGCTTCCCCAAATGTCCCTCCCCCAACACAGCTTCAGCTCGATTTCTGACTTCAGCGCAGAACCACGATCTGGGCTGAAATCAGAAATCGAGCTGAAGTTGAGCGCGGGCAGCTGCGTGCTCGGGCTCCGTGTGCAGGGAGGACTCCCGGGATCCCTCCCTGCACACGGGACAACGCACTCAGTGTCAACCTGTTTGGAGTCAGGCGTGCAGGTCAGCCATCCACGCCTCGATCCCGTCAGCGTCGATGGGCAGGTCCTTGGAGAGCACATCGGAACCGGTTTCGGTGATGAGGATGTCGTCCTCGAGGCGCACGCCGACACCGCGCAGCTCCGGCGGCACGGCCAGGTCGTTGGCGTGGAAGTACAGCCCGGGCTCCACGGTCTGCACAATGCCGGGGGCCAGGATTCCACCCTGGTAGGCCTCGTAGCTGGAATGGGCGCAATCGTGGACGTCCAGACCCAGGTGGTGCCCGATGCCGCAGACCAGCCATCGGCGATGCTGCTGACCGTTCGGGGACAACGCCTCGTCCACCGAGACCGGCAGGATTCCCCAATCGTGCAGGCCGACGGCGAGCTCCTCCATGCAGGCTGCGAAGAAGTCGCCGAAGGAACGGCCAGGTTGCAGAGCGGCAAGACCGGCGCGGTGAGACTTCTCCACCAGGTCGTGCACCTGCCGCTGCGTCTCGGTGAAGCGGCCGGAGGCCGGGAAGGTTCGGGTGACATCCGCCGTGTAGAGCGAGTCCACCTCGATCCCCATGTCCAGGAGCAGTAGCTCGTCCGGAAGCACCGGTCCGTCCGTGCGCACCCAGTGCAGGGTCGGGGCGTGCGGCCCCGACCCGACGATGGTGGCGTAGCCCGGGGCGTTACCGTAGGTCCGCGCGGCGCGGTCGAAGGTGCCCTGCAACCACCGCTCGCCGCCCTCCCTCATGGCCTGCGGGATCTCGGCCACCGTCTGTTTGAACCCACGCACGGTGGCATCCACGGCCCGCCGCAGCTGGGTGATCTCCCAGTCGTCCTTGATCATGCGCAGCTCAGAGAGCACCCTGACCAGTTCCACGTCCGTGCGGTAACCAGCAAGCTGGGCGGGACGCGCGGAGTGACCGGCCACCAGCGGGTTGGACAGCTTTTCCAGGGCGGGGGCCAGCTCGTCCAAGTCGCGGACCCGGATGTCCAGTGCTCGCTGCCAGTCCTCCAGCGCGGGTTCCGCTCCGATCCACAGTTGGCCGCGGGCCGCATTGGAGAAGAACCCGGCCTCTCCCGGGCCGAACGGGGCGGGCAGATACAGGGTCGCCTCAGCCGCCGTCAGCACCAGCACCGCGTCCTGAGCCGAGCACCCGGTCAGCCACATGAAGTCGCTGTCCGGGCGGAAGTCGTAGTCGCAGTCGTTGATCCGCACGGGCGCATGGCCACTCGCGACAACGATGGCCCGGCCGGGCAGTGCCTCCAACAGTCGACGACGGTGGTCGGCTGCCGCCTCGGCCTGCCCGGCCGCCAGCTTGGGGGTCCGGTCCAGCTCCCCCCAATCCCGCCCGATGAAGTCCGTGAAGCCCTCCGCGCCGACCAGGCGCGGCATCCGCGGGTCCTCGTCCTTACCCCGCGGCATGGAAGTGGCCTGAGGTTGAGTACGGTTATCGGTCTGGGTCATGTCTGCCTCTTCGTCTCGTCTGCTGTTCTTCATCAAGTTCTGTTCGTCGTCAAGGCCCGACGGCGGGCCCGCGCGCCACGTGGCCTGCACGTGCGGTGCCGGCGCCGAAGGCGCCCGGACCGGCGTTGCCGGGGCCGCCGCCATCGGGCTTGGGGCACGTCGGGTCAGGCCAGTGGGCCGCCGACCCCGTCCACCAGCTCCAGCAAGCGCGGGAACACCTTTCCGGATCCGACGCCGTCATGCTCGAACTCGTTGGTGACCCACGCCTGTGTGTTGCCCACAGCCGCGGCGGTATCCAGCTGCAGGCCGGAGTCCACGTACATGTCGTCGTAGTAGACGGCAGCGGCCACGGGAACCTCGTTGGAGGCCAATACCTCGAGGTCATAGAGCGCGGACCAGTTCTGACGCTGGGCCAGGAGCTCCACCGCGCCCGCAAAAGGCTTGAGATTGCGGATCTCCTGGAACATCAAGGGGTAGATCATCTCGCCGGTCATCATCAGTGGGCGGGCGCCCTCGGAGAAGTCTGCGTGCTTCTCTCGTTCCGCCTGAGCCGCCCACGCGGTGGGCCCGTTGTCGCCGTGGCCGTAGATGGACTCCTGCATGGCCGCGAAGAGGGGGTTGTCCGCGTAGGAGCTCAGCTGCTGAACCTGCTGCAGGAAGCTGTCCGTGAATTCGTCCCCGACGAAGGCCTCGTCCACAAGATTGTGCAGGCGCTCGAAGCCGGGCTTCATCCCGTAGTCGATCCCCAACGACTGGAAACGACGCACGGTGAGACGGTCACCATCAGGCAGCCGCACGTCCTCCGCCGCGAGCTTGTCGGCGATCGTGGACAGCGTGGCGACGTGGTGCGGGTAGCGCTCGTAAAACAGAGCGTTCTTGGCCCGGGTGCGGGGGTAGGTCCGGCGGTAGACCTCCGATGCGTCGGGCCAGATGGAGGCCAGGCCACCAGTGACGTAACAGGAGGCAAGGGCCTCCGGTGCCTGCGAGAGATAAGTCAGCGTCAGGAAGCCGCCATAGCTCTGGCCCAGAGTGGACCACTTCTTGCCGTCGAACTCGCGGGTCCGGACCGCCTCGGCGTCCTTCACGATCGAGTCCGCGCGGAAGCAGGCAAGGAAGTCCGCCCGTGCCTCATCGTCCGGCAGTGAGTCCAGGGTGGACCCCTGGATCCTGCTGGATCGGCCGGTGCCGCGCTGGTCAAGCAGGATCACACGGAAACGCTTGAGAGCATCGCCGATCCATCCGTCCGCCGCCACAGGACGCGGCCCCTTGCCGCCGGGTCCGCCCTGAAGGTACGTGAGCAACGGGAGGTCCTCATTGCGGCGCAGCGGGTCAACCAGTTCCCTGGCGAAGATGGTGATGGACCCCGGTAGGGTGCCCGACCAGTCCAAGGGCACCGAGATCTCGTGATCACGCACCCACATCCCGGGGATGACGTACTCGTTGACGATCAACACACACTCCTTCTTTGACTTCTTGTGGCATATCCGCGGCTTGCGGCATCGATTCTGTTCTTCGGCTACGTGGCTCAGCATCACTGAACACACGGCAGGGGAGGGCCACTCGGAGGTCGATCCGACCCCGTGGTGCCCCTCCCCCGCAGTCAGTCAGGACTCGTCGGTGGCAGCGGCCAGCGGATGCTGTTGCATGTACCGCTGACGACGCTCCTCCCATTCTGGATCAATCTTCGGCACCGCGGCGATCAGCTTCTGCGTGTACGCATCCTGCGGAGCATCGAAGATCTGGTCACGCGGACCGGCCTCCTTCACCTGCCCACGCTGCATCACCACCACGTCATCCGCGATCTGACGCACCACGGCCAGGTCGTGGGCAATGAACACATAGCTCAACCCCAGATCCTGTTTGAGTTCCTTGAGCAGGTTGATGACCCTGGCCTGCACCGACACGTCGAGCGCAGACACCGCTTCATCGCACACCACGACCTTGGGTTTCAGAGCCAGTGCACGGGCAATACCGATGCGCTGCGCCTGACCACCCGAGAACTGGCGCGGGTAACGCTGAGAGGCATTGGGGTCCAAGCCGACCCGCTCCATGAGTTCCTTCACCATGGTGCTGCGCCCCTTGGGCGGCTTCACCCCCTGATAGTCCAATGGGGCCATGATGATCCGCTCCACTGTGTGGCGTGGATTCAGTGACGAATACGGGTCCTGGAATACCACCTGGATGGTCTGGCGAACCTTGTGCAGGTCGGCACCTTCAACACGGGTGATGTCCTTCCCTTCCAACTCCACCGAGCCGGAGGAGATGTCAAGCAATCGTGCCATCATGCGCGCGGTCGTGGACTTGCCCGAGCCCGACTCCCCCACGATGGCCAAGGTGCCACCGGCGGGGACGTCGAAGGACACGTTGTCCACCGCTCGGAAGACCGACTTCCTGGAGAAGAAGCGCCCCTCCTCACGGACGGGGAAATCCTTGGTCAGGTCCCTGACCTTCATGATCGAGTCACTCATGATCGGTGCTCCTCCCCGGTCTCCTTCATGACCGCATCGGGATCGTCGGTGATGCGGGGCAGCGCGTCCAACAGCGCCCTGGTGTAGGAGTCCTTCGGTTGGGTGAAGATCTCCTCGGTGGTGCCGCGCTCCCTCGTGACGCCGTGGCGCATGACGAGGACCTCGTCCGCGACCTCTGAGACCACCGCCAGGTCATGGGTGATGAAGACCATCCCCATACCGTTCTCCTTCTGCAGCCCCGAGAGCAACCCCAGGATCTGGGCCTGCACCGTGACGTCCAGGGCGGTGGTCGGTTCGTCACAGATCAGCAGTTCCGGCTCAAGGCAGATGGCCATGGCAATCATGATGCGCTGGCGCATACCTCCGGAGAACTGGTCCGGGTAATGGTTGTAGCGCCGTTCCGGGTCCGGGATGCCGACCCTGTCCAGGGCCGCGATCACGATCTTCTTGGCAGCCTGTTTGGACACCTTGCGGTGTGACCGGTAGGCCTCCGCGATCTGTAGTCCCACCGTGTAGAACGGGTTCAGTGAGGACAGTGGGTCCTGGAAGACCATCGCCATCCTGTCCCCACGGATGGGGCGCATGGCGCGGTCGCTGAGGCCCAGCAGCTCCTTGCCCTTGAGCTTGGCGCTACCCACTGCACGTCCGCCACCGGGCAGCAGTCCCATGATGGCCAAGGAGGTCATGGACTTACCCGAACCGGATTCGCCGACGATGCCGACGGTGCGGCCGGCTTCCACTGTGAAACTGGAATCGTCCACCACGGTGGACGTTCCGCGCGAGGTCGGGAACGAGACGCTCAGGTGCTCCACCTCCAGCACCGTATCTGAACTGACGCTGGTCATGACGACTTCACCCTCACTCTCGGGTCCAGGTACCGGTAACCGATGTCCACCAGGATGTTGGCGATGACCACGAAGGCGGCCGCCAACAACGTCACGGCCATGATGACCGGCTGATCGTTCTTGGTGATGGAATCGGAGGTCAGCTTGCCGATGCCGTTGAGTCCGAACACGGTCTCCGTGATCAGCGCGCCGCCCAGCAGTGCTGCGAAGTCCATGCCGAACATGGTGGTCACAGGAGTCAGCGCGGGCCGCAGTGCGTGCCGGCCCACCACGAGTGAGGGCTTCAGGCCCTTGGCCCTCGCCGTACGCATGAAGTTCTGGTTCAACGTGTCGATGACGTTGGTCCTGGTCAGGCGCGTGTAGATGGCCATGTACTGGAAGGCCAGCACCATCCATGGCATCAGGTACGCCGCGAACCAGCGTCCAGGATTCTCGCTGAACGGCACGGCCTGCGGGAACGGGAGGATCTGTAGTTGCACCACCAGGATGTACTGCAGCAGCAGAGCCACGAAGTAGTTGGGGAGGCTGATGCCGCCCAGTGCGATGGCGTTGAAGAACTTGTCCCAGAACTTGCCGCGCTGGAACGCCGAGATCACACCACCCATGACACCGCCGAGCAGCCACAGCACGGCCGCACCAACGGCCACGGTAGCGGTGACCGGAAGGCGGTCCACAACCATGTCCATGACGGACTCGTTGGTCTGGAAGCTGTAACCCAGGCAGGGAGCGGAGCAATGGATGGCTTGCGATCCGGACCCGTAGTCCCGGCCCACGAACAGTCCCGAGAAGAACTCCCAGTACTGCTTCCACAGTGGCTGATCCAATCCCAACTGATCACGGATCTGGTCGATCCGCTCGGGGTTACAGGTCTTACCGCAGATCTGCAGCGCGGGGTCCGGGGACAGGGCGAAGAAGATCACGTATGTGAAGACGCTGACCAGGAACAGGACGATGACGGCGGCACCGCAACGCTTCAGGATGTAGCCGAGCATCAGGCGGCACCTCCTTCATCAAGTTCCCGCTTGAGGTGGTCGCCGACCACGGTGCAGCACAGCACGGTGAGGAAGAGGAAGAGTCCAGGGAAGATGAAGTACATGGGGTCCACCGCGTACCAACCCACGGAGTCGGAGATCATCTGACCCCAGGAGGGGGTGGGAGGTGTGACGCCGACGCCCAGGAAGGACAGCCCTGCTTCCGTGCCGATGTACTGGGGGATGGCGATGGTGGCCAGGACGATGATGGTTCCTCGCAGGTTGGGCAGGATCTCCTTGAAGGAGATGCGCATGCGACTGGCGCCTGCCGCCATGGCAGCCTCCACGAATTCCTCGTTGCGCAAGGACATGGCCTGTCCGCGAATGACACGCGCGGTGTAGGGCCACCCGAAGACTGAGAGGACCACCACCAGGAGCACCGGCCGGTTCCCTGAGGGGAGCGCGGAGAGAATCGCGATCATGAAGATCAGCTGGGGGAAGGCCATGAGGAAGTCCATGACCCGGGAGATGATGGTGTCCAGCCAGCCGCCGAAGAATCCGGCCAGCATGCCGAGCACCACGCCAACCACTGTTGTGATCACGGCGGCGACCACGGCGATGGTCAAGGAGACCTGGGCGCCGTAGGCGATGCGGATGAAGATGTCACGACCGTTGCCGGGCTCCACACCGAACCAGTGGTCGACGCTGACGCCACCGAGCGCCCCCAGCGGCTTGCCGCCTTGGTTGGGGTCGATGGCGGAAGCGTCGAAGTCCGTTGGCCCCCAGCCGGTGATCTTCGCCAGAAGAGGGGCGAAGACCGCCATCAGAACGATCAGTCCGAGGATGATCGAGCAGATGATGACGGACGGGGTGGACCTGAAGGCAGCGACCACCCGCTTCCAGGGGGTCGGGGAACCCGCAGGGCTCCCCGACCCCTCGCTCGCCAAGGCGAGCGATTCTGTAGGCGCAGTCATGGAATTACTTCCCGGCGTCCTTCAGGCCGACGACGGCGAAGTCGATGCCGCCGGAGTAGCCCGGGTGGGAGTAGGCGTCGCCCACGTTCTCACCCACGATGGAGACGTTCTGCTCCCAGGCCAATGGAGCCGCTGGTGCCTTCTCCAGGATCTCCTTGTCCAGCTTGCCCCACTCTGCGTTGGCCTCGTCCACGTCCTTGATCTTGCGGATCTCCTCCATGCGGGTGTTGATGCCCTTGTCATCGAACTGAGCCACGTTCTGGTTACCCTTCGCGTAGATCTGCGAGCCTTCGAAGATCGGGGGGAGGAAGGTGGCTCCGGTGGGCCAGTCCGGGCACCAGCCGGTGATGGCAGCGTCATGCTGCTGGGCCGTGGTGCCGATGACCTCGTAGTAGGTGGAGGTGTCGATCGGGTTGAACTTCACGGTGATACCGGCCTTCTTCAGGGAGGCCTGCACGGCTTCTGACCCCTTGGTCCACTTGGGCTCGGAACGCACGTCGAGGGTGATGGTCAGGCCGTCCTCGTAGCCGGCTTCCTTCAGCAGTTCCTTGGCCTTGTCGATGTCGCCCTTGTCGTCCTTGGACGGGTAGAGGTCGAAGTCCTCGTGCCCTTCTACGGTGGGCGGGAGCATCGTGGTGGCGACCTGGGAGAGTTGATTGCCGCCGAGGGCGTCGGTCACGGCCTGGCGGTCGATCGCGTAGTTGATGGCCTGACGTACCTTGGGGTCGTCCATCCCCTTCTTGGTGGTGTTCATGGCCAGGTAGGTGGTGCAGCCCTGCAGTCCGGAGACCACACGGGAGGACACCTGTGGCTGCTGCAGACGGGCCACGGCGGAGGCCTGAACGCGGCCACCCACGGCGTTCGCGTCGTCGCCTTGACCGGCGAGCATGCGCTCGTCGATGGTGGCCGGGTCGAGCCCGAAGGTGAACTCCCAGGAGTCCGGCTTCGCGGTGCGGACCTCGTCGGTCTCCTTCTTCCAGTACTTGTTGCGTTCCAGGACCAGCTTGGAGCCGATCTTGTTCTCCACGACGCGGTAGGGGCCGGACGCGACCGGCTGCTTGTCCACACTGGTGGTGGTGATCTTCTTGGCCTGCGAGACTGGGAAGGGGGTGAAGGGTGCCTGGCCCACCACGGAGGGGAAGTCCGCGTAGGGCTTGGCCAGGTGGAAGACGATGGTCTTGTCGTCCGGCGTCTCGATGGAGTCGAGCCCTCCTGACTGGTAATACCCCTTGTAGTCCTTGGGGATGTCCAGGGTCAGTCGGGCGTAGGGGGAGCCGATCGAGACCGCGGGATCCAGCGAGCGCTCCACACCGAACTTCACGTCCTTGGAGGTGATGGGGGTCCCGTCCTCGAAGAAGATGTCGTCCTTCAGGGTGAACTTCCACTCGGTGTTGTCCTCGTTGGGGGTACCGGTGTCGGTGGCGAGGTCGGGAGTGACCTTGTTGGGTTCATCGTCCCCGCCGCCACCCACCGTGGTGAGCTGACGGTAGATCAGGCGATAGAAGTTGTTCACGCCACCGTCGAAGCCCTGAGCGGGGTCCAGGTGTGAATATGGTGCGTTGAGCAGCTGGTACATGGTGCCGCCCTCTTCGGTCTTGGCATCCACGTTGCGGGTGACGCTGGGGTCGGACGAGCCTCCGCCGCCGTTGCCGCCGCCGGAGTTCCCTCCTCCGCCACCGCACGCGGTCAGGGCCATCAGCCCGGCCATGGTCATGCCGGTGAGGGCGAGGATCGGTTTCTTCTTCATGGTGTTCTCCTGACGGGTCAGCGGCGTGAGTGCCGTTGTTCTCTTGAGGGATGAAGTGCTTTGTGGGTGACCGGACTGCGGCCGGGGCATCAGTGTTCGGGGAACCAGACGCGCATGGCTGCTGCGTCGCGGTTGCCCCAGGTGTAATACGGCTTGAGTGTCACCGTGGTGTCGGCGACGGCTTCCTCCGGCCGCGTTGCCGCGTATAGCGGAGCGGGTTGCGGGTCGTAGGCATGCCCAGTGACCGTGACGGTCAGCTGGTCGCCGCCCGCGGTCACGGCGTGCAGGGCGGCCTCCTGGGGGATCCTTACGTTGTCCACCGGCACACTCTGGTCCTGCTGCTCGGCGCACAGCACCAGCGGTCCGCGGCGGAAAGCCAGGCTGCCGCGAACGGCGTCGACGCGTGGGTCTGCAGAAAGCGCCTCGACCGGCATGGGCAGGGTCACAGTGATCTCTTCGCCCTGGCGCAGGTCGGTGAGCGTCTCGGTCCATCCATGCCCGACGACGTGGTCTTGGCCGGCGCGCGTCAGCCGAGCCCCATGGGCCCAGGCGGGTACGCGCAGGCGCGCCTGCGGCACGCCGCCTTCCACGACTCGCAGGGTCCACGTCCCGTCGAACGGGTAGTCGGTGGTGGACTCCAACAGCGCGCCGCCGGCCTTGACCGTCCCGTCGAAAGGCAAACCGAATTCCAGGGTCCCCTCACGGTCCACCACGAGGTGGTCCTGAAGCTCGGCGACCCAGCGGATCACGTTCGGAGGGCAGCAGGGGCACACGAACCAAGGAAGGCGGAGGAGCCCGCCGTCCGTTTCCGCGCCGGAGCGCTGATTGTGGTCGGGGCGGCGCTGCAGCGGGTTGTCGTAGAAGAAACAGGTTCCGTCTGCGGACGTCCCAACGGCGAAGGCGTTGAAGAGCACGGTCTCGATCGCGTCGAGGTACTTCGCGTCGCCCGAGGCCAGGTACATGCGCCAGGCCCACTGGTGAGTGCCGATGGCTGCGCAGGTCTCCGAGTAGGAGCGGTCGCTCGGCAGTTCGAAGCGGTCGCCGATGGCCTCGTCGCTGTGCCTGCACCCCAATCCGCCCGTGACGTAGAGCTTGGATGCCACCATGTCGTCCCAGAGGTACTCGAGGTGATCCAGAAGCTCCTGGTCTCCGGTCTCGATGGCGACGTCGGTCGCACCGGCCGCAAGATAGACCATCCGCACAGCGTGACCGGTGACGGAGTCGAGCTCACGCAGCGGTACCGCGTCCTGGAAGTAATCGGAGGGGAAGATGCTGTGTTTGAGCGTGCCCCGCCCGCGGCGGTCCACCATCAGCTTGGCCGTGGTCAGATACTCATCACGTCCGGTGTGACGGTAGAGCTCCACGAGTGCCATCTCGATCTCGGGGTGGCCGCAGAAGTCCAGGTCGCCATCCGGCCCGAAGCGCGACACCACCAAATCAGCGAACTTGATCGCGATGCCCAGAAGACGCGCGTCTCCGAGCCGACGGTCTGCGGCCACTGCGGCCTGGATGAGGTGACCAAGGGTATAGAGCTCGTGACCCCACACCAGGTCGGAGAAGGAGTCCTTACCGACCACCGGCGATTGGTAGTAGGAGTTCAGGTAGCCGTCCTCGCGTTGCGCGCGCCTCAGGAGGTCCACACACTCCTCATAGAAGGCGCGGATCGCTGCCAGGTGGTCCGCAGGAAGATCGCGATCACCCCGAGCCAGGACGTAGGCCAGCCCCTCCAACGTCTTGTGAATGTCGGTGTCGAGGAACGGGTATCGAACCGGTGCGGCGCCGTCGAAATCCTGATCGGCTACGCGGCGTAGATTCTCCAGGTTCTCGGCCTGACGCAGCTGCTGCATCACATGAGGGACGGTGGCCTCGACGTTGCGCTGCTGCCAAGCACCCAGCAATCCCCCGCGCAGGCTGACCGAGTCCTCCCCCAAGGGTCGTGCGCCGATCGTCGGCATGACGGCTGCACTGCTCAACATCTGCAAAAGGGTTCCTCCCATTGTGTGCCAGGTGACATGTGCAATGCTACTCTGAACGGTGACCTGCGCAACCCCTGGTTGTGACCTGAAACATGTCGGAAACAGGCACGACGAAGGGGCGGACCCGACTTACGTCGGATCCGCCCCTTCGTGTTTCACGCCGAGTTCATCGGCGCATCACGGAAGTCCCGGATCAGTTGGGAACCGAGTATGCGGACTCGATCTCCTCGTCCGTGCCGAGCAGGTCCTTGGTGAGGTCCTTGTCAGCCAGGAGCTTCTCAATCTCGCCGTTCTTCCGCATCTCCTTGATGGTGTCCGAGGCGGCCTCGTTCAGGGAATCGTTACCCTTCTTGATGGGGAAGGCAGCCTGGGGGGACTGCACCAGGGCGCCGATGCGGTCATCCGGCTCGGCGTTGGCCAGAGACACCGTGATGTCGTCGACGTCGCTGTACAGCTCCACGGTGGTGCCATAGGAGTCGATGGCGGCGTCGAGACGACCGGCATCGTAGTCGGACTTCAGCTCCACGGAGGAGGGGTAGGTCTTCACGTTCTTGGCGCCGAGGACCTTCTTCAGGTCATCCACCCAGAGGTAACCGTCGATGGTGCCGACGGTGCCAGCCTTCTCCAGGTCCTTGATGGTCTTGTAGCCCTTGGTGGAGGCGATGCCCATGCCGTCCAGGTAGGTTGAAGCCGTGAAGTCGGCCTTCTTCTCGCGCTCCTCCGTGCGGTTGATGACACCGATGGCCATGTCGATCTTGCTGGCATCGATCGACTGGATGGCGTCAGCGTAGGTGGAGGACTTCCACGAGACGTTCAGGCAGTTGTCCTTGGCGATCTGCTTGACGATGTCCACGTCGATGCCCTCGGGGTCACCGCCGTTGTAGGAGGAGAAGGGCAGGATGTCAATGGCGCCCACGGTCAGAGTGCCGTCCTTGACCGTGTCGACGTTCTCGTGGGCAGGCTTGCAGTCGTCTGCCACCGTGTCCTCGGACTTGGAGCACGACGTCAGAGCCATGGAGGCGCCGAGGCCCAGGATCGCGATACCGGCGAACGCGCGGCGAGTGGTGGTGAGCTTCATGGTTTCTCCTAAGAGGGGTGATATTGCGGGGATGAAGTCGGGAATGAATCAGTACTTCCGCGCCATGCGGCGCTCGAAGTACGAGGTGATCCACGTTGCGGGAATCGCGATGACCGCGTAGATGACGCCGGCCAGGGCGAAGGTGGGCAGGTACTCGAAGTTGCGCGAGCCCTCGTTGTAGGCGACCTTGACCATCTCGTCCACGGTGATGGCGTAAGCCAACGAGGTGCCCTGGAAGGTCTGGATGGCCAGACCCATGAGGCCGGGGGTCGCGGAGCGCATACCCTGCGGGAAGATGATCTTCCAGAACCGGCCGCGCGACTTCAGGCCGAGCGCCTCCGCCGCTTCCAGCTGGCCGCGTGGGACCGACTGGATGCCGCCTCGGATCATCTCCGATGCGTAGGCGGAGGAGTTCCACGCCAGACCGACCACTGCGGCAAGAATTGCGGTGAAGCTGATACCGAAGGTCGGAAGTCCGTAGTAGAAGAGGTAGAGGATGGCCAGCGCGGGGGCACCACGGCCGATCTCCACGATGGTGATGCAGATGCCGCGGATGATCCTGCTACTGCTCCGGACGCCGAGCGCCCAGACCAGGCCTACCGGGTAGCCGATGGCAATGGCAAGGACCGTGATGAGCAGGGTCCATTTCAGTCCACCGAGCAGGTTGGGAAGGGCGTTGCCCCAGATCTCTAGGAAGTCCATCAGTGGCCCCCTGCCTGCAGCTTGCGGTCAACGCGACGTGACCACATGGCCACGGGCACGGAAACAATGACATAGATGGCTGCCGCGATCGCGTACGGATAGATGCCAGGAATATCCGGATTCTGAGCAGCGAAGGAGCGGGCCTGGAAGACCATGTCCTCCACGATGATCACCGAGGCGATCGAGGTGTCCTTGAACAGGCCGATGCCGTAGGTGGCAATGGACGGCATGCTGATCTTGAAAGCCTGCGGAGCCACGATCTTAAGGAAGGATGGAGTCGCCTTGATGCCGAGCGCATGCGCCGCCTCGGTCTGGCCTACCGGGACCGAGAGGATGCCGCCGCGGTAAATCTCTGCCAAGTACGCTGTGGACACTATGGACAAGGAGAGGATCGCGGAGACCCAGTTCTCGATCTCATAGCCGGATCCCTCCATGGCTTCCGAGATCCCGTAATAGGCCACAAAGATCCACACGATGATCGGCACACCACGGATCAGATCCACCAGGAACCTGAGTACCCACCGCAGCGGTGCGATCTTGGAGCGAAGCCCCAATGCCAGCGGAATCGCGACGATCCCGCCGATCACGAACGAGGCCACCGTCAACAACAGTGACATCGGCAGCCCCTTGATGACTGCGAGGAAAGCGTCGAGCATGGGCTTGTCAGCGCTCCAGCACGGCCCGCAGGAACTGCCGGGTCCGTGGGTGTTGGGGATCTGCCATGATCTTCTTGGGGTCGCCCTGCTCGATGATCTTGCAGTCGGCCATGACCACGAGTTCGTCGGAGACGTCGCGGGCAAAGCTCATCTCGTGGGTGACCACGAGCATCGTCATACCCTCGTCGGCAAGCTCTCGCATGACGGCCAACACCTCGAGACCCACCTCGGGGTCCAGAGCCGAGGTCGGCTCGTCGAAGAGCATGATCTTAGGGTCAAGGGCCAGCGCTCGGGCGATGGCGATGCGCTGCTGCTGACCACCGGAGCACTTGTTGGGATGGGTCTTGGCCTTGTCCGCCAGGCCCACGCGGTCGAGCAGCCTCATGGCCTTCTCTTCCGCTTCCTTCTGACTGCGCCCCAGCACGTTGCGCTGGGGGTAGACGACGTTCTCCAGCACCGTGAGGTGAGGGAAGAGGTTGAAGGACTGGAAGACCATGCCCACCTCGGCACGCAAGGTTGCCAGGTCGGCACTCTTGATGTGCTTCCCGGCCTCGATGGTGTGGCCGGCGACCCGGATGGTACCGCTGTCCGGACGTTCCAGCAGGTTGATGCAGCGCAGGAAGGTTGACTTGCCCGCGCCGGAGGGGCCGATCAGGGCGGTGACCGAGCCCGGCTTCACGCTGAGCGATACGTCATCGAGGACGGTCAGCTCGCCGAAGGCCTTGGTCATGTGCTCGAGCTCGATACCGATGGTCGGCTCGGCATCCTGGATCAACGTCACGCGTTGCCTCCCGGGATTCGTTGTTAGTGACATGTGCAATGGTACGCGACGAGGTGTCCCACGCTACTCAGCTGCATGAGGTTCACCACGTCGATACGGCGACCGTACACGGTCCATACGGCGATGTCACACTGAGCTCATTGAGCATTACATCCCCGGAAAACCGGGTTTTTTGCATCATGAATTCGATTCGCAACATTGTTAGATCACCTGCGGGACCTCGAAATCCACCCCTCTGAACCCCTTAATACACATGCATACGTGACTTGACAGAAACAGACTCTTCTTGTTCACGAAACTCCAGTCCGGCCCTCACCTGTCACCTCCGCCCCCCAACCCATCCTTGAACTACACCCGTCGGTATGCTGGTGAGCCGTGCGTAACGAACAGCGATCGTCCCCGGCGGCCAAGGCAACTGCAACCGCCTCCACCCCGGGGCCCCGAGGGGCTCTGGAGTCCCTGGAGACCCGTCTGAAGCGCTATCGCATCGCAACGCTGGCTCTGGCCATTGCATGCCTGTTCCTGCTCATCGTGACCGTGGCCCAGCTCGGAACCGCAGGTTCCGGCACCAAGGCGGCCGGTAGCGGCAAGGCAACGACCGCGCGGTCCGACAATGGGTCGTCGGGCACGGAAGGCGCACAAAGCGTGGAAGGCGACTCCACGGATTCCCCACTCGCCAAGCGAGACCCCGACGACCCCATGGCCATCGGTAAGGCAGACGCGCCGCTGGTGATGGTGGAGTACACGGACATGCGCTGCCCGTTCTGCGCCTCTTACAACCAGGAGACCCAGCCTGAACTCATCGAGGAGTACGTCGACGCCGGTCTGCTCCGGATCGAGGTGCGGGACGTGGCCTACTTCGGCGATGAGTCCGCTGATGCCGCCGTGGCCGCCCGCGCCGCAGGAGAACAGGGCAAGTACTTCGAGTACCTGGACGCTCTCTACGCTGCGGCGCCCGCCTCCGGCCACCCGGACATGCCTCGCAAGAAACTGGTGGGCTTCGCGAAGACCGCCGGGGTGGAGGACCTGGATGCGTTTGAAAAGGCGCTGGACGACGACGCCCTCAAGCAGAAGGTGATGCAGGGGAACTCGGACGCACAGCAGACCGGCGTCACAGGTGTCCCCTTCTTCGTGGTGGGAGATCAGAGCGTCTCCGGTGCCCAGTCCATCGACACGTTCCGCTCCTTCCTTGACCAGTCGCTGACCCAGGCGGGTGCAACTCCCCCGAAGCGCGGGTGAGGACCTCATGGAGATCGGTCTGCTCGGCGCCTTCGTCGGAGGGGTTCTGACCCTGCTCAGCCCCTGCTCGGTCATGCTGCTTCCGGCGTTCTTCTCCTACGCCTTCACCTCCCCGGCCAAGCTCATGGGCCGCACGGGCGTGTTCTGGCTCGGACTGATCACCACCCTGGTCCCCATGGGTGTGCTCGCCGGAACCGTGGGTTCCTTCGTAAACCGGTACCGCACACCGGTCATGACGGTGGCCGCGTGCATCGTGATCTTGCTCGGAATCCTCATGGTCCTGAATATCCCCCTGTTCGGTGTTCCCGGCGCCTCGGCCGACGGCACCGGAACCGCCGCCGTGTACGCCCTCGGTCTGGTCTACGGCTTGGCGGGCGCCTGCACCGGCCCGCTGCTCGGCGCGGTCCTCACCGTCGCGGGGCTCAGCGGCAATGCGCTCATGGGCGGCCTGATCCTGCTCTGCTTCGCGGCAGGCATGGCCGCCCCACTGCTCGTGTTGGCGCTGTTGTGGGGACGTTTGCCGTTCGTGAGGCGTCTGGTCCGCCCGTTTGAAGTTCGCGTGGGCCGTTGGCGCACCACCGTGACCGGTCTCGTGGGCGGCGCACTCACCGTGGCGCTCGGCGTCTTCCTGCTCATGACGCAGGGGACCACCAGCCTGGGCGGCATTCTCGGCGCCACCGATCAGGCCCGCCTGGAGAACCGCGCCATGGCAGCCACGTCCGGAGTCCCGGACTGGGTGGTTGCACTCGTCGCAGTGGCGATCGCCGCCGTGGCCTGGCTGGTGTCGCGGCAGGTTCGCCGCCGGAAGACACCCGCCGCCTCATGAGGGGCGCGCTCGCGTCCGCTACTGGCGCGGCTTCGCCTCAATGCCCGACGGCGGTGCCCGCCTCCCGCCGACCGGCGCCGTCGGCTCCGACCGGCCGCGCGTGGTGAGGTCCCACGCCGCAGAGCGGAGCCCGATCACGTCGGCTGGGGCATGGCCGTGTATTGCGGAGTCCTGATCGCCTCACTGCCCACCCAGGCCGGTGGTGGCGAAGGACTGTACGATCTTGCGCTGGAAGAACATGAAGATCAGCAGCAGCGGAAGGGCCGCGATGACGGCGGAGGCCATGGTCTGTGCGTACTGGACGCCGTAAGCGTCCTTCACGGTGGACAGGCCTACGGGCAGGGTCATGAGGCTCGGGTCGTTGGTGACGATGAACGGCCACAGGAAGTTGTTCCATGCCCCGATGAACACGAAGATCGCCACGGCCACCAGCACCGAACTGGACAAGGGCAGCACGATCCGCACGAACATCCGCCACGGGCCGGCCCCATCGACGCGTGCGGCGTCCAGCAGTTCTGCGGGGATGGCGTCGAAGAAGTTCTTCAGGATGAAGACCATCACAGGCGCCACGATCTGCGGCAGGATCACGCCTGCGAAAGTGTCCACGAGACCGAAGGCACTCATCTCCTTGAACAAGGGAACGATCAGGATCTGACCGGGAATCATGATGGAGATGACCGTCAGGGCCATGAGCGTCTTTCGGCCCTTGAATTGGGTGCAGGAGAACGCATAGGCGGCCATCGCGGAGATCAGCACGGTCAGGATGGTGACCAGCGCGGAGATCAACAGTGAGTTGCCCATCCAACGCAGCAGGTCACTGCCCTGGATCACCTTGACGAAGGCATCCCAGGTGAAACCGTGTTCGGGGAACCAGCTGGCGCTGGAGGCAGCGTCTGCCTCGGAGGTGAAGGCGGTGACCACGGCCCAGGCGATCGGGACGAGCCAGATCACGGCAAGGATCGCGAGGACGGCGAAGGCGGCGCCGCGGGCCAAGGGAGAGCTGCCCAGCATCTGGTTGCGCTGTTTACGGCGCTCCTCACGAACGGCGGCGCGTCGTTGGCTGTGCGCGCCGACAACCGGCCCACCAGGCCGCGGGTCGACGGGGATGGTGTCTGCGGTGGTGGGGGCTGAGGTGAGGTCCGGCACAGTCATGTCAGCGTTCCTTCCGCCCGGGCACCAGGCGCAGCAGGGTGAAGATCAGGATGAGGGCGAAGAAGACGTAGGAGATGGCGGAGGCATAGCCCAGCCGGTAGTTCGTGAAACCCACGTCGTAGATGTACTCCAGGATGGGCCGCGTGGAACCGTTCGGCCCACCTGCGGTCATCAGGTAGATCTGGTCGAAGACCTTCATGGAGGCCAGCAGCTGCAACACCACGATGACCCCGGTGACCGACTTCAACTGCGGAAGCGTCACCGAGAACAGCCTGCGCCAAGCACCGGCACCGTCCAGCAAGGCAGCCTCGTACAGAGTCGCCGGGATGCCCTGGAGGGCCGCGAGATAGAGCAGGAAGTTGAACCCGACTGTCCACCAGAGGGTGACCAGTGCGATGGACATCAGCGCGAGGCGTTCGTCGGTGAGCCATCCGACCGGATGCAGACCGAACTTCTCCATCCAGGTGTTCACCAGCCCGATGTCCGGCTGCAGGATCCACAGGAACACGGACGCCACCACGGCCGAGGGCAGTAGGTAGGAGGCAAAGAATGAAGTCCTCCAGAGCCACTGCCCGGGCAGCCCGGCATTGACGAGCAACGCCATGACGAGCCCCACGACCACCAGCGGAATGGTGGAGAGCAGGGTGAAGAGCACGGTCTGCCAGAGGGCCTGCCACATCTGCGGGTCCCCGAAGGCCTCTGCATAGTTGTCCAGGCCCACGAATCCACCGTGGGATCCGGTCAGCGAACTCCCGGTGAAGCTCATCCACAGCCCGTAGACGGTGGGCCACACCAGGAAGAGCACCCCTGCCACCACGAAGGGCAGCACGAACCAGTAGCCTGAACGATCGCGCCATCCGGCGCGCTTGCGCGACGTCGCGCCCTTACCGCGTTTCGCCCCTGCCCGACGGCGCGGGGCGACGCCCGCGCTCGTCGCGCCGTCGATCCCCTGCGCTTCGGGGCCGTGAGCCTCTGCACGTGCTGTGGTCATGGTGTCCTTGTCCTCACGTGATGACATCAGGCCGGGTTGGGGGTGCTCAGCAGGCGGTCCATCTGCTTCAACATGCCGCTCACGGCAGATGACGCGGATTTCTTGCCCTGGAAGGCGTCTGACATGGCGTCGCAGACGCGGGCCTGGAAGTCGCTACCGGCCCCGGCGAACCACACCGGCGGGTCCAGCGTCACAATGTCTCCCGCTGCCGCGTAATCCGACTGCGGCGAGAGCTTCTGATAGGCGGGCTTGTCCTGGACCGGGCGGTACGCAGGAATGTGGCCGGCGTTGGCCCAGTTCAGGGAGCCCGACTTCACCAGGTGAGCCAGAATGCGGTAGGTGGCCTCTCTCCTGGCAGGATCGGGATGAGCCTGCTTCGGGAGCACGAACGAGTGCGAATCGGCGTAGTTGGCCGGGGTCCCGAAGATGTTGGGGAATGGCATGGCTCCGAGGTCCGGGATGGCGTCCTGGTAGGCGGGCAACTCCCACTCGCCGGAGAGAATCATCGCGGAGCGACCGGAGACGAAGTTGGCGACGCCGCCGTTGTAGTCCTGGTTGGACAGGGCGATCTTCCCGTCCAGCGTCGCCTGGATGAATTCGATGACCTCTTTGGCCTTGCCCTCGTCCAGCTGGGCCCGCTTGCCCGGGGTGAGTTCGAAGCCGGCCCCTGTCTGGTTGTAGAGGCCCCAGAAGAGGCGCCAGGACTGGGCGGTGTCCATCAGATAACCGAAGGACATGCCCTGTTTGCCAGTGGCATCGGCAAGTTTCCGTCCGGCATCGAGGAACGCGTCTGCGCCCTCGATGGGGGCCATCTTCCCGTCGGATCCCAGCAGTCCCGCCTTCTTCGCGTACTTCGGGTCGTAGAACGTGATGAACGGATGCGTATCCATGGGCAGGGCGAAAAGCTCTCCCTTGTAGGTGGCCGCCTCCCACACTGCGGGCGCAAAGTCCTCCTTGCGGATCCCCACCTTGGCCAGTTCATCCAGGTCGAAGGGCTCGAGTAATCCGCCGGGGGCGTAGCCGGCCAGGCGGGACAGGTGCATGACGGCCGCCTCCGGCGGACGACCGGACGAGGAAGCCATGGCCAGCTTGGTGTAGTAGGCCGACCCCCAGGCCAGGGTCACCGATTCCACGTTCACGTCGGTATTGGCCTTCATGGCCGCGGCCTGCATGTTCTGCATCTTGGCCCCGTCCGCGCCTTGGAAGAGATCCCAGATCCGCACGGTCGTGGAGCCTTTGGAATCGCCCGTGGCTGCGGGCGCACAGCCGGTCAGGGACGAGCCGAGCAGCACGGCGCCTGCACCGACGAGAGACGCACTGAGCACTTGCCGACGAGAAAACCCTTCTGACGATCCTGGGTCTCCGGACCCGCTGCGGGACCATTTCCCGCCGCGACCTGCAATCATCGGCATCTCCCTTGGTGCAACGTTGCGTTCTAACGTTGTACCAAGATGGACTAAGACCTGTACCCGCGTCAAGTACGTCACACCGAGAGAGTCATGACCACCACCCCCAAGAACCCGTCCGAACCTGTCCGCAAACCGCCAGGAATCAAGGATGTAGCCCTGCGAGCGGGCGTTTCCTGGAAGACCGTGTCCAATGTCGTCAACGGCACCGGTCGGGTCTCGGACGCCACCCGTGCGCGGGTCGAGGAAGCCATCTCCGAGTTGGGGTACCGCCCCAGCCTCGCCGGACGACAGTTGCGTCGTGGGCGCACCGGGATCCTCGCGCTGGCCGTACCGTGGGTGGACTCCCCGTACTTCGCAGCACTCGCCCATGAGGTCATCACGGCCGCTGCTGCTCGTGGCCACCGGGTGTTCATCGACGAGACCCGGGCGCAGAGGCAGGCCGAGGAGATCGTGGCACGCGGCTACGAGGTCCGCCTGATCGACGGCATCATCTTCTCTCCATTGGCCCTGACCTTGGCAGAGGCGGACAGGACACGCGGGTCCCTCCCCATGGTGCTGTTGGGCGAGCGCCCATCGGCCGGTGTGGAGATCGGGACCGATCACGTCAGCATCGACAACGTCCAGGCAGCCCGCCAGACCACGGAACATGTCATCGCCACCGGCAGGACCAGGATCGGCTTCCTCGGCGCGGAGCCGGAGCAGGCAGAGCGCTCCGGAGCCCCCCGCCTCAAGGGATATCTGCAGGCGCTCGAAGCCGCAGGCCTCTCCACACCGAACGGCTGGGTGGTCCCAGCGAAGGACTACTCACGTGGCACCGGCGCCGCCGCCACGGAGGAGATGCTCCCGCGGATCGGAGACATCGATGCCCTGGTCTGCGCCAACGACGAGCTGGCCATCGGCGCCATGCACACCCTGCGTCGCAACGGGGTCCGCGTACCCACAGAGGTCGCCGTGACAGGGTGGGACAACTCGAAGGAGAGCCGCTTCTCCAATCCCACCCTCACCACGGTGGCACCGGACCTGCGGGGCATCGCGGAGCATGCGGTGGCCCGGGTGATCGCCCAGATCGAAGGCGGCCCGACCTCCGCCCAAGACCTCGTTCTGCCTCACCGGCTGCTGATCAGGGAGAGCAGTTCCCCGCCACAGTGACCAGGTGTGGCGCCAACCCTTCGTGGCGCCCGCTCGTCTCGGCACGGGCCACACCCGAGAACATGCGACCTGCAGAATTCAGTACAACGTTGTACCCTGTTGTTCAGCCAAGACGTCAACGACGTGACCACAC
>NZ_JALAGT010000045.1 GCF_022712295.1 Galactobacter sp.
ACATGCGGGAGCACGACGGCGCCAAGGGACCTTACTGGCTCGTCTACGATGCCCCGTACAAGCGCAAGTACCTGCTGACCTTCGCCATGGATCCACGGGCTAACAAGTTGATGGCGCAGGAGGGCATCAAGGTCACCGCGGACAGCATCGCCGAGCTAGCCACGAAGATCGGCGTCGATCCCAACACCTTCACCGACGAGGTCGAGCGGTTCAACGGTTTCGCGCGCGCAGGCCGCGACCAGGACTTCCACCGCGGCGACTCCGCCTACGACCGCTACTACTCCGACCCCACCGTGCGCCCCAACCCGAACCTGGCTCCGTTGGTCAAGGGCCCCTTCACCGCATACAAGGTGGTCATCGGCGACCTCGGCACCAAGGGCGGCATCGTCACCGACGAGTTCGCCCGCGCCCTGCGCCCGGACGGCAGCGTCATCGAAGGCCTCTACGCCGCAGGCAACACGTCGGCCGCTGTCATGGGCCACACCTACCCCGGCCCGGGATCCACGATCGGCCCGCCCAGCGTGTTCGGCCTGATCGCCGCACGGCACATGGCCCAGGCCTGAAAAACCAAAGGCCCGACGTCCGGTGCCCGGCTTCGAAAAGCCGGGCACCGGACGTCGGGCATGGGTGTTCACGGTGCTACGCGCCGCGAACCGAGAAGGAACTCAGGCGTCGTCGCCGTGGACCTTCACGAGGATCTTCACGTGCGCCTCGCCGTTGTTCTTCAGTTCCTCGAAGCCCTTGGCGACCAGGTCCTCGGGCTCGATCACGGCGGTGATGAAGCCGTCCAGGGGGAGGTCGCCGGAGCGGGCCAGCTCGATGGCCTCGGGGTGGTTGTTGGCGTAACCCATGGCCGCTGAGACGATCTTCTCCGAGTACTGGATGTCGTTCAGGCGCAGCTCCGGAGTGCGGACGTGGATCGCCACGACCTCCAGCCAGCCGCCCGGCTTGAGCGCCTCGGTGAGGGAGTAGAGGACGGGTGCCGCGCCGGTGGCCTCGAAGGCGACGTCGGCACCGCGGCCGTCGGTGAGCTTCTTGACCTCGGCGACCACGTCTACCTCGCGAGGATCCAACATGTGCTCGGTGAGGCCGAGTTCCACGGCGCGCTGCTTACGGGCGGCGGAGAGTTCGGTCATGATGACCTTCACGCCGAGCGCCTTCAGGGAGGCCGCGACGAGCAGGCCGATGGGGCCTGCACCGCCGACGATGGCGGTCTGGCCGGCCTCGACCGGGGTGGAGCGAACTGCGTGAACGGCCACGGCAAGGGGCTCTACCAGGGCCGCCTGGTCCAGCGGGAGGTCGCCCACGGAGTGCACCCAGCGGCGATCCGTCACGATGGAGTCCGACAGGCCGCCACCCTTGCCGGAGATACCGATGAAGCCCATCTTGGAGCAGCGATTGTAGTTGCCGGAGGTGCACTGGTCGCACTCGCCGCAGACCATGAGCGGCTCCACGACCACGCGCTCACCCACCTTGAGGTCGGTGACGCCCTCGCCGAGTTCGGTGACCACACCGGAGAACTCGTGGCCGAACGTCACGGGCAGCTGCTCACCGGAGAGGGGGTGCGGGGCGTCGGCCGGGCAGGGAGCCACGGGGCCGTCGAAGTAGAGGTGCAGGTCGGATCCGCAGACGCCCACGTAGGCGGGGTTGATGCGGACCGTCCCAGGCTTGAGTTCCTGGGGCTCGATGTCCTCGATGCGGACGTCTTCCTTGCCGTAGTAGCGAACAGCACGCATTGCTTTTGACTCCTTCGTCGTAGTTGTACTCCGCACCAACTCTTATCCTGTTATCGACAGGTGTCCAGTTGATTGTGTGCATGGCTGTCATCGGTTCATGAGATGCGTCGTGAGAAGCCTCATGTGATGCCTCAATAGGAGGTGGCGGGGCCGGAACGGCACCCTGATTCTTTGGCGGGGCAGGGTGCGTGGCAGAATGGCACGCGGACCTTTTCAGGGTCCGTTCCGCCGTGGTGTAACGGCAGCACGCCGGCCTTTGAAGCCGTGCAGTCCAGGTTCGAATCCTGGCGGCGGAACGTACGCGTTCGGTGTCCTTCCCCACTCTCATGGGCTCCCGCGAACTTTCATGGGTCAGGCTCGGGTACCGGCGTGGCAGAATGACGAGCGGATCCCTCGCTGCTGATCGCAGCGGTGAATCCGGCTTATGTCGCCACCCTCCAAGGAGCGAGAACACACGTGAGTGCCGAGGTCGTCAAACCTGCAGCCGTCATCATCCTGGCGGCAGGGCAGGGCACGCGAATGAAGTCCTCCCTACCCAAGATCCTGCACGGGATCGGCGGCAGGTCCATGATCGGGCTCGCGTTGGACGCAGCCACCGGCCTGGAGCCGGACCGGGTCGCCGTCGTGGTCCGCCACGAACGCGACCAGGTGGCTCAGCACGTTCTGGAGCACGTGCCCAACGTGGCCATCGTTGACCAAGACGAGGTCCCCGGCACCGGTCGTGCGGTGGAGGTCGCGCTCGAGGCCCTCACCGATCTCACCGCAGGCACCGTGGTGGTCACCTACGGCGACGTCCCGCTGCTGTCCACGGAATTGCTGCAGGAACTCGTGGAGCGCCACATCAACGAGGGCAACTCCGCCACCGTCCTCACCACCCGCCTGGACGACCCCACCGGTTACGGTCGCATCCTGCGTTCCGAGGACGGCTCCGTCGAGGGCATCGTGGAGCAGAAGGACGCCACCGACGAGCAGCGTCAGATCAACGAGGTCAACTCCGGCATCTATGCATTCTCCGTCGCCGCACTGCGCGGCGCGCTGGAGCGGGTCAGCACCAGCAACGCTCAGGGTGAGAAGTACCTCACCGACGTGCTCGGCATCCTCAAGTCGGACGGGGACCTCGTCGCCGCAGCCGTCACCACCGACCGCTGGCAGGTGGAGGGCGCCAATGACCGCGTGCAGCTCTCCGCACTGGGTAAGGAACTCAACCGCCGCATCGTCACCAAGTGGATGCGTGCAGGCGTGACCGTGGTGGACCCCGACTCCACGTGGATCGACGTGGACGTCGCCCTCTCCCGCGACGTCACCCTGCTGCCGGGCACCCACCTGGCCGGGCGCACCGCCATCGCCGAGGGCGCCACCGTCGGTCCGGACACCACGCTGACCGACACCACCGTTGGCCCCGGCGCCACCGTGAAGCGCACCGACGCCACGGATTCCCGGATCGGCGCCCGCGCCACCGTCGGCCCCTTCAGCTACCTGCGCAAGGACACCGTCCTTGGCCCCGAGGGCAAGATCGGCGCGTTCTACGAGACCAAGAACGTCACGATCGGCGCCCGCACCAAGCTCTCCCACCTGGGTTACGCGGGCGACGCCACCATCGGCGAGGACACCAACATCGGCTGCGGCAACATCACCTCCAACTACGACGGCGTCAACAAGCACCACACCACCATCGGCTCGCAGGTCCGCACGGGCGCCAACACGGTGTTCATCGCACCGGTCGAGGTGGCCGACGGCGCGTACACCGGTGCCGGGGCCGTGGTCCGTCACGACGTCCCCGCCGGAGCCCTCACCGTCACCAAGGCACCCCAGGACATCGACCCGGGCTGGGTGCAGCGCAAACGCCCAGGCTCCGCTGCCGCGGTGGCCGCGGCCCTGGCCGCGGACTCGTCGGACACCACTGACGGCACCGCCCAGCCCGACGGACCTGCCCAACCGGACGCGGGCCACTGAACTTCCGACCACCCGTCGGACATCATCATCGACTCCTCACCCACAGGCACCCCAGTTAAGAACGGACACATGAGCGCATGAGCGAACTCAGCCACAATGTCGACAAGAAGATGGTCATCACGGCCGGGCGGGCCCACCCCGAGTTGGCCAAGGAAGTGGCCGACTGCCTCGGAACCGACCTGGCACCGCTCAGCGCCTACGACTTCGCCAACGGTGAGATCTACGTGCGTCCGGGCGAGTCGGTGCGTGGCAAGGACTGCTTCGTCATCCAGTCCCACCCGGCCCCGCTGAACAACTGGCTCATGGAGCAGCTCATCACGGTTGATGCCCTGAAGCGTGCCTCGGCCCGCCGCATCACCGTGGTGTCCCCGTTCTACCCTTACGCCCGCCAGGACAAGAAGGGCCGCGGCCGCGAGCCCATCACCGCCCGCCTGGTCGCGGATCTGTACAAGACCGCAGGCGCCGACCGCATCATGAGCGTCGACCTGCACACCGCGCAGATCCAGGGCTTCTTCGACGGCCCGGTTGACCACCTGATGGCCATCCCGCTGCTGGCCGACTACATCCGTGGCCGCGTCGGCAGCGACAACGTCACGGTGGTCTCCCCGGACACCGGACGCGTGCGTGTGGCCGAGCAGTGGGCTGATCGACTGGGCGGCGTGCCGCTGGCGTTCGTGCACAAGTCCCGCGACCTGACCGTGCCCAACAAGGCCGAGTCCAAGACCGTGGTGGGCCAGATCGAGGGCCGCACCTGCGTGCTGATTGACGACATGATCGACACCGGCGGCACCATCGCCGGCGCCGTGCGCGTGCTGAAGGAGGCCGGCGCCAAGGACGTCATCATCGCCGCCACCCACGCCGTGTTCTCCGACCCGGCTGCCCAGCGCCTGGCCGAGTGCGGCGCCCGCGAGGTCGTCGTCACCAACACGCTGCCGGTCCCCGTGGAGAAGCGCTTCGACAACCTCACCGTGCTCTCCATCGCGCCGCTGATCGCCCGCGCCATGAAGGAGGTCTTCGAGGACGGCTCCGTGACGAGCCTCTTCGACGGCCGCGCCTGAGTTCTGCTTCCGCTTCAAGGCCCGACGCAGTGTGGCACCGTTCCCCTGGGACGGCACCATACGGCGTCGGGCCTTGTCGTGGCGCGGCTCTGTTGGCGCCGAGGTGACGCCAGACACCCCGAGTGCCGCCGGCCCGGAACACGCGCTAAGATGGATCTGCTGCCCAGGCGAGGGAGCGCATGGAAACGTGTGACTCCGTCATCGACGAGGGCCTTCATCGAATCTCATTCCGGGTGAACCCGGCTGAAGCGTTCGATGACAAGGATCCACGCCGAGCATGCCCCGGGCGTGGACCGGACCAACAGTTGGGCCGGTGTCATCGACCACAGGAGTAAAGCTCATGAGCGATTACCAGACCATTCACGGCGAAGTCCGCACCGATTTCGGTAAGGGCGCCGCCCGCCAGGCACGTCGTGCCGAGAAGATCCCCGCAGTCATCTACGGCCACGGTGGCGATCCCGTGCACGTGCTGCTGCCGGCGCGCGAGACCACCCTCGCCGTGCGTACGTCCAACGCCGTGCTGAACATCGAGGCCAATGGCAAGGAGGGCCTGGTTCTCGTCAAGGACATCCAGCGTCACCCGCTGCGTCAGACCGTTGACCACCTGGACCTCCTCACCGTGAAGAAGGGCGAGAAGGTTTCCGTCGAGGTCAACGTGCACGTGGAGGGCGAGCCCTTCGCCTCCCAGGTTGCCTCCCTGGATGTCCCGACCGTTTCCGTGCTGGCCGACGCACTGAAGCTGCCCGAGTTCGTCACCGCAAACGTCGAGGGCCTGGCCGACACCCACATCACCGCCGCAGACCTCGTTCTGCCGGAGGGTGCAGAGCTCGAGATCGACGCCGACACCGTCATCGTGACCGTTTCCGAGCCCGTCGAGATCGAGCTGCCTGAGGCACCTGCTGAGGAAGCCGCCGAAGAGGCTGCCGCCGAGACCCCCGCCGAGTGATCACTCGATCATGACGCAGCACGTGTGGTTGGTGGTTGGCCTCGGTAACCCCGGGGCCAACCACGCCGGTCAGCGGCACAACGTGGGCCAGATGGCTCTCGATGTGTTGGCCGACCGGATGGGAGGCCACTTCACCGTGGCCTCCCGCCACCGTGCCCAGATCCTGGAGGGTCGCCTGATGATGGGTGGCCCCAAGGTGGTGTTGGCCAAGCCCACCACCTACATGAACGTCTCGGGAGGACCCGTCTCCTCCCTGAGCAAATACTTCAACGTGGAACCCGATCATGTGATCGTGATCCACGACGAGGTGGACCTGGACTTCGACCAGGTCGCAACCCGCACCGGCGGTTCCGAGAACGGCCACAACGGTTTGCGGGACATCACCAAGGCGCTGGGCACCCGCGACTATCAGCGTGTCCGCGTGGGCGTGGGACGCCCGCCCGGGCACCAGGCCACCGCGGACTTCGTCCTCTCCAAGTTCAACTCCTCCCAGAACAAGGTGCTGCCGTTCGTGCTGGACGCGGCGGCGGACAAAGTGGAGTCGCTCATCGGGTGAATGCCCGACGGCGCGTCGCGGCACCGCGACCGCGTCGCCGTTGTGTGGCTCCGGTTGCGCTCGCAGCGCGTCGCCTTAGCCGCGAGTATCAAACACTGGCGTTGGCCGGGCCCGTCATACGAGGCAACACTGCGGAATGACCCGGGAGCCCCGACCGTTGAGGCTCGTGGAGGACCCTTGCGCCGACCGACGCAGGGACAGCTAGGACAGCAGGGCTATCAGCGCCAAGGCCCCGAAAGGAATCCCGTGCCGAACACAGCGGCGTCGAACTCAGTGCAGGCCGGTCAGCAGGAGCGGCTGAGCCCCGCAGAGGTGGAGCGCATCCGCGCCGACTTCCCGATCCTTGACCAAGAGATCAACGGGCACCCGCTGGTCTACCTGGATTCCGGCGCCACCTCCCAGACCCCTGAATGCGTGTGGGAGGCCTCGCAGCATTTCTACGAGACGGCCAATTCCGCCGTGCACCGTGGAGCCCACACCCTGGCCGTCGAAGCGACGGATCGATTCGAGGACGCCCGCTCAACCGTTGCCCGCTTCGTGGGCGCCGGTGAGCGCGAGATCGTCTGGACCTCCAACGCGACCGAGGCCCTGAACCTCATCGCCTATTCCTTCTCCAACGCTACGGCCGGCGCCGGCGGACCGGAGGCCGACCGCTTTCGCCTGGCCCCCGGGGACGAGATCGTCGCCACCGGCATGGAGCACCACGCCAATCTCATCCCGTGGCAGGAACTCGCTGCTCGCACCGGCGCCACCTTTCGCTGGATCCCGTTGCGCGAGGACGCCACCCTTGATCTGGAGGCCGCGGCCTCGATCGTGGGCCCTCGCACGCGCATCCTCGCGTTCACGCACGTTTCCAACGTGCTCGGCCTGGTGAACGACGTCGCGGCGCTGGCCGCGCTGGCCCGTTCCGTTGGTGCCTATTCGGTGCTGGACGCCTGCCAGTCGGCCCCGCACATGCCGCTCGACTTCGCGGGCCTGGGCATTGATTTCGCAGCGTTCTCCGGCCACAAGATGCTGGGACCAACTGGTATCGGTGCGCTCTACGGACGCGCCGAATTGTTGGACGCCATGCCGCCGTTCCTGTTCGGCGGCTCCATGATCACCACCGTGAGCCTGGATCACGCCGAGTTCCTGCCCGCCCCTCAGCGATTCGAGGCGGGAACACAACGCATCAGCCAGGCCATTGGGCTGGCCACCGCGGTGAGCTACCTGAGTGAGACCGGCATGGGCCGGATCGAGGGCTGGGAGCAGCATCTGGGCAAGCGGATGCTCAACGGTCTGTCGGAGCTGCCAGGAGTCCGCATCTTGGGTCCCTCGGCAGACGCTGATGTTTCCCGCACCGGCACCGTGCCGTTCGCCGTGGACGGCGTGCACCCGCACGACGTGGGCCAGTTCCTGGATTCTCGCGGCGTGGCCGTGCGCGTGGGCCACCACTGCGCCGAGCCGCTGCACAAGTTCCTGGGGGTCTCCGCATCCACGCGAGCCTCCGCCTATCTGTACAACACCGAGGCCGACGTGGATGCGTTGCTGAACGCCGTCTCGGATGTTCGTGCCTTCTTTGGGGTGAAGTGATGAATCCGATTGAGCAGCTCTACCAGGACATCATCCTGGACCACTCGAAGCGCCGCATCGGTGCCGATCAGTTGGAGGGCGAACCCGGTCAGCACGAGGGTCAGTCGCACCAGCACAACCCGCTGTGCGGGGACGACATCACCCTGCGCGCCCGCGTCGCCGATGACGGCACCATCGAGGCATTGGCCTGGTCAGGCGACGGTTGCTCCATCTCCATGGCGTCGGCGTCAGTGCTCTCCGAAACCTTGACCGGGGAGAGCGTGGCCAGCTTCGAGACGGCCAACGAGGACTTCCACGAGCTGATGCGTTCCCGCGGCAAGGCGGAGATCGGTGCGGAGCTCGAGGAGAAGCTCGGCGACGCAGCGGCCTTTGCCGGGGTCTCCAAGTTCCCGGCCCGAGTGAAGTGCGCCCTGCTGAGCTGGGAGGCCGCCAAGGACGCCATCGCCCGCGCTCAGGGCTGACCGGGCGCCGGCGGCCGCCATTTGCCCCTCGTTCTAGACTTTGCAACCGCATGGGCGAGAACCCCCAGTCCTACGACTGGGGCTTCTTGCGTTAAGTGGGGCAAACTCGGGCTGAGGGGGTGAACCCGGAAATAAGGGGCAAATCGCGGTTCAGGCGAAGCGGTCCAGCGTTCCTATTGCACTTCGGTGCGGGTGCGCTCCACCGGGTCCTTGCGGGACACCAGCAGCAGCCAGATGGCTCCCAACACCGCGGCCAGCACGGAGGCCATCAGCACCGCGAGCTTGGCGTGTTCCGTGTGCGGGGAGGCATGTCCATAGGCGAGTTCGGTGACCAGCAGCGCCACCGTGAAGCCGATGCCAGCCATGAGGCCTATGCCGCACATCTGCGACCAGCGCAGCCGCGGGTCCAGTCGCCCCCACGGAGTCCTGGTCAGCAGCCACGTGGACCCGACGATGCCCAGCGGTTTGCCGATCAACAGGCCCAGCACGATGCCCCACACCACGGGATCCTGCAGAGAGTTCACGAAACCGCTGGCCCCGCCGATGGGCACGCCGGCCGCGAAGAACGCGAACACGGGCACGGCCAGCCCGGAGGAGAAGGGGCCGATGCGGTGGCTGAGGACGGGCGCGAGGGGGCGCCAGGCGTCGGGCAGTGTGGTGCCGCGCGCCCAGGCGCCGGGCTTCGCCGGGACAATCAGTCCCAGCGCCACGCCAGCCACGGTGGCGTGGATGCCTGAGAGGTCCACGCAGACCCAGGTGATCATGCCCAGCGGGAAGAGCATCAGCCAGGGGGCCCAGCGGAAGTTCACGAAGAACGTCGGGTGCTTCTGCACCAACCAGGTGAATACGGCCAGGGGGACCAGGGCGGCCAGCAGCCACAGCGGTGCCAAACCGTGGGCGTAGGCCACGGCGATGATGAGGATGGCGATGAGGTCGTCCACCACGGCTAACGTCAGCAGGAAGATGCGCAGGGCCGAGGGCAGTCGCTTGGACACCAGGCCGAGGACGGCCGTGGCGAAGGCGATGTCTGTAGCGGTGGGGATGGCCCAACCGTGCAGCGTGGAGGCGCCGGCACCGGTGACGAGCTGGATGCCGGCAAAGATCAGGGCGGGGACCAGCACACCGCCGGCCGCGGCGACCATGGGGGTGATGGCGGTCTTCGGGTCGCGCAGGGAGCCGTTGACGAACTCGTGTTTGAGCTCCACACCCACCACGAAGAAGAAGATGGCCAACAGGGCGTCGGAGGCCCATTCGCCCACGGTGAGATTCAAGGTTTCGAAGCCAAGGTTCACGGGGAGCGTGGTGTCGCGCAGGTTCAGGTAGCCGTCACCGGCGGGGGTGTTGACCCAGATCAGGGCTGCGGCTGCGGCGAGGATCAGCAGGACGCCTGCGGTGGAGTCGGCCCTGATGAGGTGGGAAAAGCTGGGAAGTCCCGAGAAGGACGATCCGGAATAAGAATGGGTGCGCTTAGCGCTCATGAGTGGCTTTCGGGGTCGGGGCATGATGTCGCCGACCAGACTTCCCGGCACACCATGGCCGCTTGCCTGCTGCGACCAACGCGGACCACGTTACCTCTTGGGTCGGTTGACAGCCGATTCCACCTAGACATTCCGTCACTGCCTCCTGCTTTATGCATGAGGCGGTGACGGAAAGCCTGGGGAGGAT
>NZ_JALAGT010000046.1 GCF_022712295.1 Galactobacter sp.
ATCCGCGACTGGTGGTGCTCTTCGCCCAAGGCGGGCTGCTGATGGGCGGTTTCGTGGCTGTGTACAACTACCTCGGCTTCCGGCTGGAGGCGCCGCCGTTCCTGATTCCCACGGCGTTGTCGTCGTTGCTGTTCCTCGCATACCTCTCTGGAACCTGGTCCTCCGCCCAGTCCGGCCGACTGGCCTCCCGCAGCGGCCGACTGCCTGTTCTGCTTGCTGCCTCGGCCCTGATGGTGCTCGGGCTGGTGATCACGTGGTTCGACTGGCTACCCAGCGTGATCCTGGGGCTGTTGGTCTTCACGGCCGGGTTCTTCGCCGCCCACGCCACAGCTTCTGGTTGGGTGCCGCAGTTGGTGCGTACGGGTAGGGCACAGGCCTCGAGCCTCTACAACTTGTCCTACTACGGGGGTTCTTCCCTCTTCGGATGGGCCGTTGGTCTGGCCTTCCAGCCGTTCGGGTGGGGCGGCGCAGTGGTGTTTGTCGGAGTCTTGGTCCTCGTGGCCATGGCCCTGGCCGTGCTGGTCCTGAGGAAGGCCCCAGGAGCCCGTATCTCCGGCTGAATATGCGTTCCTTCCGCGATGCATCACTCCGTGATGCTCATCGCATTGCCTTCTTCTGCGCCCCGCGCACACCTACGGTAATGGGCGGATAAACGGAAACGACGGGTATCAGGCCGTCACCTCATCATCGGAGAATGTGTATGCGCATCAGGCGCTTCTTGATCACGGCCCTGGCGTTGGCGCTGCTGGGAGGACAGGCGGTTGCCGCCACGCCATCGGTGGCAGCGACCGTCTCGGCACCGACCACCCCGCTCAAGGTGGTCGGCCTGCACGAGGAGGGCCTCAACATCAAGGTGAGCCTGCCTTCGGGAGTCAAGGCATACGAGGTCCAGGCCTCGACCCGGTCGGACTACTCCGGCGTCAAGGCCGTCCGCAAGGTGAGCGAGAGCAACTATGTCAGCGGGCTCACCAACAACACCGAGTACCACCTGCGCTATCGCCTGCTCAAGAAGGTGAACAACAGCGAGGTCGCCGGCGGTTGGTCCAAGTCGGTCACCGCAAGGACCAATGCGACGTTCCCTGCGGTGTTCTCGAGCGTGTCGGCCAAGAGCTACCGGGACGCCGTGACCGTGAGCTGGGTGAGGCACCCCAAGAAGACCAATGACGTGCAAGGCTACAAGGTCCTGATCGCCAACAACGCAGGCATGGACAAGGGGCTGCGGACGTTCACTCTGTCCAAGACGGCAGCGTCCAAGAAGATCACCGGGCTGAATTCGCGGGACGGTCAGATCAAGTACGTCCGGGTGAAGGCCGTCAACGGTTCCAAGGTGCGCACGTCCGAGGCGGCGTTGGTGCGGCCATCGGCACCGGCACCCACCAAGGGACAGCAGCTCACCTTTGCCACCCAGAACATCCTCTGCGTCACCTGCAAGGCGAAGAACGGGGTCAACACGCCCTCCATCGCCAAGCGGATTCCCATGCTGCTGGCCACGGTGAAGCAGCAGAAGCCCGGCGTCCTCATGCTCAACGAGGCGGACAACACCAAGGCGGGGGCCAAGAAGGGTCGCTTGACCCCGTTCTTCTCCGGGCTCTCCGCTCAGGGCTATGCCATGGACCGGGCCATCGAGGCCAATGGCGCCTCCGGCAAGTCGAATCGGGTGGCCTACAAGAAATCCTTGTTCAAGTTGGTCAAGAACGGCACCTTCGCGATCTATGGCAAGAAGAGCTACGCCGCGTGGGCGCTGCTCGAGTCCAAGACCACGCATGAGCGTTTCTATGCGGTGGCGGCCCACATGCCGCCGTCCGCATCCGCGGCTGACAAGGTGCGCTCGGCCAAGCTGATCTCCGACACCATGAAGAAGCTGTCCAAGGCCACCAAGGGCAAGCCCGTCGTCATCTTGGGTGGGGACATGAACGTCTCCCAGAATTCGGCACCGGTGAGCAACCCCCACACCGTGTTCATGGATCGTGCCTGGACCGACATGATGTCCGCTCCGAAGCGCTACATGGCCGAGTACCCGACGTACAACGGCCTGGCCAAGACCATCACGCCGACGTGGGGACGCATCGACTACCTCTACAGCTGGGGCACGGGCGGCCCGCTCACCTACCGCAACGTCATCACCGTGAAGAACGGGAAGATCACCTCGAAGCATGGGTCCGACCACAACATGGTCGTGGCCACCACCCGCCTGAAGAAGTGAGCCTGGCTCCTACGTGGGACGTGGGCGTAGACCGATCCGACTCGTAACGTCGGCTGAGAACACAACTTCAGCGCAGAACGGCATTCTGGGCTGAAGTTGGGAATCCGGCTGAGTTGAGACCCACCAAAACCCACACAAAAGCGCGGGGCGCCGTCCGAAATGGAAGGCGCCCCGCGCCTTTCAGTGGTTGCGTGGCGTACCACGGTGAGCGAGCGTTGCGACGATGGGGCGATGGTCGCTGCCGGCGGCGTCGAAAGTCGTGAGGACCCTCGTCCCCAAGACCCGCCACGAGTCGCCGACGAGAACGTGGTCGATCGGGGAGGAGAGCCGGGCAGGAAGCGAGGTGGGCCAGGTCCCGATCGCGGCACCACGGGTCTCGATCGCGGCATCCTCGCAGTCGCCGAGATGCGCGCTCAGGTGGTCCGCCGTGGCGTTGAGATCTCCGGCGACGATGACATCGGCGTCGTGGCAGCGGGCTCCGACCCACTCGAGGCCGGCTCGCCAGGTGCCCATGGAGCCGGCCAACGGCGGCATCGGATGCGCCGCGACGATCGTGGGGCCCGTTCCGTCGGAGGGCAGCCACACTGCGCTCGGCAGGCCCGGGGTCGAACCGGCGGCTGCGTCCAATCGATAGCCTCCGAGCTCCGCTGAGACGAGCAGCGACGTAGGAATCGACGAGTCGCTGGCCTCGCCATATATGGTGTCGGCAACCATGCTCTTACCGTCCCGCGCCACGATCGACACCACCCGGGCTGCGGCGTCCGTGTCCGTCTCCGGAAGACTCACGATGTCGGCGTCCGTCTCGATCACGAGCCGGGCTATGGCCTCCGGGGATGCTGCCCCGCCCTGAGTGTTCCATGCGACGACGGTCAATTCACCGGGCGGGAGATCGTCGTGTGTACCGCGATTGAGGAGGACCCCGCCGTTGACCAGGGACACAGCGCCGAAGACCACGGCGAGGACGGCAGCCACGCCCCAGCGGTGACGGAGTACGGCCACGGCGACGAAGCACACGGTGAGGACGCAGCAGGCAACGGTGAAGATCGGGCGGAAGGCGAGGACCTGCGCGATGACGGGAGCGGTCTGAGCGCCCACGGCCTGCGGCCACGAGAAGAGCAGCACGAATGCGGCTCCGACGACTACCAGGCACAGGAGAACGGGTCCTCGGCGCGTGCGCATCAACGTCCGGTCCCTCCCCTGTGGTTCACTCTCGGCAACACTCCCACTAGAACACAGGAATCTCGCAATGGTGGGTTCCACGCGAGCCAATCAAAAGCGCGGGGCGCTTATCCGTACGGATAAGCGCCCCGCGCTCGTCGGGCATTGAAGCCCAGAAAACCCGATCAGGCGTAGAAGCGGCTCAGGAAGCGCGCGACCACTGCGGGGCGCTCCTCGCCCTCGATCTCGATGACGCCGTCTGCCACGAGGTGCAGGCCGTTGCCCTTGACCTCCTGGACGTCGGCGACGGTGACGCCCATACGCACGCGGGAGCCCACCTTCACGGGGGAGGTGAAGCGGACCTTGTCCAGGCCGTAGTTGACCTTGGTGGTGACGCCGGTGACGTCAAGCAGCTCGGTCCAGAACGGGATGACCAGGGACAGGGTCAGGAAGCCGTGGGCGATCGGGGCGCCGAACGGGCCGTCCTTGGCGCGCTCGGGGTCCACGTGGATCCACTGGTGGTCGCTGGTGGCGTCGGCGAAGGTGTTGACCATCTCCTGGGTGATGGTGATCCACTCGGACTTGCCGAGGTCCTTGCCGATGAGGCCGGTGACGTCCTCGAAGGCGACGACGTTCTTGGGGGTGGTCTCAGCCATGATGTGAGCCTTTCGTGTGGGGTCGGGACTCATGCCCGACGAGTGGTGCTTGGGTTCGGCGCCTGGCGGCGCCTGTGGTTGTGGGTCAGACGAAGGCGCCGACGCCGGTGGCGTGGCGGGCCACGATGAGGGCATTGACCTCGTGGGTTCCTTCGTAGGAGTAGACGGCCTCCGCGTCCGCATGGAAGCGGGCAACGTCGGTGTCCAGGGTGATGCCGTTGCCGCCGCAGACCTCACGGCAGAGGGCCACGGTCTCGCGCATGCGGTCACAGATGAACAGCTTGGCCATGGAGGATTCCTCGTCGCGGAAGATCCCCTGGTCCTGGCGCTTGGTCAGGTTGGCCACCATCTGCAGGGAGGCGGTGACGTTGGAGAAGGCCAGGGCCAGTTTTTCGGAGACCAGCTGGAACTTGGCCAGCGGACGGCCGAACTGCTCACGCTCGGAAACGTACTTCAGGGCGGCCTCGTAGGCGCCGGCCTGAAGGCCGGTGGCGATCCAGGCCACGTCCGAGCGGGAGACGCGCAGCATGTTGGAGACGTCCTTGAAGGAGTTGCACTCCTGCAGGCGGTCGCTCTCCGCGACCTGCACGTTCTCCAGCGTGATGTGGGCGTTCTGCATGATCCGCAGCGCGGTCTTGCGTTCGATCTTCTCCAGGGTGACGCCCTCGGCGGTGCGGGGCACCAGGAAGGCCTTGACCTGGCCGTCGGCGGTGTCGCGGGCGAAGATGCAGAGCCGGTCGGCGGAGGAGGCTCCACCGATCCAGCGCTTGGCGCCGTTGATGGTCCAGGTGTCACCGTCACGGGTGGCGGAGGTGGAGAGGCCGCCCGCGATGTCGGAGCCGTGGTCGGGTTCCGTCAGGGCGAAGACGCCCAGTTCCTGGTACTGGTCGATCTTGGGTTCCCACTCGGCCCACTGCTCCGGGGAAGACCCGATCCGCACGGCGGTGCGGAAGAGCCCGGCCTGAGCGGTGTGCCAGGTGGCCAATGAGGCGTCGGTGCGGGCCAGGACGAACTTCCGCAGTCCGTGGTAGAGGCCGTGGGGCTGTCCGTCCCCGCGGAACTCCTCGGGGTCGATCAGGCGCAGACCCTGGATGGGGTCCACGATCTCGGTCGGGAAGGTGCCGGCCTCCCAGTGCTCGTTGATGACCGGCTTGGCCACCTCGTCAAGCACCTTCTGCAGCCGCTCCAGCGGCGCCAACTCTGCCTCGGTCAATCCTTCGGAGACCCCGTAGAGGTCGCTGACGCCGAAGAGATCCTCGCGAACCGTCATCACTTCACCAATCCGGTGCGGCGGAAGAGCTCGATGGCGTTGGCCTTCAAGATCTTGGGGCGCACCTCGTCCTTGAGCTGCAATTGATCAAACGCGCCGAACCACTTTTGAGGGGTGATCAGCGGGTAGTCGGTGCCGAAGAGCACCTTGTCCTGCAGCCGGGAGTTGGCCGCACGCACGAGTTCTGCCGGGAAGTACTTGGGGCTCCAGCCCGACAGGTCGATCCATACGTTGGCCTTGTGCGTGGCGATGGAGATGGCCTCCTCCTGCCACGGCACCGACGGGTGGGCCATGATGATCTGCAGGTTCGGGAAGTCCGCAGCGACGTCGTCGAGCAGGGCCGGGTTGGACCAGCGCAGCTTGATGCCGCCACCGCCAGGCAGGCCGGCGCCGATGCCGTTCTGTCCCGTGTGGAACAGGGCGGGAACGTTGAGATCCTGCAGGGTCTCCCACAGCGGGTAGTACTCGGGGGAGGACGGATCGAAGCCCTGCAGCGACGGGTGGAACTTGAACCCGGCCACGCCGTAGTCCTCCACCAGCATCCGGGCCCGGGCCACGGCGTCTGCACCGGTCAGCGGGTCAACGGAACCGAAGGGGATGAGTACGTCGTTGTTGCGTGCGGCGCCCTCTGCGATCTCCTCGATGGAGTTGGGCTGGTGGCCCAGGTTGGTGCGGGCGTCCACCGTGAAGACCACGGCGGCCATGTTCCACTCGCGGTAGCGCTCGGCGATGGTGTCGAGGCTGGGGGAGCGCTCCTCCGACTTGAAGTACGCCGCGGAGGCGGCGGTGAAGCGCTCGGGCAGCGAGTCGTGCCCGTGGCCATCGGCCTCGATGTGTACGTGCACATCCAGGGCGGAGACGGCCTCGAGATCGACGTTGAACTCGTAGCGTGCCATGGCGTCAGATCACTTGCTCTCGGTGGGCTGCAGGTCCTCCGGCAGCGGGGGCATCTTCTCGCCGCAGGACTGCAGCTTGCCCTCGGTCAGGCCGGCGAACTGGTCGGCGAGGTCGGCTGCGGACCAGCCGCCCTCGTTGTACTCGGTGACGATCGGAGTGGGGTGGCTGAACAGCTGGACGCGGTCGCCGCCGGCGCCAACCACCTGGCCGGAAATACCCTCAGCGGCGTCGGAGGCCAGGAAGGCGACCAGGCCGGAGACGTCCTCAGGCTTACCGAAGCCCAGCGTGTGACGGAAGAAGGCCGGCATGGCCTCTCCGCGGTCGTCGGCCTCGATGGCCGAGTTGAAGTAGGGAACAGTGCGGGTCATGGCGGTGGCCGCCACGGGGACCACGGTGTTGATACGGACGCCCGCGCGCTTGAACTCCAGGGCCCAGGTGCGGACCATGCCCACGATGCCTGCCTTGGCCGCGGCGTAGTTGGTCTGGCCGAAGTTGCCGTACTGACCGGTGGGGGAGCCGATGGTGATGATGGAGCCGGCGATGCCGTTCTCCTTGAAGTATGCGTAGGCGGCGCGCACGCAGGTGAAGGTGCCGCGCAGGTGCACGTTGATGACCAGGTCGAAGTCCTCGTCGGTCATCTTCAGCAGGGACTTGTCACGCAGGACGCCCGCGTTGGTGACCAGGATGTCCAGGCGACCGAACGCGTCGACGGCTCCCTTGACGAGGGCCTCTGCGGTCTCGGTGGAGCCAACGGGTGCGACGACGGCGGTGGCCTTGCCGCCGTCCGCCTCGATGGTGGCGACGGCCTTGGCGGCGGTCTCCTCGTTGACGTCGTTGATGACCACGGCTGCGCCCTGCTTGGCGAGCTCGCGGGCGTAGGCGAGGCCGAGGCCCTGGCCGGATCCGGTGACGACGGCAACCTTGCCGGTGAGATCGGTGGTGGTCATGTTTCCTCCTGGATGGTGGGACTTCGATGTCGTTATCGCCATCACACCAAAAACCGTTGAGAATGTCAATAATAGTGAGTGTCCACTAGTGAAATCGGCGTGGAATTCGTAGACTGGCCACCAAGACTTCCTTATCACCACCCACGGAACTTGCCGCTTCGGCTGCGAGCTCCCGTCTGGAGCAATCATGCCAACCGCCACGCTGTCCGAACCCTTGAGCGACGAGCTCTTCTTCGTCATGGCGCGAGCCTCGGCCATCGGTTCTTCCCACGCCAACCGCGCGCTGGCCACGTTGCAGCTCAAGGTGCGCGAGTATTCCGCGCTGGTCATCGCCTGCTCCGACGAGGCCCCGACGCAGCGCGAGCTCAGCCGGCAACTGGCGCTGGATCCCAGTCAGATCGTGGCCATCGTGGACAGCCTGGAGAAGCGTGGACTCGTGGAGCGGCGGCCGGACCCGCGTGATCGCCGGTCCAAGATCGTGGTGGCTACCGAGGCCGGTCGCGAACTCAGTGCCGAGGCCCGCACCCTCTCGGCGGAGTCGGATCAGGAGTCGCTGTCCATGCTCACCGCGGACGAGCGCGCCACGCTCCACACGCTTCTGGCGAAGGTCGCCTTCGCCTGACCTGACCCGCGACGCAAGGTGCCCGACGCGCGGATGGCGACATCCGTCCGTCGGGCACCTTCGCGTCGTGGCTGTCGCGGCGCCGAAGGTCGGGGGACGGGCGGGAACAAATCCGAGGTGGCCCGCGTTAGAACTTGACGAGTCAACAAATCTCGAGCAAGGAGAACTTCATGACCATCGCCATCACCGGAGCCAACGGACACCTGGGCCGCCTCGTCCTCGCCGCCCTCAAGGAGCGTACGGAGCAGCCGCTTGTCGCCCTCGTTCGCGACCCCGCCAAGGCCTCCGACCTCGCCGAACAGGGTATCGAGGTCCGTGCCTTCGACTACGACCAGCCCGAAATCCTGGCTTCCGCCCTCGAGGGTGTTGACCGCCTGCTGCTGATCTCCGGATCCGCAGTGGGTCAGCGCATTCCTCAGCACACGGCAGTGATCAACGCCGCCAAGGCGGCGGGAGTGACGTTCTTCGCCTACACGTCCCTGCTGCATGCCGACGCAGCCAAGATCTCGTTCGTGGCCCCCGAGCACCAGGAGACCGAAAAGCTGCTGGCCGCTTCCGGCCTGAGCGTGGCGCTGCTGCGCAACACTTGGTACACGGAGAACTTCGCCGGGACCGCCGAGCAGGCCCTGGCCACCGGCACCATCCTCTCCAGCGCAGGCGAGGGTCGGGTGAATCCGGCCACCCGCCAGGATCTGGCAGAGGCCGCAGCGGTCATCCTGGCCGCAGAGAGCCCCGAGCCTGGCACCTACGAGCTCTCCGGTGACGAGTCCTGGACCTACGCCGATCTCGCCGCTGCGCTGACCGAGAAGAGCGGCAAGCAGGTCTCGGTGCAGAACGTCAGTAAGGATGAGCACGCCAAGATCCTGACGGCGGCCAGCACCCCCGAGGGCTTCGTGGGCTTCCTGCTCAACACGGATGAGGCCATCGCCGACGGCGAGTACGGCGATACGAACCCCGGAGTGCTGTCGAAGCTGATCGGTCACCCGACCGCCACGCTCAAGGAGTCCCTGCCGCTGCTGGGAGCCTGACAAGCAACGAAGGTGCCCGACGAGACCAACTCGAGTTGGTCTCGTCGGGCACCTTCGTGTTTCCGGGCAAGGCGCCTACGGCGCCGTCACGAGCGTCAGACGCGCTCCACCATCAGGTCGCGGTCCTTGGTCTCCCGCGTGAGCAGGATGAAGATGATGGACACGACGGACAGGCCGATCAGGTACCACAGCACGGAGTTGAGGTTCTGGTCGCTGCCGTAGAGGGCCGTGATGATGGTCGGCGTGAAGCCCGCACCAAGCAGGGTGGCCAGCTGGTAGCCCAGTGAGGCGCCGGTGTAGCGCTCGGAGGTACCGAACTGCTCCGCCACGAAGGCGGCCAGCGGGCCGAACATCATGGCGTGCAGACCCAGGGAGACGGTGAAGGCCAGGAAGACCAGGAACAGGTTCCCGGAACGCAACAGCCAGAACATGGGGTACAAGTAGGCGATGAAGAGCACCAGGCCGGCGACCATCATGGGTCGGCGGCCGATGCTGTCGGAGATGCGGGCGAACAAGAGGATGAAGCCGATCTGGAGCACGGACGCCGCGGCGAACGCGTAGAGCACGTTGGGCCGAGCCAGGCCGTGATCGGTGGCGTAACCGACGGCGAACGTGGACTGGACCACCTGCAGGGCGAATCCGGAGCAGCCGGCCAGCATGGTGAAGATCAACGGCTTGGGGGCCTTCAGCACCTGCCACAGCGGCAGCTTGGGCTTCTGGGCGTCCTTCTTGCTCGCTTCCTTCATCGAAGCCAGGAAGAGCGGGGACTCGGAGACGGTGGCGCGGATGACCAGGCCCACGATGAGCAGGACGAAGGAGACCAGGAACGGGATGCGCCAGCCCCAGGCCAGGAAGTCGTGCTCACTCATGGAGGAGTTGGCGATACCCATGACGAAGGTGCCGAGCGCGGCGCCGGTCGGTGCGCCGGCGTTGGTGAAGGAAGCGGCGAAGCCACGTTTGCCGCCGGAAGTGTGTTCCAGCGCCATGAGGGCTGCGCCGCCCCACTCACCGCCAACGGCGATGCCCTGGCAGACGCGCAGCAGGATCAGGATGACCGCGCCCCACGAGCCGATGATGTTGGCATCCGGCACGCAGCCGATCAGCGTGGAGGCGATACCCATGATGAGCATCGACAGGATCAGCATCTTCTTACGGCCCAGTTTGTCGCCGAAGTGGCCGAAGATCGCTCCACCCAGCGGGCGGGCGAGGTAGCCGGCAGCGAAGGTGCCGTAGGAAGCGATGGTTCCTGCGACCGGCGACAGGTCGGTGAAGAACACGTGAGGGAACACGAGTGCAGACGCCGTGGCGTAGAGCAGGAAGTCGTAGTACTCGATCGCGGAACCGAGATACGAGGAAAGGATGACCTTGCGGACTTCCTTCTTGGAACTGGTTGGGGCTGTCCCCGTGGTGCTCGTCATCGAGTCCTCCAGGTGGGTGAGATGGGTGAGGGGGGCTCAGGCCTGCTGGCGCAGGACGTTTTTTTGGATCTTCCCGGTGGTGGTGCGGGGGAGTTCGTCCACCACCACCACGTCGCGGGGAAGCTTGTACCGGGCGAGGCGGGTGGACAGGCCATCGCGCAGTGTGGCTGGGTCGTCGTAGCCGTCCTCCACCACCACGTAGGCGCGGCCGGTCTCTCCCCAACGCTCGTCCGGCACGCCGATCACGGCTGCATCGGTGACGCCGGGGACGTTGAGCAGTGCGTTCTCCACCTCTGCCGGGTACACGTTCTCTCCGCCGGAGATGTACATGTCCTTGATGCGGTCCTTGATGGAGTAGAAGCCGTCGGAGTCGCGGGCCGCGATGTCGCCGGTGTGGTACCAGCCATCCTGCAGCGCGGCGTCGGTGGCCTCCTGCCGGTTCCAGTAGCCCTTCATGACGTTGGGGCCGGATGCCCAGACCTCGCCGGTCTGACCGTCCTCGACGTCCTCGCCGGTGGCGGGGTCCACGAGGCGGACCTCGGTCCAGAAGTGGGAGCGGCCGGCGGTGCCTGCCTTGGCCAGTGCGTCGCGGGACTCCAGAAGGCACACGCCGGGGCCCGCCTCGGTCATGCCGTAGCCCTGCATGATCTTGACCTCGCGCTCGCTCCAGGTGCGGATGGATCGTTCGGGGAGCGGGGAGCCGCCCACCATGATGGAGCGCAGCGAGGTCAGGTCGGTGTCGGCGAAGCCGTCGGAGGCGGCCAGGGAGTCGATCATGGCGGGGACCATGAAGGCGCTGGTGACGCGTTCGTTGGCGATGGTCTCCAGCACCTTGGGCGCCTTGAAGGCGCGCTGGATGATGAGACGGCCACCCATCATGAAGGTGGGGATGGTCATCATGTTCAACCCGGCGATGTGGAAGAGCGGGGCCACGGCCAGGTGGACCTCGTCGGAACGGATGTCCGCGGAGAGCAGCGCGTTGAAGTACTGGTAGGTGAGGTTCCGGTGCGTGAGCATGGCGCCCTTGGGGCGGCCGGTGGTACCTGAGGTGTACATGATCAGCGCGAGGTCGTCGTCCTCGACGTCGGCGTTGACGTCAGCGGTGGCGCCGGAGGCGATGAAGTCGGCGAAGGTCTCGTGACGGTCGCCCTCCATGGCGTCGGTCTCCACGGCGATCCAACGGCGCTCGTTCTCCAGGCGCAGCTGGCGGGCGGACTTCTCCTGTTCGGCGCCGTAGACCACCACCTTGGCGTCGGAGTCGTTGAGGATGTAATCCACCTCGGTGGGGGAGAGGCGGGGATTGACCAGAACCGGGGTGGCGCCGAGCAGGTTGGCGCCGAAGAAGGTCTCCAGCAGGTAGGGGTGGTTGAACCCCACGTAGGCGACGCGGTCTCCGTGTTTGATGCCGCGGTCGGCCAGTGCGTTGGCGACCTGGTTGACGCGGAGGGCCACCTCGGCGAAGGTACGCACGGTGCCCTCGAACTCGATGGCGGGATCCTGCGGGCGGACCGCTGCGCGGCGACGCGGGAAGGTGCCGAGGCCGACGTTCATGTGGGGTGCTCCTTTGCTGACCCTGGGGGATGCTGCTGGTGACGGGAGTGAGACCCGTCACCGACGAAATACAACCGTAAAACCGTTGAGAATGTCAATCGTTGTGGTCGCCAACCTATCGCTGACCCCAAAAAATCCCGCCAAATGGGACCAGATCCCAATGAATGGGAGTACTTCTTGCTGGGTCTGGACTTATGAGTGTTAGTGTTTGTGGCGGTGGTCACAGTACTTGGTCTTGTTCGGCCCGGGACGCCCCGGGCCGAACAAGACCACACGCTGGGGACGAGACGCTGACGCAGACCTCACCTAGACTCGATCGGTGCCCCTGTTGTCCCGCTCCTCCTCGCCCACCTTCCCCGGGTTGACGCGCCAGATCCTGGTTTTGGCGATCCCCGCCCTCGGCGCGCTCATCGCCGAACCCCTATTCCTCCTCGCTGACACCGCGATCGTGGGTCACCTCGGTGTCGACGAACTCGCGGGTGCCGGACTCGGGACCGCCGTCCTGCAGACCGCTGTGGGGCTGATGATCTTCCTGGCCTACTCCACGACCCCCGCCGTGGCCAGACAGTTCGGCGCGGGAAACCTTCCCCGCGCGCTCGCCGCAGGGCGTGACGGCGTCTGGCTTGGCCTCTTTCTCGGTGTGGTGCTCGCCGTAGCGGGCTTCGTCAGTGCGCCCTATCTGGTGCAGGCGCTGGGGGCCGACGGGCACACGGCAGACTTTGCCGTGGACTACCTTCGAGTCTCCATGGCCGGCCTCCCTGCGATGCTCGCTGTGCTCGCCGCGACCGGTGTGCTGCGTGGGCTCCAGGACGGGCGTACGCCTTTGCTGGTGGCCGGCGGCGGCTTCGTGCTCAACGCCGTCCTGAACTTCGTGCTGGTCTACGGGGCTGACCTGTCGGTGGCCGGTGCGGCACTGGGCACCGTGATCGCCCAGTGGCTCATGGCCATCGTGTACCTGGCGCTGTTGGTGCCACGGATGCGCGCGCACCAAGTCGGGTTGGCGCCCACCAAGGCCGGCCTGCTGCATTCGGCGCACTCCGGTGGCTGGCTGATGCTGCGCACCGTCTCCCTGCGCGTCGCGATCATGGCCACCGTCTGGGTGGTGACCGCGGCGGGACCGGAGACCCTGGCGGCCCATCAGCTGGTCAACACCTTCTACAACACCCTGGCCTTTGCCCTTGATGCCCTCGCCGTGGCGGCGCAATCGCTGATCGGGAAGGAACTCGGCGCAGGGGCCGTTGACCGGGTGAAGGCCTTGACCTCCACCATGATGCGCTGGGGTACCGGCTTCGGGGTGATCACCGGAGTGGTGCTGGCGGGCCTGGCCTGGGTGCTTCCGCCCTTGTTCACCTCCGACCCCTCGGTGCGGGAGCTGGCCACGTGGGGGTTGCTGGTTCTTGCGATCCAACAGCCCGTCTGTGGACTCGTCTTCGTGCTGGACGGTGTGTTGATCGGAGCCGAGGACGCCAGATACCTGGCGCTCACCGGTTTGCTGAACCTGGTCGTCTATGCGCCGCTGTTGGTCATCGTGGCGCTGGTTCCCCTGCCCGGCCAGCCGCTCGTATGGACCTGGGTGGCTTTTGGTGGTTACTTGCTGGCCCGTGCTGTCACGCTGTCCTGGCGTGCGGTGCGTGGCGGCTGGATGAGAGTTGGTGCCTGAACAGATGTCCCCCTTAACCTTCTCCTCGCAACAGCGCAGGGTCCTCTCCGTCATCCTGGTGCCCGCGTTCATGTCCCTGTTGAGTGTGTCCATCGTCAACGTCACGCTCCCCGCGATCGAGACGTCGCTGGAGACCGGTACCTCCGGGCTGCAATGGATCGTCTCCGGCTACGCGCTGGTCTTCGGCGTGCTGCTGGTCTCCGCAGGCCGCGCGGGAGACGTCTGGGGGCGCGGCAAGCTCTTCGTGGCCGGCCTGATCGTGTTCGGACTCGGATCCCTGGCAGCAGGGCTGGCGCCCACCATCCTGATCCTCAACCTTGCGAGGGTGCTGATGGGCATCGGCTCCGGCCTGCTCAACCCTCAGGTCACGGGAATGATCCAGCAATTCTTCGCAGGCGAACTGCGGGGTCGCGCCTTCGGCCTCTTCGGCGGCGTGGTCGGCGTCTCCGTGGCCGTAGGACCGCTGTTGGGCGGCGCGCTCGTGGCGCTCCTGGGCAACGAGGGTGGCTGGCGCTGGTCCTTCCTCGTCAACGTGCCCATCGCCGTGGTTGCGGTCCTCGCGGCACGCTGGTTGTTGCCCGACGACGCGTGGCGGGCCGCCGCTGGAAGCGGCCCCGCACCGCTGGGCACAGGCGCTCAGCGCCGTAAGACCGACTTCGACCCCATCGGGATGGTCCTGCTGGCACTTGGCACCCTGTTCGTGATGCTGCCGTTCATGGAGCATTCGGCCGGATGGTGGGTGTGGCTCTCGCTGGTGATCGGCGTGGCGATCGTGTGGGGGTGGACGCGCTGGGAGCGGCGCTACAGCGAACGCGGGCGTTCGCCGATGGTGGACATGAAGTTGTTCAAGACCCGCTCCTTCTCCAACGGGACGCTGCTGATCGGCCTCTACTTCATGGGCTACACCAGCATCTGGCTGCTCGTGGCGCAGTACCTGCAGAACGGCCTGCACCACACGGCACTGGCCGCGGGCGTGATCGGCCTGCCAGCGGCGCTCGCCGGGGCGGTGGCCGCTCCCATCGCCGGGCGCTACGTGACCCGTGTGGGTCGGGTGATGGTCATGTGGGGGCTCACGTTGGTGGTGGCCGGCCTGGTGCTGTCCGCGTTGGTGGTCGCCATGCACTCACACGGGGTGAGCGAGTGGTGGCTGTTGCTCACCCTCGGGTTCGCCGGCCTGGGGCAGGGTTTGGTGGTCTCTCCGAACCAGACGCTCACGTTGGCTGAGGTGCCGTTGGCCTATGCCGGTAGTGCAGGTGGCGTGGTTCAGACAGGGCAGCGGCTCGGGACGGCGATCGGCATCGCACTGATCACCTCCATCACGTTCTCCCTCGTGGCCGTGTCCGGCTGGGATGTCGCCGTGGCGCTTGGCTTCGGGGTGGTGATCGTCGTGGTGCTCGCGGCCATGGCCGTGGGCGCCGCAGACCTGGGAGCCGGGCGACGCTAATAGGATTGTTGAACAATCCTGGGAGATGGAGCATTCTGGACGGAACGTCCGCCGCGGAAGGAACACGTGATGACCTCCATCGATCTGAATTCCGATATCGGCGAGGCCTTCGGAGCCTGGAGCATGGGCGACGATGAAGCCATCCTCGACACCGTCACCAGCGCCAACATCGCCTGCGGCTTCCACGCCGGCGACCCCTCACACATGGCTCGGACGGCCCGCGGCGCTGCGGAGCGTGGCGTCGCCATCGGTGCCCACGTGGCCTATCGGGACCTGGCCGGTTTCGGGCGCCGCTTCGTGGACGCCACGCCGGCCGAATTGGCCGACGACGTCCTCTACCAGATCGGTGCACTCGACACCATCGCTCGCGCCCACGGCGGCAAGGTCACCTACGTCAAACCGCATGGGGCGCTGTACAACGCGATCGTCCACCACGAGGGACATGCGCGTGCCGTCGTGGATGCCGTGAAGGCGTTCGATTCCAACCTGACCCTGCTGTTGCTGCCGGGCTCCGTGGCCCTGGACCTGGCGACCGCGGAAGGGATCCGCGGCGTGTCCGAGGCATTCGCGGACCGCGGCTACCAGCCCGATGGCACCTTGGTGTCCCGCCGCGACGAGGGCGCCGTGCTCCACGATGCCGACGTGATTGCCGAGCGCATGGTTCGGCTGGCCACCACCGGTGAGCTCGAGGCCGTTGACGGTTCCAGCTTGCACATCGAAGCAGCCAGCATCTGCCTCCACGGCGACACGGACGGGGCGGTGGCGCTGGCGCGATCCGTTCGTTCTGCGCTCGAGGATGCCGGGATCGATCTACGCAGCTTCGCATGAGCCCGCGTTTCCTGCCCTTCGGCGACACCGCGGTCCTGGTGGACCTGAGTGCTGACCAGGACCCGCTCGAATCCGCGCTGGCCTGGCACGCAGACCTGTCCCTGACCCCGCTGCCGGGACAGGTCGAGGTGCTCGCCGCGGCCGAGACCGTGCTGGTCCGTTTCTGGGACGCGCGGGCCGCGTCGGCTTCGCTCGCGGCGCTGCCGCTCCGAGTGCCCGACGGTGGTGCCTCGCGCCGGGGACGCGTCGTCACCATCGACACGGTGTACTCGGGCGAGGACCTGCACACTGTCGCTTCCCTGACAGGGATGAGCCCTGAGGCCGTGGTCGGGGCTCACGAGGGTAGTGATTGGACCGTGGCCTTCGGTGGCTTCGCACCAGGGTTCAGCTACTTGACCGGCGGTGACTCCCGCCTCGAGGTGCCACGGCGTGACAGTCCCCGCACCGCGGTGCCTGCCGGGGCGGTCGCCCTGGCGGGCGCCTTCTCCGCCGTTTATCCCCGCGTCAGTCCGGGCGGATGGCAGCTGATCGGCCATGCGGAAACCCGCATGTGGGATCTCTCCCGTGACCAGCCCGCGTTGTTGCAGCCCGGGGACACCGTGCGGTTCACGGCAGTACGGGAACACGCGGTCGTGACCGAGTCGGAGCCCACGGTGTCAGTTTCGGCCGATTCGGTGGAGGGGACCCCGGCGCTGACCGTGATCTCTCCCGGACTCTTCACCAGCGTCCAGGACGGTGGGCGTCCTGGCTTCGGCGATCAGGGGGTCACGAGATCCGGCGCGGCGGACCGGCCGAGCTCCGCACAGGCCAATCGCCTCGTGGGGCTCCCCGAGGACGGGCCGGTGTTGGAGACGCTGCTGGGTGGGCTCACGCTGCGCGCGGAGACCGCCACTGTGGTGGCATTGACCGGAGCGGTGGGAGAGGCCACGATCTCCGGCCATCAGGGGAGCCGTCCTGCCCCTGCCCGTGCCCCGTTCGCGCTCTATCCTGGCGAGACGCTGGCCCTCGGCGCGCCCACCGCGGGGTTGCGTGGCTACGTGGGTGTGCGGGTCACGGAGCCGGACGCACCGGGCGGGGCGTTGCCCCTGCGGGTTCACGCCGAGCTCGGCTCCGCCTCCACCGACACGCTCTCGGGGCTGGGCACCGCCGCGTTGGAGGCGGGCGACGTGCTGCACGCGGTGGCGAGCCGGCGAGCCGACGGCGCGAGTCGGCCACGCGCCGTCGGGCATCCGGAGTCCCCAGCGACGGCGCTGCCGATCCCTGGGAAGCCAGTGACGCTGAGGGTCACCAGTGGCCCGCGCAGCGATTGGTTCGAGGGTGGCGCCGAGTCGCTGACCGGCATCGAGTGGGGAGTCTCCTCCAAGCTGGACCGTGTGGGTGTGCGGCTGCAGACCGCAGGAGAGGCCCTGCAACGCATCTGGACACGCGAACTTGCCAGCGAGGGGATGGTCCCGGGCGCCGTGCAGGTGCCGCCGGACGGCAACCCCGTCGTCTTCTTGGCCGACCATCCCGTCACCGGCGGTTACCCCGTCATCGCGACCGTGATCGATGCCGACCTGCCGCTGGCCGCACAAATCCCGCCGGGCACGCCCGTGCGCTTCGAGCTGCAGAACCCGAGGAGGGACTCATGAAGAAGATCCTGATCGCCAACCGTGGGGAGATCGCCGTCCGTGTGATCCGCTCCTGCGTCGATGCGGGCTACACCTCCGTGGCCGTCTATGCCGATCCGGACGCCGACGCCATGCACGTGCGGCTGGCCGACGAGGCCTACTCGTTGGAGGGCACGAGCGCTGGGCAGACGTATCTCGATCAGGAAAAGCTGCTGGAGATCGCTCGGATGTCCGGTGCGGACGCGGTCCATCCCGGGTACGGCTTCCTGTCGGAGAACGCGGACTTCGCGCAGGCCGTGATCGACGCAGGGCTGACCTGGATCGGGCCCTCGCCGTCCGTGATCCGGGACCTGGGGGACAAGGTGGCCGCCCGGGCCATCGCTCGCGAGGCCGGGGCGCCGTTGGCTCCAGGGTCGGACGGCCCGGTCGGAGACGCCGCCGAGGCGCGGGCCTTCGCTCAAGCGCACGGTCTGCCGATCATCATCAAGGCCGCCTTCGGTGGGGGCGGTCGCGGCATGAAGGTCGTCACCGAGCTCGATCACGTCGAGGCCGCCTTCGACACCGCCACGCGTGAGGCGGTCGCCGCGTTCGGGCGCGGGGAGTGTTTCGTGGAGCGCTTCCTGGAGAAGCCCCGGCACGTCGAGGCGCAGGTCGTGGCGGACACCCACGGGAACGTGGTGGTTCTCGGCACGCGCGACTGCTCGCTGCAGCGGCGGCACCAGAAGCTCGTGGAGGAGGCTCCGGCCCCGTTCCTGACGGATGAGCAGCGCTCCCGGATCCACGAGGCGGCTCGGGATATCTGCTCACATGCCGGTTACACGGGCGCCGGGACCGTCGAGTTCATGGTGGCGGCGGACGGGCTGATGTCCTTCCTGGAGGTCAACACCCGGTTGCAGGTGGAGCACCCCGTCACCGAGGCCACCACGGGCGTCGACCTCGTGGCGGAACAGTTCAGGATCGCAGAGGGGCTGCCGCTGTCCCTCTCCTCCGATCCCGAGCCGACGGGGCACGCCTTCGAGTTCCGCATCAATGCAGAGGACCCGGCGCTGGGCTTCCTGCCCACACCCGGGCCCGTAACCCTGTTCGTTCCGCCCACCGGACCGGCCGTGCGTGTGGATTCCGGCGTCGCTTCCGGGGACGTCGTTCCTGCCCCATTCGATTCATTGGTGGCCAAGCTCATCGTCGTCGGAGAAGACCGCGAGGCCGCGCTGAAGCGAGCCCGCCTTGCACTGCGCGAGTTCCGTATCGAGGGTCTGCCCACGGTGTTGCCCTTCCATCGCGCGGTACTCAAGGAGCCGGACTTCACCGACTCGCCCTTCCGCGTGGACACCACGTGGATCGAGCGTGAGTTCGCGGCACGGTTGGAGGTGGGGGAGCAGGCGGCCTTCGCGCCGGACGGCGCCCGCCGCCGCTTCACCATCGAGGTGGACGGCCGGGCCGTGACGCTCGGCGTGCCGAGCGGGTTGCTTTCGGCCATGTCCGACGGCGGTAGCCCGGCCGCGTCGTCGGGCACGGGATCCGCGCACGACGGCGTGGAGAAGGATTCAGAGGGCGCCGTCACCGCACCGGTGGACGGCACTCTGGCCGCGTGGCGGGTCTCGGACGGCGACCGGGTGTCGCAGGGCGACCCGATCGCGGCAGTGGAGGCCATGAAGATGGAGACCGTGGTCGCGGCGCCCCGCGATGGCGTGGCGCGCCTTGCCGAAGTGGAGGCCGGTTCCAGCGTGGAGCGCGGTCAGGAGCTGGCCCGGGTCGAGTGACGACCCAGGCCGTGGTGCCGACCTTGGGATCTCAGTCCACGTGGAGGTTCAGGCGCTGGAAGAGGACGTGGTCCCGCCATCGTCCGTCGATGCGGAGGTAGTCGGGTGCGAGGCCGATGCGTGTGAATCCCGCGTGGTCCAGGATCGCTTGCGACGCCACGTTCTCAGGCAGCACTTCCGCCTGGACCCGATGTAGGCCCAAGACGTCGAAGGCATGCGATACCGCGAGCCGGACTGCGGCGGAAGCATGGCCTCGCCGGAGCCGGTCTGCCCTCACCCAGTAACCCATGGCGCAGGATCTGAAGGCGCCGTAGGTGATGCCGCTCAGCGTCAGTTCGCCGACGATCTCGTTCTCACCTGCCACGATCACGAACGGGGCAGACGTGCCCGCAGCCGTACCCGTCAGCGCCGTCTCGATGCGTTGACGTTGGCCCGCTTCGGTGAAGAACTCTGGATCCCGAGCTGGCTGGAAGGGCTTCAGATGTTGCCAACTGTTCTTGAAGATGCGGGCCAGGGCAGCCGCATCCTCGGGCGCAACCAAGCGCAGAGTGGTGTCGGTGGGCATACGGACCATTTTTCACCTTCCTCACGTGTGCGGGGACTTGGTGTATTCCTCGATGGTGACGCCGGACAAGAACTCTCGAGACCGTTGATGAGTGAAGGGGCGCGCTCGGCTCGCGGCGTTGCCGAAGAGGGGGACGCCCGAGCCCAGGACCACCGGATTGCGTTTGAGTACCAGGCGGTCGATCTCCGGCAAGAGCGTCCCGGCCAGTTCTCCTCCGCCGCAGAGCCAGATGTCCAAGCCGTCCTGCTCCTTCAACGCTCGGGTGGTGGCCACCGGGTCGGTCATCAGCGTGATGGCCGGGTCCACCTTCCGGGGCTGTCGAGTGGCCACGTACTGAGACAGGTGGGGATACGGACTTGTGATGCCCGCGTCGAGGCCAGGCATCAAGGTGCGCCAGCCCATCAGCACAGTGTCGAATTTGGTCCTTGGGGGCCGGATGCCAGCCGCCTCGTGGGCTTGCACGGGCAGGGCGTCGGCGAATTCACCGAAGACCACCTCAGCGTGGTCGCCTTCAACCAGGAACGCATCGAAACCTCCGTCCAGGTCGGCGATGTAACCGTCGATACTCACGGCCACGTAGTAGACGAGTTCCCGCATGATGTCTCCAATCACAACAAATGTAGTAGTTAGAGTACGACAGCTGTTGTGGTTTGGCTAGGATGGGGGAATGGCTCGCAACGAGGAGAGGCGCGTGGCTCTGGCCGACGCGGGAATCAAGGTGCTCGCACGAGAGGGAGCCAGGGGTTTGACCCATCGCGCCGTGGATTCGGTCGCCGGCACGCCGCGCGGCACCGCGTCGAACTATTTTCCGACCAGGGATGAGCTCGTTGCCGCATTGGTGGAACGCATCGGCCAACGGCTCACGCCGGATCCTGCGCTGGGCCCCGGTGCCCCGGAACGTCCGGCGGACCGAGAACTCTTCGCCGACTATCTGAGGGATGTGGTGCGACGCCTGAGCGCAGATCGAGATGTCGCACTGGCCCTCTTCGAATTGCGGTTGGAGGCTGCCAGGCGTCCGGCGATTGCCGAAGCGCTCACCAGGTGGCGACAGGCGGCCTTCGAGGAGGATGTTGCCTTCAATGCGGAGGCGGGACTCCCGGGCGATCGACCCGAGATCGCTCTGTTCCACTACGCCATCGACGGGATGATGCTGGATCACCTGACGGCGCCCCTGGATACCGGTATGTCGATCAATACCGCCATCGACGAGTTCGTGCGGCGCATCCTTGGCTGACGCTGCCCTGACGGGCAGGACCGGAGTGAGCGCGCTCGTGTGGGGCACATAACCCGTATATGCATTGTCGGCGTGGATTCCATGGTCGGCGCAGTCGCAGCGTTTGCGCCGACCATGGGAATTCAGTCGACGATGGAACCTGGCAAGACCGACGAGAAGAGCACAATGTGCAATAGCGAGCACACCGACCGCATGGAGTACGTGGACGCCTTCGCATCCGTGGCCCTGGACAATCTGGGCCGCGAGTACCCATACATAGCGCAACACATGCAGACTGGCCCCGATGATCTTCGCCATCCGGTCGAGTTGCACCCGGCCTTCGCGACGTCCTTCGACTGGCACTCCTGCGTCCATATGCACTGGTTGCTGGTGAGCCTCACCGAGGCCACGCTCGCCGCGGAAGGGTTCGGTTCGCGCGCATGGCACCGGAGGGCCCTCGACGTCCTCACCGCGCATCTCACGCCTGAGAAACTGGCCATCGAGACCGAGTACCTGCGCTCCCACCCCGGCTGGGAACGCCCCTATGGCTGGGCCTGGGCCGCGGAGCTGGCCCACGCGCTGAATACGGCAGCGACGCCCGCCCTCCGGGCGCTCGCCGCGGGCGCGGCGCCCATGCTCGACGCCGTGTTCGGACTGACGCTCGCCTGGCTCCCCAAGTTGCCGGAACCTGTGCGTCACGGCGTGCATTCCAATACGGCATGGGGCCTGCGCCGCATTCGCCGCGTCGCGGCAGCCCACGAACGCGATGATGTCGTGACGACGATCGACTCGGCAGCCAGACGGTTCTTCGGTCGCGACACCGCGTGGGCCTTCCACCAGGAACGTAGCGGCCATGACTTCCTCTCCGCCGGCTTCAGCGAGGCGGACCTCATGCTCGACGTCTTGTCTGACGAGGAATTGGCCGGCTGGCTACCGGCCTTCCTAGCCACCCTCACCCCTGGCTCCGCGGTGCTGCAGCCCGTGCCGGTCCTGGATCCCGCCGATGGCCAGCAGTCCCACCTTGACGGCCTGGGACTCACCGTCGCCGCCCAGGCGGTGCGGGTGGCGAGGGTCTTGCGGCGGCTCGACACCCCGGACCTGCTCGATACCCCGGACCTGGCTGCGGCGTTGGAGGCGGCCGCGCCAGGGCTCATGGCAGCAGGCTGTCAAGCAGCGGTGTCGGATGAGTACATGGCTTCCCATTGGCTCGCAACGTTCGCCTACGAGGCGCGGGTGGAGGCCTCCCGCTGACAGGGGCCGTGGCACAGTGGAAGGCATGACTGACGAGCCAGCCGAAACCGCCGCACGCGCCGCCGCGACCCTTCGTTCACGGATAGCCGCCGGCCGCTTGCTACCGGGAGTCAAGCTCGGGGAGCAAGAGCTGGCCCAGAGTCTGCGCCTCTCCCGCAATACACTGCGCGTGGCGTTCGCACAGCTGCAGGGCGAAGGGCTGGTGGTGCGCATCCCCAACCGCGGCTGTTTCGTGGCCCAACCGGACGCCGCGGACGTCGCGGAGATTTACAGGGTCAGGGGGATGGTGGAACCGGCTGCTGTGCTGTGGGGAGAGGCCGACGACGAAGCCGAGGCCGCCATCAACGAGATCCTCGACCAGGCAAGAGCCGCCAAGGGCAGCAACGACGTGGACGCCATGGCCGCGGCCAACGACGCCTTCCACCGGGCCCTCGTGGACATGGCCGGCTCGCCCACGCTCGCGGCGACCATGGACCGGGTCATGGCCCGCACTCGGCTGGTGTTTCGCAGCATGGACGCCAACCCAGATTTTCACGCGCACTACGTGGAACGTAACGCTCAACTGTCAACGCGGATCTTCGGCGGACAGCGCCAGCTGGCAGCCGCAGAACTACGGGAGTACCTTGATGGTGCTGAACGCGAATTGCTGAGGCACATCGAGTCACACAGCCGCGTAAGACAAGGCTGAACAGTCACAGGTTCGCCAAAGGAAGGCCACACGCCTCTCCACATTCCGTGCGGTGAACTCTTACTCAGACTTCAGAGTTTGGCTTTCAGCAGGAGGAAGACATGAGCCAGCAGCATCCCGAGCAGGGCGGGGCGGAGAACCCGACCGAGCGTCTCGAACCCACCGTGTACCCCACCGCCACCTATCAGCGCGCCGAGCAGATGGCTCCGCAGCCCGCTCCGGACGGTGCCCCGGTGGTGGCTCCTGAACGGCAGCAGCTCAACCCGATCTACTTCACCCCTCCGACCCAGGCAGGGCACGGCGGATACGGCTACGGCGGTTTCGACGGCGGCCATGGCGGCGGTAACGGAGGTTGGGGACAGCCTCCCGTGTACGGCTACAACGGTGGCGCGGGCGGTTATGGAGGCCAGCACCCCGCACCCAAGAAGAAGGGCAACGGCCTGCTGTGGGGTCTCGGCGCCGGAGCCCTCGCACTGTCACTGATTGTCGGTGGCATGGGCGGCTGGGCCATCGGTAACTCCAACAGCACTCCGCAGGCGGAACAGGGCCAGTCGCAGAACGGCCTGGGGCAGCAGGGTCAGAACGGCCAGTCGCAGAACGGCCAGTCGCAGAACGGACAGAACGGCCAGCTTCCCAACAACGGTGGTGGCACCGACGGCGGAACCGACAATGGTTCCGGAGACCAGGGCATCGAGAACCTCCCGTACAACGAATACGGCAACGGGCAGGGCAACAACGCCTGGGGTGGTAGCGGGTCCACCATCACCCAGGGCACCAAACTGGAGCAGGGCCAGGCCGGGTTCGTCCTCATCAACACCACGGTTTCCGGCGGTCGTGGTGCGGGCACCGGCCTGGTCATCGAATCCGATGGAACGGTCCTGACCAACTACCACGTGGTGGAAGGCTCGGAGACCGTGAAGGTCACCGATTCCACGACCGGCAAGAGCTACGAGGCTGACGTGGTGGGGCGCAGCAAGTCCAAGGACGTCGCCGTGCTCAAGCTCAAGGATGCCTCCGGACTGGCGACCGTGAAGATCGCGGAAGGCACGGTGAAGAACGGGGACTCGGTCTCCGCTGTCGGTAATGCTTCCGGGCAGGGCTACCTGTCACAGTTGGACGGCAAGGTCGTGGCGACTCAGCAGTCCATCACCACTCGTTCCGAGGACGGAGCCGTAGGGGAATCGCTGAACAACCTGATCGAGACGGACGCGGACGTGGTTCCCGGGTACTCGGGGGGTGCCTTCGTCAATTCGGATGGTGAGGTGGTCGGCGTGACCACCGCGGCCTCCTCAGGTAACACCTCTGAGACGGTGGACGGCTACGCCATCCCGATCGCGGACGCCATCGACATCGCTGAGAAGATCAGCTCCGGCGAAGGCGGAGACGGTATCCAGATCGGCCGTGCAGCGGCCCTCGGCATCTCCGTCCTGGCTGCCGATTCCGGTGACGTCGGAGGCGGCTACGGCGTGACCGTCAACGGCCTCGTTGACGGCGGCTCCGCAGGGAAGCTGGGGATCAAGGAAGGCGACACCATCATCGGGTTGGACGGTGAGAACGTGAAGTCCTTCAGTGCTCTGAAGGAGATCCTGGCCAAGCACCAGCCCGGCGACAAGGTGTCCCTGACCTGGCTGGACTCGTCCGGCAAGGAGACCACCAAGGACATCACGTTGGGGGAGTCCTCGGTGAACTGACCGGCAGCGAACTGACCCGCCAGCGAACCGACCAACCAGTCAATCGACCCGCGCAGGCCGCACAGCGCGCCCCGTTGCCACCTCAGGCGACGGGGCGCGCGTGTATGGCCGCCAAGGCGGCCTCGCTCAGGTGCGTTCCGGCGACGGTCCGGGCCGCTCCGTCGGGCATGATCGCCACGCGCGCTCCGGGAACCACGTTGGCTCCGTGGAGCCACTGCAGTAGTAGCGGATCGTCGTCGTTGATCCGCACCACCTCGTAGCCGCCGGGGGCGGCGTTGGTGAGCAATACGGCGTCGTCCGGATGGGGGACGGTCAGGTCAGGTGCCGGGATGGGATCGCCGTGGGGGTCGGCCGAGGGGCCGCCCAGATGTGCGTCGAGGCGCTGGATGAAGCGGGACGTGACCGCGTGTTCCAGCAGTTCCGCGTCCTCGTGGACCTCGTCCCAGGTGTAGCCGAGCGTATTGACGAGGAAGGTCTCCAGGAGCCGGTGCCTACGCACCATGACGAGGGCAAGGCGCCTGCCTTCCTCGGTCAGTTCCACGGGTTTGTACGGCCGGTAGGTCAGTAGTCCCTGCTTGGCGAGGCGGCGCACGGTCTCGGAAACGTTGGGTGCCGAGGTCTCGAAACGAGCCGCGAGCTCGGAGGTGGTGATGGGCGGCTCGCCCCACTCCGTGGCGTTCCAGATGGCCTTGATGTAGTCCTGGGCCACGGGGGTGATGTCATCGATCTCCACGGGATTCAGGCTACCCGGCCGCGCGGCGCCGGGTCAGGGTCACCAACAGCAGCGAGATCAGCGTGACGGCACCGCCGAAGGCGAAAACCGCAACATAGCCGATGTGTGGAGCCACGAGCGCGATGACCCATGGCGCAAAGAACCCGACGTAGGTCAGCGCGTAGAAGATGCCGGTCAGGGCGCCGAGCTCGTGCGGAGGGGCCAGGCGTTGCGTCTCGCGCAGCCCGGACACCATGAGGATCCCGTATCCGGCACCGAGGACCACCGCGACGGGCAGCATCACCCAGGCTGCGGCGCCGGCGGGCAGGGTCGCGACCAGGATGGACAGCAGCATCCCGACCGTGGCCGTGATGAGTCCCAGGGCCGCAGGGTGAGGTTTGGTGCCGCGGTCCGCGTAACGGCCTATGGCCGGCTGGATCGCGGCGCCCGTCAGCATGGTGACGCCGGCGACCAAACCCGTGTACGCGACGTCGGGCCCCAGGCCCCGCGCCGCAACGGGCGCCAGCGCGCTGAACGACGTCGTGGCGCAGCCGAACACCCACGGGGCCCAGAGCGCCACGCCCACCAAGAAGTGGCGGCTGCGGGCCGTGCCCGGTAGCAGCCTCGGGCGGGCGGGCGTGTCCGCCGGTCGCGTCGAGTCCGCCTCCGGGGTCCGCCAGACCAGTGGCGTCAGGGCCAGCACCATGGCCAGATGGATCGCCAGCCCGGTGATGTCGGGACCCGGAAGCCACTCGGCCACCGGCCCCGTGACCAGCGGCCCGATCCCGAAGCCTGCCGACATGGCGACCGTGGCGCGTCGGGCGCCCACGCCGGGCCCATCGGCCGCGGGGGTGACCTCCTTCAGCCATGCGGCGCCCGCCGCCAACACCAGACCCACGGCCGCACCGGTGAGGAGCCTGGCCAGGACCAGGACGTAGGGGCTGACGGGCTCAGCAAAGAAGTGGGCCGCGATGGTCACCACGGTTCCCACCGCGGACAGGATCAGGGCCGGACGGATCACGGCGCGGCGACCCACCCTGTCGGACGCCGGGCCCCCGACGAGCAACGCCGGGACCAACCCCACGATGTAGACGGCGAAGAGGAACGTGACGTGCGCCTGGGTGAGCCCGTGGACCTGCCGCATCACCGGCAGCAGTGGCGCGAAGAGGTTGGCGCCGAAGGTGATGGCGAACATCCCCAACGCGATGCGCAGCCACGCCGGGACCACACTTCTCCGGGAGCGATTCGACACCTGTGTCACAGGTCACCATGTAAGCACAGAGGGTGGGCGGAAGGTCGCATCCGCGTTGCATGCGTGACGCGCTGGACGGGTGGCTGATTGGTGATCAGGGGGGGGCGACGTAGAGTGATCGAGTGACCCGTACCACTCGCCGCCCGATGGCCGCCCTCTTGTCTGCGGCCGGGTTCGCGGCTCTTTCCACCGGAGTCCTGAACGTGGCGGACGACCTCGTCGCCGTACTCGCCCTCGGGGCCGGAACGGTGCAGGTCGGTTGGCTCAACGCGGTCTCGTCTGCTGTCTTCCTGGTCTTCTCGGTCCCGGTGGGCTGGTGGCTGGACGTCGTGGACCGGCGCCGTACCCTCATGGCGACCCAAGCCCTGGCAACTCTTGCACTGCTTTCCGTCCCAGTGGCGTGGCTCTTCGAGGTCCTCACCTTCGGTCAATTGTTGGTGACATCCTCCCTGGTGGGCCTGGCCGGCATGGTCTGGGGGCTCGGGATCTCCACGCTGCTCCCCACCGTGTCAGGGCGCGACAAGGCCGGGAGCGCATTCGCCCGATTGCAGGGCATAGAGACCACCGCCGGGCTCGTGGCGCCCGGTCTCACCGGATTGTTGATCGCGGTGCTCGCCGCGCCGATGGCGCTCTTCTTCGCCGCGGCCTTCGAGCTGTTCGCAGGGCTCTCGCTGATCGTCGGTGCCCGACGGTCGGCAGCCGAGAAGTCGGATACGTCGCCCACCGCGCGCCCCAAGTTCTGGGCGGGGGTCGCCGAGGGGTTCCATTTCGTCATCAAGCAGCGCAGCATCTTGTTGCTGACCTGCTCTTCCGCACTGATCAACTTCTCCCTTGCGCTGACCTCCGCCGTTGAGACCGTCTACTGGGTGCATACGCTGGGGTTCGAACCGCAGGTGATCGGCGCGATCGGTGTGGTTATAGCGGGGTCGGCGCTGGTGGGCTCGCTGATCGCGGACCGCCTGCTGTTGCGCTTCAAGGACCTCAACGTCTCGGTCTGTGGAGCCATCGTGGCCACGGTCGGTGCCGTGGCTCTGCCCATAGCCTCATACGTGCCAGGCTTCGGATGGGCCTTCGGGTGGGTGATGGTCCACATCGTCATCTGGAACGCAGCGATGATGTCCGCCAACTCTGGTGTCTACGGAATCGTTGCCAGGGCCACGCCGGACCGGCTCATGGGGCGGGTGCAGTCCTTCCGCCGACTCATCTCCCGCGGCGCGCTGCCGATCGCCTCGATCCTCGGTGGGTTTCTTGGTGAGGGCCTCGGAGTGGTTCCGACCCTGTGGATCGGTGTTGCAGTGGCGGGGCTCGGTGCGGTGGCCACCGTGGCGGTCTGGTGGCTCGTCAGGAAGCGGTAGAACCTCTCACCCGACTTCGGGGAAGAGCTCGGGCTGTTCGATGCCGCGCTTAGCCAGGGCTTGTACGGATTTCGGGTTTTCGTGGGGTGGGTTCGGTGGAGGGCCGGGCCGGATTCTAGTGTGTTCCTTGGCCTGGTTGCAGGCGGTGCAGAGTCCTTGGCCGTTGGTTGCTGTGGTGGGGCCGCCGGCGACATACGGTTTGATGTGGTCGATCTGCCTGATCGGGGCCCCGCAATACGGGGTTCTACAGACCTGGTCGCGGGCGCGGATGAAGCGGGCCAGGCCCTTGGGGAAGAACCGGGATCTGGACTCCATCTGCGTCAGCGTCCCATCCTTCGGGGCGCTCCAGAGCCTGCGAAGTGTGGCCCGGTCCTGCGCCGCCGCGTCGCGGATGATCTGCCGAGCCAATCCGGTGGGGACGGCACCGTATCCGTCCACGTGGGCCGGGGTGTCACTGAAACCCAGCAGGCCCAAATCCGTGATCGTGATGAGGACTTCCACGTTGGGGCCGTGCTGGCAGGTCGTGGAAGTGAAGTGATCAAGGTCGGGCTGGCCGGTGCCGCAACTGTTGGTGGCTCCGGTTTTGCCGCCG
>NZ_JALAGT010000047.1 GCF_022712295.1 Galactobacter sp.
CGGGCGGGGCATGCTGTCGTGCAATTCAGGCGCCCGTAGATTTCACCCGCCCGCCGGTATTGGAATTTGGAACACCATTGGCCCTGGGGGTGTGTGCACCACTGGGTCCCCACCACCCGTCGGCCATCGCCGTCCATGGGACGGCAGCGTCAGTGGTTCAGGAGATCACTTCTCCGGCGTGAGGCCGTCCACGAAGTCCTTGTTGTCCTCGATCCACTTCTCGACGCCCTCGTCGTCGGAGGTCTCGTTCATGAGGTCCAGCATGCCGTTGATCTGGTCCTCCGTGAGCTTGAAGTCCTTGAACTTGGCGCTCAGGGCGGGGAAGTCGTCCTCGAAGTCCTTGTACGCCATGATGCGCATCTCCTCGGGCTTGCCCATGGAGCCCTTCGGGTCCTCGAGGTCTCGCAGGTCGTACTTGGAGTAGGCCCAGTGCGGGTGCCACAGCGTCACCGCGATGTTGTTGCCCTTGTTGATGGCGCCGTCCAGCTCGGAGAGCATGGCGGGGGAGGAGGAGGTCACGTAGTTCAGGTTGTCCAGGCCGTAGTCCTTGATGGCGCCCTCGGTGAGCTTGTTGAGGCCGGAACCGGCCTCGATGCCAACCAGCTTGTTCCCGTACTCCTTGCCCATGGTCTTCAGGTCCTCGATGGACTTCGCCGGGGAATCGGCGTTCACGGTGAGGGCATTGACTCCGTCCTTGTACCAGGTGCCGAGCTCCACGTAGTTGTCCTTGTACTTGTCCACGTACTCCTTGTGGGTCACAGGGAGCCATGCATCCAGGTACACGTCGATGTCGCCCTTGGACAGGCCGGTGTAGATCACGCCGACGTCTGCCTTCTGGATCTTCACGTCGTAGCCGGCGTCCTCGAGGACCGACTTCCAGAGGTTGGTGACGCCGACGCCCTCGGCCCAGCCGTCCACCACGCCGATGGTGATCTTCTTGTTGTCGCCGTTGTCGGCCTCTCCGCCGCCGCTGGAGCCGCAGGCGGAAAGGGCAAGGGCAGCGATCGCGATGCCGCCCACGGCAACGCGCTTCAGGTTACGAGTGGTACTCATGTTGGTTCCTTTCATGTGGTCTCCCGTTGACGTCAGGGAGACCGCCGATTGGCTTGGCGACGGCCGGAACCGGCCGTGCCGGGTCTCAGGGGTAGGTAGGAGTTACTGCCGCTTCTTCTGCTTCTGACGGGAACCGAAGCCGCCAGTGATGCGGTCAAGGATGATGGCCAGGATGACCACGCAGAGGCCGGCGGAGACGCCTTGGCCGATGCGCACATTCTGGACGGCGTTGACCACGACCTGGCCAAGGCCCTCGCCGCCGACCATGCCGGCGATGACCACCATGGACAGGGCCAACATGATGACCTGGTTGACGCCGGCCATGATGGTCGGCATGGCCAGCGGCAGCTGGATCTGACGCAGGATGCGGCCGGGGGAAGCGCCGAAGGCCTGACCGGCCTCGACGACCTCGGAGTCCACGCCGCGGATACCGAGTTCGGTCATGCGCACGCCCGGAGCAAGGGAGAAGAAGATCGTTGCAACGATGCCGGGCACCACACCGGTAGCCAAGAACATGACCATCGGGATCAGGTAGACGAAGGCAGGCATGGTCTGCAGGAAGTCCATGATGGGCTTCACCACGGCGGAGACTCGTCTGGACTTCGCGGCCCAGATACCCAAGGGTATGGCCACGATGAGAGCCACGATGGTGGCCACAAGGACCAACGCGAGCGTATGCATGGCGTCTTCCCAGTACCCGAGAAAGACGATGACCAGGAGGCCGATCAAGGTACCGGCCGCCAGGATCCACTTCTTCGAGAGCCAGGCAATGACCACGATGACCAAGATCATCAGCCACCACGGAATGGCGACGAAGGCGGCGTCAACGGTGTCGTAGGCGCCTTCCATCACCGTGTTGATGAAGTCGAAGAAGGGCTGCCACGCGGACTGGAGCCAGGTGGCGGCTTCATCGACCCAGTCTGAGAGCGGAATGGTGGGGAGGTCTTCGGGATTCACTTCTGTTCCCCTTCCGTCTCGGTGGTATCTGCTTCGGAGGCGGGGGCCCCATCAATGGGCGCATCGGCGCGGTGCTGTGCGCCCTCGAGCTTGGCGTCGTCCGGTGCCTGCGGGACGATCGGGATGGCTCCCGTTGGTAGGGAAATGGGGCCGGTCTTGGGCGCCTCGGCCGGGACCATGGCGGACAGCAGGACGGCTCGTGGAATGACGCCGACGAGGTGGCCCTTGGAATCGACCACGGCAACGGGCAGCCTGGATTCCGCTGCGGGTGCCAGGACCTCGGAGAGGATGGTGTCCTCGGTGACGATGTATGCCTCGGAGTGAATGAGGCCTTCCAACGCGGTTGCACCACGGCGTTCCGCCTCGATGACCTCGTCATCCACCACGTAACCCACGAGGCGGCGGTCGCGGTCCACCACGTATGCGGCGGAGAGCTGGTTCTTCGCCATGGACACACGAGCTCGCTTGGGACCGGCGGTGTCTGGCAGCTCACCAATGACCTGACTGGCCACGGCGCCCGCGGTGATGACCTTGGCCTTGTCCACGTCGGCGATGAACTTGGTGACGTACTCGGTGGCAGGGTTGGAGAGGATCTCCTCGCCGGTACCGATCTGCACCACCTCACCGTTGCGCATGATGGCGATCCTGTCGCCCAGGCGCATGGCCTCGTCCAGATCGTGGGTGATGAAGACGATGGTCTTGCCCAGCTGACGCTGAAGCACCAGGAGCTGGTCTTGCATCTCGCGGCGGATCAGGGGATCCAATGCGGAGAAGGCCTCATCCATGAGCAGGATATCGGTGTCCGCAGCCAGGGCACGGGCAAGGCCCACGCGCTGCTGCATACCACCCGAGAGCTCGGACGGGTAGTGCTCGATCCAGTCGCCGAGGCCAACCATGGTGAGGGCCTCACGGGCCTTCTTGTGGCGTTCCTCCTTGGGGACGCCCTGGATCTCCAGGGGGTATGCCGCGTTCTCCAGGTTGGACTTGTGGGGCAGGAGGGCAAAGTGCTGGAAGACCATGGAGATCTTCGTGGCCCTGACCTCACGCAGCTGATGCTTGCTGGCCTTGGCCAGGTCCACGCCCCCGACCATCACGGATCCGGCAGTGACGTCCCAAAGACCGTTCAGTGTGCGGATCAGCGTGGACTTGCCGGACCCGGACAGGCCCATGACCACGAAGATCTCGCCGGGTGCCACATCGAAACTCGCGTCGATGACGGCGGCCGTCCCGAGCTTGGAGACGTCCTCGCGGGTTCGTCCCGCACGGAGCTGTTTGAGTGCTTCTCCGGGCTTGGGCCCAAAGATCTTGTAGACGCCCTGAACGCTCAGGGCCGTGTCATGTGTGCCTGACGCGGCTGGAGGAGCCGTCGTGGTGGTGGGTTGTGCCACGGTACGGTATCCGTCCTTTCATTGATGGTGTGTGAGTCGCCGTCGGTTTCCTGCCCGAGGCCGACTCACACCGTTTCGAATTCGATTCGCTTGACCCGTTATGTGTCGGGTGCCCCTTTCACTGTTGTGTGGATCTCCGCTTCTGTCCACTTGGCGGCGTCGTACTTTCTTGACCAACAACTGATATGTCAGTGGCGTGTCGCCCATTCTGCTGCACTTTTCGAGGTATGGGAATGCCACTTTCAAACGTTATGTAATTGTCACGAGCTGGTGACGCAAGGAGATGTGCGTCACAAGGTTCTTCCTGTGACCCACAGCATACCCGTGACACGCCAGAAGGCATGCCAAGAGGGGCTGAGCGACGCCAGGACGTGAGAGGCTGAACGAGACAAGGAGGTAGTACTGCGTGACACAGACCAACTGGGACCCGGCCTCGCAGATCGCATGGCTCTCCTCCGCTGACCTGTCCCCGTGGGTTGCCGATGCCTTGGGGCAGTACGGCACCTTCCCAGGGGTTCACCCGGTTACGGTGCAGCACCGGCCAGGTGCCGGCGTCTCCGCGCTGCTGCAGGTCTCCGCTCCTGACACCCCTGAACCCATGATCATCGGGTTGACGACGGAGATCCTGGACCGAGCGACGTTGGCGGCGGTTCCGGCCGGTTGCGAGCCGCGTTTTGCCCAAGGGCCTGGTGGCATGGTGGTGCTGTGGCCGCATCCCTACGACCCCAAACTCCCCGGTCTGCCCGCAGCAGTGGACCCCGCGCAGGTGCAGGCACGCTGGGGGCACGGGCATACAGTGACTCAGGTTCGCACGCGCGCATACCGGCCACTGCGCAGGGCGGTCCTCGTCGCAGACCTGGACCAGACTCAGCCGGGTACGGCCTTCTTCCTCAAAGTGCTTCATTCCCGCGCAGCAGACTTGGCGCAACGTCACCTCATGCTCACCCACGCGGGTCTTCCGGTGCCTCGGCTGCGGCTGCCGAATGATGCAACCGGACCCACCGACGTGGTACGGGACGGCACCATCGCCCTGGATGTTGCAGCGGGGCACTCCCTCGCCACGGCGCTCGCATCCCAGGAAATGCATCCCGTGAGCACTGCGGACCTCATCTCGGTTCTGGACCGGTTGCCTGCCGAGTGCTTGAAGTTGGAGCGTAAGGATTCGTGGAGCGACAGGATCGAGGACCACGCACTCGCTGCGAGATCCGCCTTCCCCGGCATGGTCCCTGAGATCGACATGCTGTTGCAGCGCATCCGTTGGGGTCTCGCCAACTTTCACCCTGGACAGGTGGTACCAACCCACGGCGACCTCTACGAGGCCAATGTCTTTGTCCATGATTCCCAGATCTCGGGGCTGTTGGACCTGGATGGCGTGGGGCCGGGCTATCGGGTTGACGACCTCGCGTGCCTCGTGGCGCACTTGGCCGTCCTCCCGTCCCTGGATCACCGATACCTCGATGTGCCCAAGCTCCTGCGCTGGATCACACCTGCACTCGTGGCCGATGTGGCTCGGCAGGGCGGCGATCCACGAGGCCTGTGGGTGCGTTCCGCAGCCGTTGTTCTCACCCTGATCGCCGGTATGCCGGGCGAAGGGCACGACGACCTGCTTCAGGCCGCGCGCGACAGGCTGGCCCTTGCGGGCCGCCTGTTGGAGCGCGCCGAGAACTACTTCTGATTCCCTGCTGGCAGTTTCCGGAAATGCGGGCACGATCCGTGCCCGCATTTCCGGATGCTGCCATCTGATGGGGTGCACTGGCGGAGCCGTTGCTCAGGCGTGGTTGTGTTGGATGTGCTTGGTGCGGGAGTAGTCCTGCAGGGCGTAGATGGACAGGTCGCGGCCGTAGCCGGAGC
>NZ_JALAGT010000048.1 GCF_022712295.1 Galactobacter sp.
CGCCGTCGTTTGTGTTTTGTCGGTGCGCGCGCTGCGGGCGTTGCTCGCCCGCCTGGTTCCCTTCCCGGGGGCGCGCCGCCTCCCCCCCCCCCCCCCCCCCCCCGACCCTGCTCTTTGCGCCATCAGCCGGACTCAGCGCCACTAGCCAGCGAGCAGCAGGCACGGCCCGCAACGGCTTGTGTGACGTCGTGCGACACGGATGCCGTGAAAATTAGATTTCGTTGAGAATCAGCTGTGTTCAGCAACACCGTGATGTGTAAGACTGAAACAAGTCGTTCAGGTTCTGGCCCTAGCGTGACCGCCCTCTGGGCGGGCATCGCGCTCCATCCACCCCCGTCAGGAGGTCGCCGTGTCAACCGCAGGGAAAGACACCCGATACGTCATCTGCGTGGGTTCCACGCCGGAGGACGTCGCCGCCCTGGCCCGCGCGCTGGATGGCGCCGCCGTGGTGGTCGCCGCCGCGGACGCGGGCGTCGTCGAATCCCTGCTGGCAAGCGCGGTATCCATGTCCGACGACACGACGCACCCTGGCACCGAAGGCCTCGGAGCCGTGGGCGGCCCCACCGAGGCGCCGGAGGCGCCCACTCGATGCCTGACCGTCGGGCCTTTGGTGATCGATCGAGGACTGCGCGAGGTCGCGGTGGACGGCCGAATCGTGGACATGTCTGCCAGAGAATTCGATCTGCTGCAGCTGCTGGCCTGCGACACCGGGAAGGTCTGGACGTTCGCGGACATCATCGAGGCCGTGTGGGACGTCGAGTATCTGGGGGACACCGACATGCTGTTCTCCGCGGTGAAGCGGTTGCGCAGGCGGCTGGCCGCAGTCGGTGGGGGAGTGCAGGTGGTCTCCGTGCGTGGGATCGGATTCCGGCTGCTGGTGAAGGAGCCCGAGAACCCGGTCGGGGAGAGGGCGCAGGGGTCGCCGGTCGTGGAGTCGCAGGGGCGTCCGGTGCGAGACAAGGGGGCACTCAAGGTCGTGGGTGCCTCGGCGTGACTCCTTGCCCAGGCCTTCCGTCAGGCCAGCGTAGGTTCCCCATGTGGCACTGACGGAATGTCTGGGGTGGTGGATACGGTCGGATGGGGCGTCGGATTCCGATGAGGGGCAGGAACGAAAAAGGGTCGCCGGGTCCAATCATGGACCCGGCGACCCTTTTACTGAACGGCGATCAGCCTTCTGGGGTGATCTTCAGTTCCTTGGACTCAGGCGGCTCTTCCTTGCCGGAGGATGAATCCTTCAGGCCAAGTCGTGAGTAGACCAGGGTGAGATTGTCCTTGGTGGGGTTCTCCAAGTAGTAGGCGCACCAGCCCTCGCCGGTCTCGCCTCGACGCACGGTCTCGAAGGGGGTCAGCCCCAGCTCTTCGAGGCGGTCCTTGACCAGCGAGTAGGAACCCTTGGGCGTGCTCGCCTTGTCATCCTGGAGCTTGAAGGCCGTGCAGCTCAGGCCGTTGGAGTACTTGGTGCCTGCGGTGGCCTTCACCTTGATGGCCACGTACTTGTTGTTTCCCGGAGGGTCAACGCGGTCACCGGAGCCCTTGAATCCCAGCGCGATTCCGGTGGCCTCGAAGCTGTGTTCCAGCACCGAGTCCGTGCCCTTGTCCGAGCTGGCCTTGATCTCCGTCAGCTCGCCGTCAGCGGACTCGCCGCCATTGTCCTCGGACTCCTCGGCGGCGGCCGTCTCCTCGGACTCTTCGGTTTCCTCGGGAGCGGGGGCTTCGGTGGTCTCCTCCTCAGCGGCGGAGGAGGTGGTCGATTCCGGTGCCGGTTTCTCGTCGTCCGAGCCGCTGCAGGCTGTCAGCGCCAACAGCGCGGCGATGCCGACGGAGGCGGCGGCGGTCTTCAAATACTTGGGGCCAATGGTCTTCATGTCTCGTTTCCTCGGCTGAAGGCTCCCCGGCCGGTGCCGGGTGCGGTGGTAACGAGAATAGTCACGAAGATTGAAGAATTCCAATGTCAGCTTATTTATGGTGGGACACCGTTAGCTTCAGACAGTGGCCGAGGCGGAGCTTCCTTCGATGCTCCGTGTGGATCATGGTGCGACCTCCTGCCCCAAATCGATGGAGATCAGCGCCGACACTGGTGGCCTGATGGTCCGGTCCGTGCCCAGGGTCTCGTTGAACCAGAAGGCGGGCCTCATGTACTCCAACTGCAGGTCATCAAGATCGGGTCGATGCATCTTGAAGATGCACCAGCCTTGGCCGTCCTGGCCCAGATCGAGGTCCGGCAGTTCCTTCAATTCTTCGCCGTCCTTGTCCCTCAGGTTCTCGAGGCTCCATCTCATCAGGTCCTCGCTCCGGACTCCTTCCCTGTCAGCGGTGCCCCAGAGTCGGAAATTGGTGCACTGCACCTGCTGGTTGCGGTTCAGCTCGGAAGGGTCCACCCGCTCCACTCTGGAGCCGTCCACCTGTACGCGTACCGCAACGCTGGTCGTATCGTCGGAGGGCGTGAACGTGAGGTTGGGGATGACCCCCGTGGCCCGGACGGCCGTGCCGGTCTCCTCGTCGTGAATCCAATCGGACGTCGCTTGCCGGACGGTCGGCGACGAGGGCGTCGCCGACTCCGACTCCGTGGAGTCGTCCGCGGGCTCGTCGGTTGAGGAGTCGGGGGACGAAGGTGCCGGCGAGGGGGACGGTTCGGTCGGGGTGGAGGAAGCCCAATCGATCTCCGATTCCGGCTCGATCTCGGAGAGCTGGTAGGCGGGCTCCAACCATTTTCCGTGATCGTCTCGGTAGCGTTCGCGGCTGTACTCCACCTGCAGATCGTCTGCGTCGTCCTCCCGGCGATGATAGGTGCACCACCCCTCGGCCGTGTCCCCTGCCTCGACGGGCAGCAGCGGGCGCAGCCCCACAGCACTCAGGGAGGTGTTCACCGGGTGGTAGTGGTCACTTTTCACCGCGGCGCCGTGCCGCACGTTGAGATCTGCACAGGAGAGCGGGTATGGAGAGCGTTGCTTGGGGCCTGCCGTGGCCTTCACCCGTATCAGGACCATCGGATACTTGCCGGAGGATTCCAGATCCGGCAGGCCGTAACCAACGCCGGTGACCCGCACGGTGTGTCCCAGGACGGGATCGGTGATCCCCTGCGCGTAGGCGTCGAAGAGATGCAGCGTCTCCTCTGCCGTGGTTGGACGGGTGTCCTGGTCCCTGCCCAAGCGCACGCATCCGGCGGTCGCGAGGACGGCGGCAGCGCACAGCAACGCGGCGAACCGGCGTCTCCACGTGGCCGTCCGACCGTCCATACCGGCATCCTTCGCAAGGTGTCGTGACCGGCAGGGCCCACCCCGCAGTCCGTGCGCAGAAGATTATGTGACATCGGTAGAAAACTCCAGTGACGTAGAACCGAGTCATGCGGTCACGCGTCATGATGCGCGACGGCGGTGGTCCGGTTCCGCCCGGAACCGGCCCACCCCCGGCCGGCAGTGAAAACGAAGGATAAGCCGAAGTACATCGGC
>NZ_JALAGT010000049.1 GCF_022712295.1 Galactobacter sp.
GTTCGTCCTCACCCTCGTCGTGATCGTGGTGGTGGGGTTGGTGCTCTCCGCAGCGGGACGTCTGGGCAGGGCCCCCAGTGCGGAGTTCACGTTGATCCCGGTGGACGATGCAGGGGTGACCGGGCTCCTGGGCCTGGCGCTGGTGCTGAGAGCCTTCTCCACCGGATCGGCCGCGCTCACGGGAGTCGAGACGCCCATCTCGGGTGTCACCGAGCTGGCCCGCCAGCGGGCCGTGAATGCCGGCCGGGTGCTGGTGTGTTTGGGCCTGACCGCGACGGCGCTGACGTTGGGCGTGATGTGGTTGGCGAGGGCCACTGGGGTCAACGTCGTGGAGGATCCCTCGACCCAGCTTTCCCTGCACGGCGCGGCCGTCGAGGACTACGTCCAGGCCCCGGTCCTGTCCCAGCTGACGCAGGCCGTGTTCGGCAGCGGCTGGCCGGTCATTGCCTTCGGCGCCGTCACGGTGCTGGTGCTGTTGGCCGCAGGGCTCTCAGGTTTCGGTTCCTTCCCTCGCCTGGCTTTCCACCTGGCCACGGATGGCTATCTGCCTCGGCAGCTGCGCACCCGCGGTGACCGGATGGGATTCTCCAACGGGATCCTGGTGCTCGCAGCCTCCGCTCTGGTGTTGGTACTGGCCACGGGGGCGCATCTGTCCGTGCTGGTGCAGCTGTACGTGGTCGGTGTCTTCGTCTCCTTCACGCTCTCCCAGGCGGGCATGACGCGGCATTGGACACTGCGGCTGCGCGCGCTTCCGCGTGGAGCAAGGAAGTCGGCACTGCATCGGCGGCGGGTGCTCTCCGTGGTGGGGGCCACCCTGAGCCTGTTGGTGCTGGCCGTGGTGCTCATCACCAAGTTCACCCATGGCGCCTGGCTGGCCGTGGTGGCCATCGTGGTGCTCACCTTGGGGATGACGCGGATTCACGCACATTACATGCGGGTGGACGCCGAACTCGCGGTGGCGGAGGGAACCGACGGCACCGCACCGGAGACCTCCCTGCCCTCCCGGGTCCACGCTTTGGTCCTGGTCTCCACCGTGCGTAAGCCGGTCCTCCGGGCCCTCAGCTACGCCAGGGCCACGAGACCCCACCACCTCGAAGCGGTGCTCGTCGACAACGACCCGGAGAAGACCTCGCGAGCCGTTGAAGCGTGGACCGCGCTGCGTCTACCCACACCGCTGACCGTGCTGGCCTCCCCGTATCGGGTGATGCTCCCGCCGCTGCTGAACCACATCAGGCGGCTGCGCCGCAAGGGCCCACGTGATCTGGTGGTCGTGTACCTGCCGGAATATGTGGTGGGGCACTGGTGGGAGACACTGGTCCACAATCAGGCCGGTATCCGTTTGAGGTCTCGGTTGCGCAGGGAGCCGGGAGTCGTCCTGGCCACGGTCCCGTGGCAGTTGAGCGGGCAGGCCGCCGCCGCGGTCACGCCGGAGCGGACGCCGGGCCACACGCTTGAGGGACCACACGCTTCAGGCACCACACAAGAGCATGCAGAACGAGACGGGGGAATGAGCCAGTGACCGAGCAAGTGCACGCCGACCAGGAGCCACGCGACGCCGAGGTCGTGGAGGTGGAACTCACCGACATCGCCAAGGACGGTCCTGTGGTGGGACGCGTGGACGGGCGTGCGGTCTTCGCCCGGCACGGGGCACCGGGTGAACGCGTTCGGGTCAGGCTGGATCCGCACAAGCCCAAGGCTCGCTGGCTGGCAGGCGACGTCATCGAGGTGCTCTCGGCATCGGAGCACCGGGTCCCGCACGTGTGGCCGCAAGCGGACGTCTTGCTGCACGGTCCGGACGAGGTCCCGGGAGGCGCGGAGTTCGGACACCTGGAGCTCGCCTATCAGCGGGAGCTGAAGGGGCGGATTCTCGAGGGGCAGCTGAGCAGGCTGGCCGGGATCGACGCCGCCGACCTCGGCTTCACCGGCGTGGAACCGGCCCTGGAGGAGTCGGCGGACGGGCTGCACTGGCGCACCAGGTCAGCCTTCGGCGTGGATGCCGGGGGCCGCCTGGCCATGCGCGCCCGCGCCTCACACCGCATGATCCCCACCCCGGAATTCCCGTTGGCGGTGGCGGCCGTGGACCGGCTCGGGCTCGGGGACCTTGACCTGAGCGGCCTGGAGCGGGTGGAGGTGGCCGTACCGACCCAGGGTCAAGCGCTGGTCCTGCTGGTGCCGGAAACGCGGACCAGTGCTCCTCGGCAGGCCCGCGGACGCCGCGGTCGTGGTCCTCGCCCCGTATCTGCCCCCACCAGGACCGGCCTGGCGGCGGTGGAGCGCGTGGCGGCCTCGCTGCCCGACGGCGTGGCGGTGGCCTCGTTGGTCCAGACCGGTGGCGCCGCTGCCGACGGCGCGGGGTCCTTGACCCCGCTGCGCGGAGCGACCGACCTGATCGAACGCGTCGAGGGGTTCGACTTCAGGGTCACGGGGGAGGGCTTCTGGCAGGTACACCGAAGCGCGCCGGTCACTCTGACCAGGGCCGTGTTGGATGCGGTCGGAGCGGAGCAGGGACAGGCGGTCGCCGACCTCTACGGTGGGGCGGGCCTCTTCAGCGTGCCACTGGCACAGGCCGTCACCGGCAGTGGGAAGCTCGTGTCCATCGAGGGCGCACCGGGTACCCACCGGGATGCCGAATACAACCTGCGCCGATTCCCGCAGGCCACCGCTGTGCAAGGACGCGTGGAACGCGTCCTCGAGACCGACGCGGAAAAGTACAACGCAGTGGTGCTCGATCCGCCCCGTGCGGGAGCCGGCGTTCGCGCGGTCTCGGCCATCGCCGCGTCGGGCACGGACACGGTGGTCTACGTGGCATGCGACCCTGCAGCCCTGGCCAAGGACGCGGCACGTCTGGCGGAGGCAGGCTACCGGATGAGTCGAATCCGCGGATTCGACCTGTACCCGCACACCCACCATCTGGAGTCCGTGGCCGTGTTCACCAAGGCCTGAGAATGGCGCACGGGAGTCGTGACGCAATGCGGCGTGTCGCCCAGGGACGATGGCCGTTTGCGACCGTTGCGTAACCCGAACGATCGCGTGTCGAGATTCGGGGGTTGACATTGTTAGAATGGGGAAGTATCTCCGTCGCGCTTCTCTTGCGTTTCATGGTGAGGTGACCCTCACTGGCAGGGGTGGGCTGCGACCATCATGATGGAGTGAAAGCGAGAGGAGTCCCATGACCAACGTGGACAGCTTTGGTGCCAAGGGCGTATTGGACGTCCAGGGGACCGAATACGAAATTTTCCGTCTGAACGCCGTGGAAGGCGCAGACAAGCTGCCGTACAGCCTGAAGGTGCTGCTGGAGAATCTCCTGCGGACCGAGGACGGCGCAAACATCACAGCAGATCACATCAAGGCCCTGGCCAACTGGGATCCGGACGCCGAGCCCAGCGTGGAGATCCAGTTCACGCCTGCCCGCGTGATCATGCAGGACTTCACCGGCGTTCCCTGCGTCGTCGACCTCGCCACCATGCGTGAGGCCGTCAAGGACATGGGCGGCGACGCCTCCCGCGTCAACCCGCTGGCCCCCGCCGAGCTGGTCATCGACCACTCGGTGCAGATCGACACCTTCGGCTCCGAGGCTGCCCTCGATCGCAACATGGAGATCGAGTACCAGCGCAACGGCGAGCGTTACCAGTTCCTGCGCTGGGGCCAGACCGCCTTCGATGACTTCAAGGTGGTTCCCCCGGGAACCGGCATCGTTCACCAGGTCAACATCGAGTACCTGGCACGCACCGTCATGACCCGTGAGGTGGACGGCAAGCTGCGCGCGTACCCCGACTCCTGCGTCGGAACCGACTCCCACACCACCATGGTCAACGGCCTGGGTGTGCTCGGCTGGGGCGTGGGTGGCATCGAGGCAGAGGCTGCCATGCTCGGCCAGTCCGTCTCCATGCTGATCCCTCGCGTGGTGGGCTTCAAGCTCTCCGGCTCCATCCCGGCTGGCGCCACCGCCACCGACGTGGTGCTGACCATCACCGAGATGCTGCGCGACCACGGCGTGGTCGGCAAGTTCGTGGAGTTCTACGGCGAGGGCGTCGCGGCCGTGCCGCTGGCCAACCGCGCCACCATCGGCAACATGTCCCCGGAGTTCGGCTCCACCGCCGCCATGTTCCCGATCGACCAGGTCACCCTGGACTACCTGCACCTCACCGGCCGCAGTGACGAGAACCTGGCTCTGGTCGAGGCCTACACCAAGGAGCAGGGCCTCTGGCACGACGCCTCCAAGGAAGCCAAGTACTCCGAGTACCTCGAGCTGGACCTCTCCACCGTGGTTCCCTCCATCGCCGGCCCCAAGCGCCCGCAGGACCGCATCGTCCTGACGGATGCCAAGGAGCAGTTCCGCAAGGACATCCACACCTACACGCAGGATGAGGACGCGCTCGGCCTCGGCCGTCCGTCCAAGTCCGTGGACGTCACGATGGAAGACGGTCGCGAGTTCGCGCTGGATCACGGTTTCGTGTCCATCGCCTCCATCACCTCCTGCACCAACACGTCCAACCCCTCCGTCATGCTCGCCGCGGCCATCCTGGCCCGCAACGCCGTGAAGAAGGGCCTCGCGGCCAAGCCGTGGGTCAAGACCTCCGTGGCCCCCGGTTCCAAGGTCGTCACCGACTACTACGAGAAGTCCGGTCTGATCCCGTTCCTCGAGGAGCTCGGCTTCTACATCGTGGGCTACGGCTGCGCCACCTGCATCGGTAACTCCGGTCCGCTGGAGACCGAGATCTCCGAGGCGGTCCAGGCCAACGACCTCACCGCCACCGCGGTGCTCTCCGGTAACCGTAACTTCGAGGGCCGCATCAACCCGGACGTGAAGATGAACTACCTGGCCTCCCCGCCGCTGGTCATCGCCTACGCCCTGGCAGGCACCATGGACTTCGACTTCGAGAACGACGCCCTGGGGCAGGACGCTGACGGCAACGACGTCTTCCTCTCCGACATCTGGCCCAACCCGGTCGAGGTCCAGGAAGTCATCGACGCCTCCATCGACCGCGACATGTTCTCCAAGGACTACGCCTCCGTCTTCGACGGTGACGAGCGCTGGCGCTCCATCGACACCCCCGAGGGCAACACCTTCGAGTGGGCCGACGAGTCCACTTACGTCCGCAAGCCCCCGTACTTCGAGGGTATGGAGTCCACCCCGGCTCCGGTGCAGGACATCGATGGCGCCCGCGTGCTGCTCAAGCTGGGCGATTCGGTCACCACCGACCACATCTCGCCCGCAGGTTCCTTCAAGTCGGACACCCCGGCCGGTAAGTACCTGATCGAGCACGGTGTGGATCGCAAGGACTTCAACTCCTACGGCTCCCGCCGTGGTAACCACGAGGTCATGATCCGCGGTACCTTCGCCAACATCCGCATCAAGAACCAGCTGCTGGACGGCGTCGAGGGTGGCTTCACCCGCGACTTCACTCAGGCCGACGCCCCCCAGTCCTACGTCTACGACGCCGCTCAGAACTACCAGGCCGAGGGCACCCCGCTCGTGGTCCTGGCCGGTAAGGAGTACGGCACCGGATCGTCGCGTGACTGGGCAGCCAAGGGCACCGCACTGCTTGGCGTTCGCGCAGTCATCGCTCAGAGCTACGAGCGCATCCACCGCTCCAACCTGATCGGCATGGGCGTTCTCCCGCTGCAGTTCCCCGAGGGCGAGTCCGCTGACACGCTGGGCCTGGACGGCACCGAGACCTTCGCGGTCTCCGGCGTCACCGCGCTCAACGATGGCTCCACCCCCAAGACCGTCCACGTGACGGCCACCGCCCAGGACGGTAAGGTCACCGAGTTCGACGCCGTGGTGCGTATCGACACCCCCGGTGAGGCCGACTACTACCGCAACGGCGGCATCCTGCAGTACGTGCTGCGCAACATCGCCGCAGAGGCCTGATCCAGGTCTTACCCACGAGGGCCCGGTCCCTCCCCTGATACTCAGGGGAGGGACCGGGCCCTCGTGCTAGTAGAGTTGATCTCCGTGATGAATCGGCAGCCGATCAGTGCCCGCGTGGTTCCGCAGCGTCCTCGTAGGCCGGAGCCGCTGGTTCCGGGGGAGCGCGTCGTGACGCGGGCCTGGAAATACGACGGATACGCGCATTGGGTCGTGGACGGCGTCGCCCTGGGCTCCGACGACGACGGAGAGTGGATCTATCAACCGGCCGGCTCCTTCGTGGCTCGCCCCGGCGCCGCCTTCACGGCAGGCGACGATGCCGTGGTCCTCATCCCTGACACGGGGGAGTGGATCGCGACCTTCCACGCAGGTGTGCGCCGTAACGGACTGCTGATCTACATCGACGTGTCCACCGAGATCGGCTGGTCACCTCTGGCTTCCGGGGAATGGGAGGTCCACTCGGTGGACATGGACCTGGACGTCGTGGAGCGGGCAGGGCAGGACGTCTATCTGGACGATGAGGACGAGTTCGAGCAGCACAGCGAAGAACTCGGCTACCCACAGGAGTTGATCCACGCCACGCGAGCCGAGGCGGCCAAGCTGCTGGCCGCCGTCGGGCACCACACACCACCGTTCGACGGGCGCGCGAAGGCGCGCTTCGCTCAAGGCCGCGCCCTGCTGGGGCGCTGAAGGAAAGAAGAGGGCACAGCATGGCGATTTTGCGCACGTACCGCACTGAGGAGGACGGGAGCCTGAGCTTCCGCGAGGCGTGGTACGACGAGGAGACGGCTCAGTTCGTGATCAACCGGGGCCCTGTAGGGCGACTTTCCGAGACCCCGGTGGTGGAGGACGACCTGACTCCGGAGGCCGGCGAGGGACTGCTGGCCGCCTTCGCGGAGTCCTGTGAGACCGATGGATACCGTGAACTGGCCGTCGAGGAGCAGTCCTGGCTGCACGTTCGTTTCCCACTCAAGCACGCCGAGCCACAGGCGCGTGACCGCTCCCTGCGCGACGCCGTGGTGTCGGGTTTGACCGGTCACCTGGCCTGGCGCGGCCTCGGAACCGTGGAGGCCTCGGTGTTCGGCGCCTCAGGGCTCACGGTCACGGTGCTCACGCCTGCCCCCAAGCTTGCGGTGAAGGCCGTCATGACGTGCCTGCGGGAGACCGTCCGCTCCGACGTGAACCGTGCCGTGATCGCAGTGGCGGCTGGCTCCGAACCGGCCGACGCCAGGGTCAAGCAGCCGCAGCCCTACCGGGGTTCCTTCCCGGTGGACGAGGAGACCGTCAACGAGTTGCAGGAGCAGAACTGACATGACCGACATGCCCACCACCCGTCTGGGGAATTCGGGGCTGACCGTCTCGCGGATCGGCCTCGGTTGCAACAACCTGGGACGTTCCGGCACCGCGACGCTGGACCAGGATGGAGCGGACGCGGTGGTCCACGCTGCGCTGGACGCCGGAATCACCTTCTTCGATACCGCAGACAACTACGGTGTGGAGGCCGGGCTGAGCGAGACCCGTCTGGGAAAGGCCCTCGGCTCGCACCGCGACGAGGTGGTCGTCGCCTCCAAGTTCGGCATGGATGTGCGCGGGGCCAACGGGCCGGACTTCGGCGCGCGCGGCTCCCGACGCTACGTTCTCACGGCGGTCGAGAACTCCCTGAGACGTTTGGGAACCGACCACCTGGATCTCTTCCAGTTCCACACTCCCGACCCGGCCACCCCCATCGAGGAGACGCTCTCCGCCCTGGACACGTTGGTGACTTCCGGCAAGGTGCGTTACATCGGGCATTCGAACCGGGCCGGCTGGCAGATCGCCGAGGCCGAGTTCGTGGCCCGCGAGCTGGGGACGGAGCGCTTCATCTCCGCGCAGAACCACTACAACCTGATCGATCGGCGTGCGGAGCTCGAGGTGCTTCCCGCATCCCGCGCCTACGGCCTCGGCGTGCTGCCGTACTTCCCCTTGGCCAACGGCCTGCTGACCGGCAAGTACTCCTCTGGCCAGGCCCCGTCAGGCAGCCGGCTCTCGCATTCGCGCCAAGAGGTCTTGGAAAGCGCGGACCTGGATCAGCTGGTGGCTTTCGGTGAGTTCGCCGCAGCACGGGGACTGTCCGAGGTCATCGTCGCCTTCGGGTGGCTGCTGGCTCAGGATCCGGTGGCCTCGGTGATCGCCGGTGCCACGCGCCCGGAGCAGATCGCGCAGAACGCCGAGGCATGGACCTGGACTCCCACGGCCCAGGAACTGGCGGAACTGGACGCGATCTTCCCAGCCCCTCAGCCCATCGCGTTGTTCTGAGCCGACCAGGATTCACAGCCTCCGGTGCCCGACACGCACGCGAAGGATCACGATTTGATCACGTACGGTGCGTAAAGTGGTCGGACACTGGCGGTCTCCTTCCCCGACCTCCGGCACACAGACTCGTCCGTATCCGCCTGCGGCTGGTGTGCCAGGGACTCTATGATCACTTTCGACCACGTCACCAAGGTCTACGACTCGCGTGAGCGCCCTGCGCTGCGCGACGTGGACCTCACGGTGGACCGCGGCGACTTCGCCTACCTCGTGGGACCTTCGGGTTCGGGTAAGTCCACCTTCATCAGGCTGGTGCTGCGTGAGGAACAACTCACCAGCGGTTCCGTGTATGTCGCCGGGACCAACGTGGATCGACTGCCTGGGTGGAAGGTTCCGCTGCTGCGCCGCAACATCGGTGTGGTGTTCCAGGACTTCCGACTCCTGCCGGGGAAAACCGTGTTCGCGAACGTGGCGTTCGCCATGCAGGTGATCGGTAAATCCCGCGCCATGATCAAGGAGACCGTACCCGAGGTGCTGGCCACCGTCGGCCTGGAGAAGAAGGAACAACGCCTCCCGCACGAACTCTCCGGCGGAGAGCAGCAGCGCGTGGCGATCGCCCGTGCCGTCGTCAACCGTCCCGCCATACTGTTGGCGGACGAGCCCACAGGCAACCTGGATCCGGAAACCAGTCTCGGGATCATGGAAGTGCTTGAACGCATCAACCAGAACGGCACCACGGTGGTCATGGCCACGCACGATGACGAGATCGTGAACTCGCGCCGTCATCGAGTCATCGAACTCGACGGTGGCGTGGTGGTACGTGACGAGGCCAAGGGTGAGTACCACGCCTCGGGCGTTTCCCACATCGCGGGCGCGCCTGCTCTGGCGCCCTTCGACAGCGAGGAGGACGAGATATGAGACTCTCCTTCGTGCTCAGCGAGATCTTCACAGGGCTGCGTCGCAACCTGTCCATGGTGCTCTCCGTTATCCTGGTCACCTTCGTGTCGCTGACCTTCGTGGGTGCATCGGGACTGCTGCAGTCCCAGGTGAACCAGATGAAGGATTACTGGTACGACAAGGTCCAGGTCGCCATCTTCATGTGCAACTCGACCTCGGTCTCCAGCAACTGTCCTGTGGGTTCCGACGGGCAGCCTGCCGAGGTCACGGACGCTCAGCGTGACCACATCGAGGAGCTGCTCAACTCCGCGCAGATGAAACCGTACGTCGACTCGTTCGCCTACGAGTCGCCGAAGGAAGCTTTTGAACACTTCCAGGACCAGTTCTCCAATTCCGACATCGCGTCGTCGGTGACGGAGGACCAGCTCCCCGGCTCGTTCCGCGTGAAATTGGTTGACCCCGAGAAGTATCCCGTGATCAACGAGCAGTTCTCCTCCCAGCCAGGGGTGGACTCGGTTGCGGACCAGCGCGACTACCTCGACACCGTCTTCAAACTGATCAATGTGGCCTCCGTCGTCGCGATCGTCATCGCGGTGGTGATGCTGGTCTGCGCGGTGTTGATGATCGCGACCACCATCAGACTCTCCGCCTTCTCCAGACGTAGGGAAACAGGGATCATGCGGTTGGTCGGTGCCTCCCGCACCGTCATCCAACTGCCCTTCGTCCTGGAAGGCGTGATCGCCGCCGCGATCGGAGCGATCCTGTCCTCGGCGGTGCTCTGGGCGGTGCTCCAGTTCGTGGTCCAGGACCGCCTCGCGCCGGAGAACCCCGGCGTCGCTTTCATCGGCGTGGAACAGATGTGGTGGGTGGCTCCGGTCCTCATCCTCATCGGCGTGGTGTTGGCCGGCCTCTCCTCAGTCCTGACCTTGAGGCGATACCTTAAGGTTTAGTCCCTCCGTCCGCCTCGGGCCCCGCCCGACCGATCCCGATCCATCCCGGTGTCTTCCCCACCAGCCGGAAAGGAACTCCTCGTGAGCTCGAAATCTGTCATGTCTCGGTCCACCCAGCCCACACGTCGGGCGGCGTCGAGAAAGCCGGCCAAGCTGGCCCGCGCCGTCCTCGGTTCCCTGCTGGTCGGTGCGTTCACCTTCGGGGCGGGCGTGGTACCGGCCCAGGCCGACAAGTTGGATGACAAGAAGGCCCAGATCGACAAGCAGGTGAAGGGCACACAGGAGGACCTCGAGGGCTTGCACGCGGAGGTCCAGACCACGGCAGACCAGCTGAAGTCCTACCAGGACAAGGTGCCTGCGGCCAAGCAGCGGGTCAGCGACGCCGAGGCCAAGGTGGCTGCCGCCCAGCGGGAGCTCACCGCGTTGCAGAACCGGCTCACCGCAGCGAAGAAGGACCAGGCCGATCTGGAAGCCAAACGGGAACGCAATGCAGCCGCGCGTGCCGAGAACGAGCAAGCGGCCGGTCAGATCGCATCGCAGGCCTACCGCCAAGGTGGACAGAGCAACAACAACCTGTCCATGCTCTTCTCCGGCGCGGACCCCTCGGACATGGCGACGTCCATGGAAATGGCGAACCGTGCTGCGGAGTCGCGCAACAAGAAGATCGCGAACCTGCGCTCGGCTGATGCGACCAACCGGAACAACGAGGCCCGGCTGAAGACCATCGCCGCTGAGATCGAGGATCTCAAGGAGCAGGCGGACGCCGCCCTCAGCCGGACTCAGGCTGCCCGCAGCGAGGCGCAGCAGGCCAAGGCCACCTTGGATTCCCTGGTGTCCAAGACCTCTGCGACTCAGAAGCGGCTCAAGGGTGAGGTCGCCTCGGCCAAGGGCCGACTCGACAAGCAGCGCAGCGAGCAGAGGTCCATCGACGCGCAGATCAAGGAACGCCAGGAGCGCTTGAAGCGTGAGGCGGAGGAACGGGCACGTAAGGCCCGTGCGGAGGCCAAGAAGAAGGCTGCCGCGGCAGAGAAGGCGCGCCAGGCTCGCGCGGCCAATGCGGCGAAGCTGCAGCGTCAGGCGGCCGCTGCGCAGACCAGGGCCAACACGGCCACGAGCAACGCGACTCCGTCCGGTTCCGTGCAGAAGTCCTCGTGGGGCCTCATCGTCCCCTCGACCGGCGGCTACATCTCCTCCGGATTCGGCTGGCGGCCCACGCCGGCAGGCACCATCGACTATCTCGGCACGGGCGGCTACGTCCACGGCGGGCAGGACTGGGGCTACGGCGGGCAATGTGGGGCACCCATCAAGGCCGCTGCCGCGGGCACGGTGCGAGAAGCCGGCTCCAAGAGCACCCACGGCATCGTGGTCTCCCTGGACCACGCGGTCGTGAAGGGCCACGCCCTCACCACCAACTACCACCACATGTCCAGGGTGGCGGTCAGCGTCGGTCAGAAGGTTCAGCAGGGCCAGACCATCGGCTACGTCGGCACCACGGGCAACTCCACCGGTTGCCACCTGCACTTCGAGACCATCGTGGACGGTAGCTACCGCAACCCGCTCGGACTCCTTCCGTGACCCGTTGGGAATTCCCAACCGACAAGCGCTAAAATGGTGACTTCCGCGCCCAGCAACGGGCGTCGGCACCGCTGACAGCGGTGGAGCACCAGTAGACGAGGGGGACACGGCCATGGCCAAGACCAAGAAGAAAAAGGTCGACGACCCACGGAACCTCGTTGTTGCCACGAACCGTAAGGCGCGCCACGACTACACCATCCTGGACACCTGGGAGGCCGGCATGGTCCTCACCGGTACCGAGGTGAAGTCGCTGCGTGAGGGGAAGTCCTCCCTGGTGGACGGCTTCTGCCAGTTCTACCGTGACGAGCTCTACGTGGAGCAGATCTACATCCCCGAATACCTGAACGGCTCCTGGACCAACCACGCCGCCCGGCGTCGTCGCAAGCTCTTGCTTCATCGTGACGAACTCGCCAAGATCCAGCGGAAGGTGGACGAGGCCGGTCTGACGATCATCCCGTTGCGGCTGTACTTCAAGGAAGGCCGCGCCAAGCTGGAGATCGCGTTGGCCCGTGGTAACCGGGAATACGACAAGCGTCATGCGTTGCGAGCCAAACAGGACAACCGTGAGGCCCAGCGGGCCATGCGTGCTGCCAACCGGCGCGGCGGCATCTCCTGAGTCCGTATCCGAGGCACCGCTGAACGTGTCTTCCGGAGAGGACGGGCTGCGGGAATGAACTGCCCATGAAGTGCGTTAGACTTGATGTATTCCGCGTGAGAGCGCGGGACGGTTCGACGGGAAGCCTGAAAGGTAGAACGTCGTGACAACCACATACGGGGCCGATCGGTTTCGACGATGCAGTCGTTGATCAGGGGAAGCGGGCCGAGGATGCAGAGTCATCTCGTCAACGCTCTCTGCAAAACCATAAGTGCCGAATCCAAGCGCACTGACTTCGCTCTCGCTGCCTGATAATCGCAGCCAGTAGCAGTCCGTCAGACCCAGGATGCTATCGCCTGGGATCCTGACGTCAGCTAGGTAGCCACTGCTTCACCACCCGCGTCACGGGGGTGGTGAGGGACACCCACCGTGACTGTGCCCAGAGATATCCACGAATCGCTCGTTCTGGTGACGGTTCATGGGGCAGAGAAATCTCAATCAGGAATGCGCCCGGAGAAGACCTGGCATCACAGCATCGGACGCGGGTTCGATTCCCGCCGGCTCCACCTGTCAGACCCCCCGTCGATCCTCGGATCGACGGGGGGTCTTGTCGTGTCCGCAAGGTTGGCCTCCGTGGCGTGTTCGGTTTGTGCGCCCTGGCAAATCCACGTAGCTTCTTTGATGAGCACTAACACCGATACGTATTCAGGCGCCCGCCCGAGAGCGGCTCTGACGGAACAGGAGCATCATGACCACCCCCAACGGCTGGCAGGGACAGAACAACCCGGCCCATCCCCAGCAGGCGCCCTCCTCGGCCTCTGCGCACCACCCGGCGGGTCCGGCGGGGTACGGCGCTCCTGCACCCGGCCAGGGCGCTCCTGGAGCTCCTCAAGGGTACGGGCAGCCCGGAGCCCAGTACGCGCAGCCCAAGCCCAAGGCTCCTGCCGACACCGCCAAGATCTTCAACCTGGCCGGGCTGATCGCCCTTGGCGTGGCTCTGGTCCTGGTGATCCTCGGGCTGATCTTCACCCTGACGGGCACCAGCTCCCACTCGGAAGAGGACTACGACCAGACCTACGTCGAGGTCAAGAAGCTCTACTACGTCGGCCAGACGTTCCTGTCCACCGGTATCGGAGTCGCTGTGGTCGGCGCCGCGGCGTACGTGGGCAGCCTCATCCAGGGTCTGACGGCACAGCTGAAGAAGTAACCGGCTCCACACGTATCGACGGCGGGGCACCATGACTCGAAGGTCGTGGTGCCCCGCCGTCGTCGTGTCCGGGGAAGGCAGCGGAGCAGCGCCGAAGGAGATCAGCGGGGGATCGGCGTGGGCGTCGGCTCGTCGTCCAAGGTCCCGAGGACGGAGAGCACCTCGTCATGCAGCAGGGAGTTGGTGGCCAGTGCGTTGCCTCCGAACGGCCCGTCCTCGCCCTGCAAGGAGGTGAAGCGGCCGCCGGCCTCCGTCACCAGGGGAACCAGTGCGGCCATGTCGTAGAGGTTCAGCTCGGGCTCCGTCGCGATGTCCACGGCCCCTTCTGCCAGCAGCGTGTAGGAGAAGAAGTCCCCGTAGCCGCGGGAGCGCCAGATGCGGTCCTGAAGGTTCAGCATCCCGTCGAGATGACCGTTCTCCCGCCACCCGGTCAGTGAGGAATAGGAGAGTGAGGCATCCTCGAGCCGGGAGACCTTGGAGACCCGGAGGCGGCGGGACTGTGCCAGGGAACGGCCCACATAGGCCCCCTGATCCTTGGCGGCCCACCATCGCCGGTTGAGCGCCGGTGCGGAGACCATGCCGACCACGACCTCGCCCTCCTCCACCAGGCCGATCAGGGTGGCCCACACGGGGACGCCACGGACGAAGTTCTTGGTCCCGTCGATGGGATCGATGATCCAGGTACGGTCGCTGTGCCCGGAGGTGCCGAATTCCTCGCCGTAGACGGCATCGCGCGGGCGGGCGCGTCCCAGGTGCCCACGGATGGATTCCTCGGCGCGTTTGTCGGCATCGGTGACAGGCGTCAGATCGGGTTTGGTCTCCACGACCAGGTCGGAGGAGTGGAAGCGGCGCAGCGTCACCTCGTCGACGGCTTCCGCCATGAGATGGGCCAGGTGCAGATCGTCGGAATGGCTCGCCATGGATCCCATGCTAGTGGTTGCCGAGTTCCTTCTCCGCCTGGGTGTCGTCCTGTCGTGATGCCAGCAACCGGCGGAGGGACTCCAGCCGGGCCGCACCGAAAACGCCCGCATGCCCGGAAGCGACCCAACCGTCCAACGCGCACCCGGGCGAGTCCTCGGCATGGGTGCATCCTCGCGGGCAGTCAGCAGTGGCATCCACCAGGTCCTCGAAGGCGTTCACCACGCCCTCGGGAGGCACATGGGCCAACCCGAAGGAGCGCACACCAGGTGTGTCCACGATCCAGCTTCCTGGATTTGCACCCGGCAGCTTCAGGGCGATCGCGGAGGAGGAGGTGTGCCGCCCGCGTCCCGTGACCGCGTTGACGTGACCCGTGGCGCGGCCCGCACCGGTCAGGGCATTGACCATGGTGGATTTGCCCACCCCGGAGTGGCCGAGGAGGGCGGAGATGTGGCCGTCCAGTTCGCTGCGCAAGGCTTCGACGGCCTCGGACGAGAGCGCCGGATTCTCCACGTTCTCGTCGTCGGAGCGGGAGACGATCACACGTGAGACCAACGGCGTGTAGCACCGCACCAACTCGGAGGGCTCACGCAGGTCCGCCTTGGTGATCACCAGGACGGGGGTGATCCCGGCATCGTGAGCCGCAACGAGCGCACGGTCGATGAATCCGGTGCGGGGTTCGGGATCGGCCGCCGCGACCACGATGACCAGTCTGTCAGCATTGGCCACCACAACGCGTTCCACCTCGTCGGTGTCATCGGCACTGCGCCGCAGGAGGGTGGAACGATCCTGGATCCGCACGATCCGGGCCAAGGACCCCTGCGCCCCTGAGGTGTCTCCGACCATGCCCACGAGGTCACCGGGCACGATGGCCTGGCGCCGCAATTCGCGGGCACGCATGGCCTGCACCGTGCGCTCACCGGCATCACCCTCGTTCACCACGCTCTGATAACGCCCGCGATCCACGCCGATGACTCTGGCGAGCACGGCGTTCTCGTGTTTGGGTCGGTCCTTGCTGCGCGGCTTGGAACCACGCTTGTTGGGCCGGATCCTGACGTCGGACTCGTCGTACTCGCGACGGCTCACGCGACGTCTCCTGTCGGCGTGCCTGCTGTGGCGAGCATCCGCTCCCACATGTGGACGAAATCCGGCATGGTCTTGGAGGTGGTGGCCACGTCCCGAACCGAGACGCCTGGGATCCTCAGCCCCACCATGGCTCCGGCGGTGGCCATGCGGTGGTCCTCGTAGCTCTCCCAGACCGCGCCGTGCGCGGTTGCGGCGCCCGGGGTGATCTCCAGGCCGTCCTCGAGCTCTCGTGCCTGGATCCCCACGCGGGCCAGTTCGGCGACGAGGGCGGCCAACCGGTCGGTCTCGTGGCCCCTGAGGTGGGCTATGCCCGTCAGCCGACTGGGGCCGTCGGCCAGAGCGCACAGCGCGGCCAGGGTCGGCGCGAGTTCGCCGGTATCGGCGAACTCGCCGCCGGCGATGCCGCCGTCACCGCTGACCTGCAACGAGCCGTCGGGCAGGCGTTGAACCCGCGCGCCCATGCGCGGTAACAACTCCTCCCAGAGCGCACCGATCTGGGTGGTGGTGGCGGGCCAATGCGGGATGCGGACCGAGCCCCCGCAGATCAGCGCCGCCCCGAGGAAGGGGCCGGCGTTGGAGAGATCCGGTTCCACGACGACGCGGCCGGGGGAGGGAACCCCCGGTTCCACGCGCCACGAGCGATGATCGGGGGCGGCCGAGGCCGTGATGCCCGCCGCGCGCAGTACGTCGAGGCTCATCCCGATGTGCTGGGGGCTGGGTAGTGAGGATCCCGTGTGGCGCAGCGTGAGTCCATGGGGGAGCAGGGGCGCAGCCAACAACAGCGCAGAGACGAACTGGCTGGATCCGGAGGCATCGATGCTGACCTCGCCGCCCACGACCGCCTCGTTACCGGTGACCGTGAACGGGAGGAAGCCTTCCTCACCGCCGTCCACGTGGGCGCCCAAGGCGCGCAGCGCCTGCAGGACGGGACCCACCGGCCGACGACGCGCGGCGGCATCGCCGTCGAAGGTCACCGGGCGGCGCTGAAGCGCCGCGAGGACGGGGACGAAGCGCATGACGGTGCCGGCCAGCCCGGTATCGATGCTGACCGGGTCGGAGCCGGCTTCCGGGCCCAACGGCAGCGGTGAGACCGTCCAGACGGGGCTGCCGTCCCGAGTGCTCTCGGTGATGCCGGATCCCAGTCCGGTCAGGGCGCGCTGCATCAGGCGTGAGTCCCGGGAGTCCAGGGGCGCCACGACCTCCACGGGATCCCGCGCCAACGCCGCCACCAAGAGGTGCCGATTGGTCAGCGACTTGGAACCGGGAATGGCCACGGTGGCATCGAGCGGTCCTGGGGAGACCGGCGCGGGCCACGGGTCGGGGACGGGCACTCGGCTCATGCGTCCTGGGAGGAGTCCGCGGCGCTCTTGACGGCCTTGGCCGCACGCGCCTCGGCCCGATCGGCCCGACGCTGCGCCCGTTTGGTGGCCTTGGCTGCGTTCGCCTTCACGGCCTTGATCTTGTTGCGGGAGCCGCCGTCGACGCTGGCCACGAGGGCGCCGCCCACCAGCCCTGCCCGGGTCACGGCCGTGGTCACGAGATTCCCCTGCGTCTTGGCCGCGGAGAGGTCCCCGGGCAAGGTGGCCGCCTGAGTCGCAACGATCAGCGCCGCGGAGAGACGTGGGGCCTTGCCCAGGGCCAGTAGGAGGGAGGCGCCGGCCTCGACGCCACCCACCGTGCGCGTGAAGAGTTCCGGACGATCCGCGAGGGCCCGCAGTGCCGGGAAACGGCGCGCAAGCCGTTCCAGCTGTGGGCGCAACGACGCGGCGGTGGCGCCGGGAGTGCGGAGCCGGGACACGGCGTCTGCCACGAAGGGTGCGGCCAGGAGCGGACGGGCGATGGTACGGATCGGCGACATGTTTCCTCCGGATTGATTCGGCGTGTGGACTCCTCCATCATCCCACGCGGTTGGTGGGCCCGCGGAATATCCGCGGCGCAAGGAAACGTTGTACCGAATGTGGAAGCGACCATGACCCCCGTGCAGACGCACGTAGACTCGGCCGGGATGAGTACCTCAGAGACCCCTCCGGTGGACGTCGCCACGGAGACCGAGGAAGAACGACGCTCCCGTTTCGAACGGGATGCCCTGCAATACGTTGACCAGTTGTACTCGGCCGCGTTGCGGATGGCCCGCCATCCCTCAGACGCCGAGGACCTGGTGCAGGAGGCCTACGCCAAGGCGTACGCGTCCTTCCACCAGTACAAGCCGGGGACCAACCTGAAGGCGTGGCTGTACCGGATCCTGACCAACACCTACATCAACCTGTACCGGAAGCGCCAGCGTGAGCCCAAACGCTCGGGGACGGAACAGGTCGAGGACTGGCAGCTGAGTCAGGCCATAGACCACCACGACCCGGGTTTGCGCTCTGCGGAGGCGCAGGCGTTGGATCATCTGCCCGATTCGGACGTCAAACACGCTCTGCAAGCGATCCCGGAGGACTTCCGGCTGGCCGTGTACTTCGTGGACATCGAGGGTTTCCCGTACAAGGAGGCAGCGGAGATCCTCGAGGTGCCGATCGGCACCGTGATGTCGCGGCTGCACCGCGGGCGCAAGCAATTGCGGGAACTGCTGAGCGACTACGCCGCGGAGCGCGGCGTCGACGTCGGGGCGGCAGCGAAGAAACGGGCACAGAAAACCAAGACCAAGGACGCAGGAAAATGAATCACGCGACAGCATCCGCTGAAGGAGACGAACTCGAACGCTGTGGGAGTTCGGCCGATCCCGACACCAGGATGGAGCGGATCCATGACTACCTCAACGGTGCGCTGAGCTGGGAAGAGCTGCTGCAGCTGCAGGAGCACCTCGCCGAGTGCCCGGAATGCGCTCAGCAGTACGACCTCGAGTGCATCATCCGCTCCGTGGTGGCCCGCTCCTGCCATGAAGCCGCGCCCGCCGCCTTGCACGCCCGCATCAAGGTCCGGATCGAGGAGATTCGCGTCAGCGAGGGGCACTGAGACATGACAAGGGCCGACGGCGTGTGGTGACCACACGCCGTCGGCCCTTGTTCCGGGCGTCCGACAAGGACGCTCGACGATCAGGCGTTGGGACGCTTGCCGTGGTTGGCGCCGCCGTGCTTACGGCTGCGACGCTTGCGTGCGCGCTTGCTCATGGTGCTTCTCCTTCGCTTCAGTCGGATTCTCGTGCGGGGTCACTACGCCGGTCACGGCGGGCGGACACCCGAGGTCAACTCATCCATTCTCCCACGAGGCGGGAGACCTGAGGAAACCGGGGTCATTCCTCCGGTTCGGTGATCCCCAGCCAGGGGTACCAGCCGCGGTGAAGAACCAGCCACGCGATCAAGCCGTGTCCCTGCTGGGACGGCACCCCTCGGTGCGCGGCCAGGTCGGCACGGAACTGCTCATGGCCCTCGAGCGGCGTGAACGTGTCCACGTAGAAATGGTTGCGACGGGTGGTGACGTCCCCGAAGGCCGTGGACAGCTGGCTGATGCGTTTGTTGCGTTCCGGGTCCAGGGTGGGCGGCGGGCCCACCACGAAGGCGGAGAGGCTCAGTTGCGTCGCGGCATCGAGGATGTTGGCCAGGTTGAGGCGTGAGCGAGCGGTGGAGACCCCGTGCTCCTCATCGGCCGTGGACAGTGCCACGACCACTCGGTTGGCCCCGTCCGGATCGAAGCGTTGCTGGGCCTCGCCCAACCAGCGCCCGGCCAATTCCTCGGTGGTCTCCTTGGGCGAGGCCAGAACGTAGGGCTCCAGCTGCACCTGGTCGCTCGGGGTGCGTGCCAGCACGCGACCGAACCATCCGAGGCCGCGCGGGTCCCCGTGACCGGCCAAGAGTTCGTCGCCGATGGCAACAAGACGCAGGGAACGGGTATCCACGGTTCAGGCTTCCTTCACGGGTTGGGGGCTATGCGCCCGGCGCCGGGCCTGAGGCCCGGCGCCGGGGGAGTGCTCACATGGTCTCAGGCCTGGAAGGCCTCGGTGAGGATCTGCTCCAATTCCGCATCGTGTCGCTTGTGCGATCCCGTGGAAGGCGCGGCGGAGGCGGGACGGGAAACCAGGGCGACCGTGCGGTCGAGGCCGGGCACCAGGTTCAGTGCCATGAATGGCCACGGCCCCTGGTTGGCGGGCTCGTCCTGCACCCAGCGCACCGTGGCGTTGGGGTACTTGGCGAGCTCGGCCTCGATCGCTTCGGCGGGCAGCGGGTACAGCTGCTCCACCCGCACGATGGCGGTCTTGGTGTCGCCGGCGGCCTGCTGGCGGGCCAACAGGTCGTAGTACAGGCGACCGGAGACCAGCAGAACGCGTTCCACGCTCTCGGAGCTGGCGACCGCGGCGTCGGGGATGACCGGCTGCCACTGACCCTGCGTGAACGCCTCGATGGGCTGGGCGGCCGCCTTGAGCCGCAGCAGCTGCTTGGGGGTGAACACGATCAGGGGCTTGCGGGGGCGCAGGTGGGCCTGCCGACGCAGCGCGTGGAAATAGTTGGCGCCGGTGGTCGGGTTGATGACCCGCATGTTCTCCTCTGCGCACAGCTGCAGGTAGCGCTCGATGCGAGCGGAGGAGTGGTCCGGGCCCTGACCCTCGTAGCCGTGCGGCAGCAGCAGCACCAGCGAGGAACGCTGGTTCCACTTCTGCTCGCCTGCGGAGATGAACTCGTCCATGACGGTCTGGGCGCCGTCGGCGAAGTCGCCGAACTGAGCCTCCCAGAGCACCAGTGCGTCCGTGCGCTCCACCGAGTAGCCGTACTCGAAGCCCATCACCGCGTACTCGGAGAGCGGGGAGTCGTAGATCATGAACGGCGCCTGGTCGTCGCTGATCTGACGCAGCGGGGTCCACTCGTCGTCGTTGTTGCGATCGTGGAAGACCGCGTGGCGGTGCACAAAGGTGCCGCGACGGGAATCCTGGCCGGTGAGACGCACCGGGATGCCCTCCTCCACGATGGAGGCGAAGGCGATGGCTTCCGCCATACCCCAATCGATGTTGCCCTCTGAAGCCATCTTCAGGCGGGAATCCAGCACGCGCTTGAGCTTCGGGTGGACCGTGAAGCCCTCGGGGACGTCGGCATGGGCCTGGCCCACACGGGCAACGCGCTCCGGGGAGATCGCGGTGTCGTGCGCCCGGGGGTCCTCGGGCTGCTCGGCCTCGGACTGGGCGCGGGGGGAGTCCAGTCCATTGACGCCGCTGGCATCCAGCGCGGGAACCGAGGTGGTCTGGGCCACGTGGGTCTCCACGAACACGGTCTCGAGCCGGGCCTTGTAGTCGGCGACGACCTGATCCGCCTCGTCCTGGGTGATGTCACCGCGGCCCACGAGGGCCTCGGTGTACAGGCGGCGGGTGGAGCGCTTGGCCTCGATCAGGTTGTACATCAGCGGCTGCGTCATCGACGGGTCGTCGCCCTCGTTGTGTCCGCGGCGGCGGTAGCAGATGAGGTCGATGACCACGTCACGGTGGAAGCGCTGGCGGTACTCGAAGGCCAACTGGGCCACGTGCACCACGGCCTCGGGATCGTCTCCGTTGACGTGGAAGACGGGGGCCTGGATGAACTTGGAGATGTCGGTGGTGTACTCCGCGGAACGCCCGGAGGCCGGGGGAGTCGTGAAACCGACCTGGTTGTTCACCACCACGTGGATGGTGCCACCGGTCTTGTACCCTCGCAGCTGGGAGAGGTTCAGGGTTTCCGGAACCACACCCTGGCCGATGAAGGCCGCGTCGCCGTGGACGGCGATCGGCAGCACGGAGTAGCCGTTCTCGCCGCGGTCGATGACGTCCTGCTTGGCGCGGGTGATCCCCTCGAGGACCGGGTTCACGGCCTCCAGGTGGGAGGGGTTGGCGGCCAGGTAGATCTTGGTCGAGTTACCGGACTCCGAGGTGAAGGAACCCTCGGTACCCAGGTGGTACTTCACGTCGCCGGAACCCTGCACGCCTGCCGGATCCTGGGTGCCCTCGAATTCGCGGAAGACCTGGGCGTAGGTCTTGCCTGCGATGTTGGTGAGCACATTCAGGCGGCCACGGTGGCTCATGCCGATGGCGGCCTCGTCCAGTCCTGCATCGGCGGCATCGGAGATGATGGCGTCCAGCAGCGGGAGCAGGGATTCGCCGCCCTCGAGCGAGAAGCGCTTCTGGCCAACGAACTTGGTCTGCAGGAAGGTCTCGAAGGCCTCGGCCTGGTTCAGCTTGCCCAGGATGCGCAGCTGCTCGTCGTGGCCGGGGGCCTCGTAACGCCGCTCCAGCTTGTCCTGGAACCACTCGCGCTGCTCCGGATCGGAGATGTGCATGTACTCGATGCCGGAGGTGCGGCAGTAGGCGTCACGCAGCACACCGAGGATGTCACGCAGCTTGAGGCGGTCCTTGCCGCCGAAACCACCGGTGACCCACGTGCGGTCCAGGTCCCAGAGGGTGAGGCCGTAGGTCTCGATCTCCAGGTCGGGGTGGGAACGCTGCACGTAGACCAGAGGGTTGGTGTCCGCCATCAGGTGGCCACGCTCGCGGAAGGCGTGGATCAGCTGCTGGATCCGGGCCACCTTGCTCAGCTGCAGCTCGGCGTCCACCTGGTTGTCGCGGTTCCACCGGATGGGGGCGTAGGGGATGCGCAGGGCCTCGAAGATCTCGTCCCAGAAGGCATCCGAGAGCAGCAGCGTCTCGATGGCCTTCAGGAACTCGCCCGAGCCCGCACCCTGGATGACGCGGTGGTCGTAGGTGGAGGTCAGGGTGATGATCTTGCCGACACCCATGGCGTCGATCATGGCCTGGGAGGAACCGCGGTACTCGGCGGGCACGTCGAGCGCACCGACGCCGATGATGGCGGCCTGGCCCTTGGACAGGCGGGGCACGGAATGCACCGTGCCGATGCCACCGGGGTTGGTCAGGGAGACCGTGGTGCCGGCGTAGTCGGCGGCGGTGAGCTTGTTGTTGCGCCCACGAGCGATCAGGTCCTCATAGGTGTGCCAGTAGGTGGCGAAGTCCATGGCCTCGGCCGCCTTGAGGTTCGGCACCACCAGCGAACGGGATCCGTCAGGCTTGGGGATGTCGATGGCGATGCCGAAGTTCACGTGCGGGTTGTGCACGGCGACCGGCTTGTTGTCCTTCACGTCGTAGGAGACGTTCATGGACGGGTTGAGCTTCAGCGCGCGGATGACGGCGAAGCCGATCAGGTGTGTGAAGGAGATCTTGCCGCCGCGGGCACGGCGCAGGTGGTTGTTGATGACCACGCGGTTGTCGATCAGGAGCTTGGCCGGAACGGCACGCACCGTGGTGGCGGTGGGGACCTCGAGGGAGGCCTCCATGTTCTTGGCGATGGCCTTGGCCGGACCCTTCAGGACCTGCAGCTCGATCTCCTCGGAGGGACCGGAAGCCTTGGGCTTCTGCGGGTCTGCGGGGACGGCGGCCTGCGTCGACTTGTTGGTGCGCACGGAGGCGGAGCTGCTGGCACGGTTGCTCGCTGCGGCCGAGGGCGCGGCCGGCTTGGTAGCGGCCGCCGGCTTGGGCGCGGGGGCCCCGGCCTTGGCCGGTGCAGCGTTGGCCGATGCAGCGTTGGCGGGTGCCTTCTGGGCGGGGACCGGAGCGGCGGGAGCTGCGGCGGCGGGCGCCGCGGCTTCGGTCGCAGCGTGCTTCGGTGCAGCAGGGGCTGCTGCAGCAGTCTGGGTGGCTTCAGCGGCGGAGAGCTCCTCGAAGACGCTCCACCACTTCTTGTCCACGGAGTTCTTGTCTGCCAGATATTGCTGGTAGAGCTCCTCGACGAGCCACTCGTTGTCACCGAAGAGTTCGGTCAAGCGGTGGTTGGAAAGTTCTGGCACGCTGATTACGCCTCGTTTCGCAGGTGCTTGTGCGTCTGGGGCCCACTTGTCGGTGGGCAGCCTGGCTACCACGCCGAAAATGGACACGCTCATTTTGACACCTCACTTTAGCCACTCCGGAGGCGGCACACCCAATCCTGGAGGGTGATTCCTGTGGGTTTCTGAGTTCGACAACTTGTAGAAGTTGATCGAGTCTGTTAAATGCCGTGTTCGGTGGGTTGGTCTCGGCATCGTGCCGGGTATGATGGTTCGACTATGGACGACCACTCTCTGTGCCGGCCAGTCGCCTCCTGGCGACGTCGCGCCGGCGCCCCAAGGACCCGCCCCCGCTCCGCCAGTAGAACGGAGCCCTCTAGTCCGAATACACGGACACTGACTTGCCTTGCCGCGGTTGACGTCGCGGTGACGGGAGCCTGGGGGGTGCGTAAGTAGATGGAATGGCTCCTCCTCGCTGTCGGCCTCGTACTCATCCTGGGTACGGCCTTCTTCGTCGCCGTCGAATTCTGTTTCGTGGCCCTCGACGTCACCTCGGTGCAACGTGCGGTCGATTCGGGTGATACGCATCTCAAACCCCTGCTGAAGTGCCTGCGAACCCTCTCGACTCAGCTTTCCGCGGTGCAGCTGGGTATCACCCTGACCACGCTGCTCACCGGCTATGTGATCGAACCGAGCCTGGGAAAACTGCTCAAGCCGCTCTTCGACGGCATGGGGCTCAACGACGCGACCTCCGGTGCAACGTCACTGGTGGTGGCCATGATCGTGGCCACGTTCCTGTCCATGTTGCTTGGCGAACTGATTCCCAAGAACCTGGTGATCGCGGAACCGCTGAGGATCGGCCGCTATCTGGCAGGACCACAGTTGGTCTTCACCGCCGTTTTCAAGCCGATCGTGCTGCTGCTCAACGGCTTTGCCAACAAAGTGCTGCACTTGATGGGGATCGAGGCCAAGGAAGAGCTCTCCGGGGCGCGTACCCCCGCCGAACTCTCCAGCCTCCTGAAGCGATCTGCTCAGCTGGGTACGGTCGAGGCTGACACGGCCCGCTTCCTGGAGCGCACGTTGGTCTTCGGTGAGCGCAGTGCTGCCGACGTCATGACGCCACGCATCCGCATGGAGACGGTCCAGGCGGAAGATCCTCTCGATGAGGTCATCGAGACCGCCCGTCGCAGTGGCTATTCCCGCTTCCTCGTCATCGACGAATCCCCGGACGAGGTTCGGGGCGTTGTGCATGTGAAGAAGGCCGTGTCGGTCCCACGCGATCGGCGCGACGAACTCGTCGCAGCGACCATCATGTCCGACGTGGCCTCCGTTCCGGAGACCGTGCATCTGGACGATCTGATCGGCGTGCTGCGGACGGCCAATCTGCAGATGGCCGTGGTGCTCGATGAATACGGCGGCACCGCAGGCATGGTGACGTTGGAGGACCTGGTTGAAGAGATCGTCGGCGATGTCGCGGACGAGCACGACCGGCGTCCGGCCGGTGTGCTGCAGTCGGCAGACGGCAGTTGGTTCTTCCCCGGACTGCTGCGTCCCGACGAGGCAACGGAACAGATCCCGGGCCTCGTCGCGGAGGAAGGGCCCGACTACGAGACCATGGGTGGGCTGATCATGACGCGGCTGGGGCGCATCCCGGATCGTGGAGACGAGGTGGCGTCGGAAGGCGGAGTGCTCAGGGTGAGCGCGATGGACGGGTTCCGTGTGGACCGCATCGAATTCGTTCCGGATGCACCTCAGCAGCCGACCCCCTCCAGGCCGGCTGAGGTGCCCTCGGCGGCCGCCGACGACGTGGCGGGGGGTGCGGCATGAGCGACTGGATGGGATTGATCTGGCTCGTGGTGCTGCTGCTCGGCAACGCCTTCTTCGTCGGAGCCGAGTTCGCGGTGATGTCCGCGCGCAGGTCTCAGATCGAGCCGCGCGCGGAGGCGGGGTCCAAGCGGGCCAAGACCGCCCTCTACGCCATGGAACATGTGACCATCATGCTGGCCGTGTGCCAGCTGGGTATCACGGTCTGTTCGCTGTTGATTCTCAACGTCTCCGAACCGGCCATTCACCATTTGATCGCGGGACCGCTGGTGTCCTGGGGTCTGCCGCACGGTCTGGCCGACACCGTCGCGTTCATCATCGCCCTGGTGCTGGTGACCTTCCTGCACGTGAGCCTCGGCGAGACGGTACCGAAGAACATCTCGGTCTCCGCTGCGGACAAGGCCGTGTTGATCCTCGCCACACCGCTGCACTGGGTCGCCGTGGCGATCAAGCCGGTCACTCGTGCGCTGAACTGGCTGGCCAACCATGCGGTCAGGGCGCTGGGCGTTGAACCCAAGGACGAGGTGTCCTCGACGTACACGCTGGAGGAGGTGCAGTCCATCGTGGAGGAATCCACCAAGCAAGGCCTGGTGGAGGATGACGCGGGACTGCTGCACTCCGCGTTCGAGTTCACGGAGGAGACCGTCGGGTCCATCGCCGTGCCCTTCGACGACGTCGTGACGCTGCCGGTGGGCACCACGCCTGACGAATTCGAACGCGTGGTGGGGCGGACCGGATTCTCCCGTTTCGTGATGGTGGAAGACGACGGCCAACTGGCCGGCTACCTGCACCTGAAGGACGTCATGACGATCCCGGAGGCGCGTGCGGATCACCCCATCCCGCTGTCCAGGATGCGTTCGCTGTCCAACTTCCACACGGACGTCGAAGTGGAGGACGCGCTGGAGACCATGCAACGGATGCGGACCCACGTGGCTCGCGTCCTGGACGCCGAACACCGGACGGTGGGGATCCTGTTCTTCGAGGACGTGCTGGAGAAGCTGGTGGGCACCATCAACGATGTGACTCAGCAACACGGCGCTCGGCGCTATTCGCTCGGTCAGGAGTACTGAGCACCGCCACGTGGCCGGTAGGATGAGAACAATTCTCATTTATCCGCCGTTCGCGAGGTTCCGTTCATGACTCCCGGGTCCACCACTTCTGCCGTCTCCCTCAGGGGAGCCGCGGTTCGTTTCGGAGACAGAACCCTCTGGGAGGGGCTGGACCTGGACGTGGCGCCGGGAGAGTTCGTGGCCGTGCTGGGGCCCAACGGTTCCGGTAAGACCACGTTGATCAAGGCCCTGCTCGGCCTCGTCCGGCTCAGCGCGGGTACCGCCCATGTCGGCGGAACCCCGGTGGGGCGGCAGCGTGGCTCCACCAGCGGAGGTGTCGGGGTGATTCCTCAGCAACGTCCGCTTCCGGAGGGGACTCCGCTGCGTGGCCGGGACCTTGTTCGGCAAGGGTTGGACGGAACGCGCTGGGGCCCGGCCTGGTTGGACTCGCGGCGCAAGGCCGACCGCGCCCGCGTGGACGCCATGCTGGAGCGGGTCGGAGCCACCGCATTCGCCGAGCGTCCCGTCTGGACGCTCTCAGGCGGGGAACAACAGCGGCTCCGGGCCGCTCAGGCGTTGGTCTCCTCGCCCGCCGTCATGCTGTGCGACGAGCCGTTGCTCAGCCTCGATGTGCGTCACCAGCAGGAGATCACCCAGCTCATCGCGGAACAGGCCAAGCAGGAACAAGCAGCCGTCCTGTTCATCACCCACGAGATCAACCCCGTGCTGCCCTACGTTGACCGGGTGCTGTATCTGGCTCAGGGTCGGTTCCGGGTGGGGGCCCCCGACGAGGTCATCACCACGGAATCCTTGAGCGATCTCTTCGGCCGCCGCGTCGATGTGGTGCGCGTGGGGGACAGGTTGGCGATCCTGGGTGGCGAGGACCACGTGCATCACGATCATGACGAGGAGGCGGGCGCGTGAACGCGAATCTGTGGGAGCGGGTCTTCTCCTTCGAGGACTATGGCGAGCTGTTGGATCTGCTCTGGCCGTCGCTGGTGGCAGGCGCCGTGCTCGGTGTCGTCGGCGGCGTGATCGGTGTGGTCGTCATGGCACGGGACATGGGATTCGCCGTGCACGGGATCTCCGAGCTGAGCTTCGCGGGTGCCTCCGCGGCACTCCTGCTCGGCGTGGACGTGGTTGGCGGCTCCGTGGTGGGCGCCGTCGTGGCCGCGCTGGTGCTCGGCCTGCTCGGGGCCGGAGCCCGCGAACGCAATGCCGTCACGGGCGTGCTCATGCCCTTCGGCTTGGGACTGGGCATCCTGTTCCTGTCCCTGTACCAGGGACGCAGCGCCAACAAGTTCGGGCTCCTGACCGGTCAGATCGTGGCCGTGGACGGAGCCAAGGTGACCACCATGATCGTCGGCGCTGCGGTGGTCCTGCTCGGCCTCGCCCTCATCTGGAGGCCGCTGATGTTCGCCTCCACCGACCCGTGGCTCGCCTCCGCTCGAGGGGTTCCCCAGAGGAGCCTTTCGGTGGCCTTCGTGGTGCTGCTCGGCCTGGCCGTGGCCATGGCCATCCAAGTGGTGGGCGCCCTGCTGGTGCTGTCCTTGTTGATCACCCCGGCCGCTGCGGCGCTCAGGCTGACGGCCAGGCCGGCCGCTGCGGTACTTCTCTCGGTGCTGTTCGCGGTGGTGTCCGTGGTGGGTGGCATCATGCTCGCCCTGGCCGGGACGCTGCCGGTGAGCCCGTACGTCACCACCATCTCGTTCCTGATCTGGATCGTGTGCCGAATTGTCGGCAACGCCAAGGAGCGCAGTCACCGCCTATCGACTGCGGCTTGACTTAAGCTATCGCTTGACTCGCGTCAGGCGCCTCAAGGCTCAAGAGCAACTGGAGTTTCATGTCCTTCGTTTCCGAACGCCACGACGAACCGCAGATCGGCAGCCCCGAGGACTTCCGGAATCGGATACTCCACCACCTGAACTACAGCGTCGGCACCGACCCCAGCCACGCAACCGAGCACAACTGGCGCGTCGCACTGACGCATGTGATTCGCGACCGTGCCCTGGATCCCTGGTTCGCCGCAACACGGCAGACCTATGCCCAGGACCGTAAACGCGTGAACTACCTGTCCATGGAGTTCCTGATCGGCCGCCTGTTGGAAGACACGGCCATCAATCTCGGCATTCGCGACGTGGCGCAGGAGGCCGTCGAAGGCCTTGGGCTGGACTTCGAGCGACTGCTGGCGGACGAACCGGACGCGGCACTCGGCAACGGCGGTCTGGGCCGTCTGGCCGCGTGCTACCTCGAATCCATGTCGACCCTGGGTTGCCCCGGCTACGGTTACGGGCTGCGCTACGAGAACGGCCTCTTCAAGCAGCTCTTCGATCAGGGCCGGCAGGTCGAGGTGCCCGAGTCGTGGCTGGCGTCCGGGAACCCATGGGAGTTCCCGCGCCCCGAATCCGCCTATCGGGTGGGAATGTACGGGCAGGTCGCCGACGGTGACGTGTGGACGCCGGGCGCCATGGTCCCCGCCGCGGCGCACGACACGCCCGTGGCAGGATTCGGCGGTCGCTGGGCCAACACGCTACGGCTGTGGGCGCCCCTCGAGGACGCCACATTGTTCGACCTGGGCCGCTTCAACTCGGGCCAACTCGTCTCCGCGTCCAGATCCGAGGTGCTCGCGCGCAGCCTGTGCCGCGTGCTCTACCCGGACGACTCCTCCCAGAGCGGCAAGGAGCTGCGCCTGGCCCAGGAATACTTCCTGACCTCGGCCTCCGTGCAGGACATCGTGCGTCGCTACCTGGACGGGCATTCGGATCTGAGCCGGCTACCGGACCACGCCGCGATCCAGATGAACGACACGCACCCGGCGATCGCCGGCCCGGAACTGATCCGGATCCTGCTCGACGAGCACGGGTTCGATTTCGATGCAGCCGTGGACACCGTGACCCGTGTGCTCGGCTACACGAACCACACGTTGCTCCCGGAGGCGCTGGAACACTGGCCGGTGGACCTGATGCGCCACTTGCTGCCGCGGCACCTGCAGATCATCGACCGGCTGGACCGTCGCGAGGTGCAGCTTCACGGTCCAGAAGCGGCCGAGACCGGCGTGGTCCGGGACGGCCAGGTGCGGATGGGCAACCTCGCCTTCACCACCAGCCACCGCGTCAACGGCGTCTCCGCGCTGCACACCGATCTGGTCAAACAGGACCTGTTCCCGGAGCTGGATCGGCGTCACCCTGGCCGGATCGTCAACGTCACCAATGGCGTGACACCTCGACGCTGGCTGAAGTTGGCGAACCGGCCGCTGGCGGATCTCATCACCGAACGGATCGGCGCCGGCTGGGAGACGGACCTGGAGAAGCTTCGTGGCCTCGAGGCTCACGTGGACGATCCCGAGTTCCTCGCCGCCTTCGGCCGCACCAAGGCGGCGGCCAAGGAACGAGCGGTCACCTGGCTGAGCGAGGTCCATGGCATGGACGTTCCTGTCAACGCCTTGTTCGACGTGCAGGTCAAGCGCATGCACGAGTACAAGCGCCAACTCATGAACATTCTGTGGACCATCGGACGGTGGCAGCGCATCAAGCGCGATCCGAACGCCGGCTGGGTGCCGCGCGTCAAGGTGTTCGGCGGCAAGGCTGCGCCGAGCTACCACGTGGCCAAGGACATCATCCGGCTCATCAACGACGTTGCGGCCACGATCAATGAGGATCCCGAGACCCGGGACCTGCTTCGGGTCGTGTTCGCCCCGAACTACAACGTGAGCGCCGCAGAGCGACTGATCCCTGCCGCCGACCTCTCCGAGCAGATCTCCACGGCAGGCATGGAAGCCTCGGGCACAGGCAACATGAAGTTCGCACTCAACGGCGCCCTGACCATCGGCACCCTGGACGGAGCCAACGTCGAGATCCGGGAGCAGGTCGGGGAGGAGAACTTCTTCCTCTTCGGGCTCACGGCTGATGACGTGGCGGCAGAACGCGGCCGTGACGGGCATGCACGCGCCGCGCTCGAGGCGTCGCAGACACTACGTGACGTCCTGGCGGCGATCGCCGAGGGCCGGTTCTCCGGGGGAGACGCGCACCGTTACGACGGCCTGCTGGCCAACATGTGGAACAGCGACTGGTTCCTCGTGGCCTCGGACTTCGAGTCCTACGACGCAGCGCAGGATCGCGTGGATGATGCCTACTCCGATCCGGAGCATTGGCAGAGGATGGCGGTGCTCAATGTGGCGCGTATGGGCTACTTCAGTTCCGACCGTGCCGTGGAGGAATACATGGAGAAGATCTGGGAGGTCGACTCCGCGCTGTGAGGAGGTGGGGCCGGTTCCGGTAAAAGAATCCGTGCCCCCGATCACACAAAGCGGGTTCGGGGTGGTTGGATGGACACAGTGCTTCCCCGAACGTTGGAGTCGAGATGGTCAAACGGTCCGAGGAGACCGGCCCCGGGTATCTGCCGGATGCGGCACTGGTCCGCGAGATCGTCTCCGGCGTGCTCAGCGACCCGTTCGCGGCGCTGGGGCCCACCGAGGACGGTAGCGGTGTCGTGGTGCACATCCCAGGCGCCGAGCGCGTGTGGGCCGTCAACGGCACGGACTCCTCGGAGCTCTCCCAGCACCCGGAAGTGGCCTCCGTCTTCGCCGGGCCGTCGGTGCCCTACTACCGACTTCGTGTCCAGTTCCCGGCAGGTCACATGGAGGAACGCCACGATCCCTACCGCTTCTCGCCCGTGCTCGGTGAGGTGGACGAATACCTGATCGGCGCGGGTAAACACCACCGCCTCTGGGAAGCGCTCGGCGCACACCTCATCACCCACGAAGAGGTGCCGGGTGTGCACTTCGCCGTCTGGGCTCCCGCCGCCAGGAGGGTGTCCGTGGTGGGTGAGTTCAACTCGTGGGACGCCACGGTCCATCCCATGCGGGCCCGCGGTGCCACCGGCGTGTGGGAACTGTTCCTGCCGGGGCTGGAGGAAGGTACCGCCTACAAGTACGACCTGTTGGATTCCCACGGTCGAGAGCTGCCGCAGAAGGCCGACCCCGTCGGATTCGGCGCCGAGCACCCGCCGGCAACGGCCTCGGTGGTCAGACGCATCGACTCGCATGCGTGGCACGACGACGCGTGGATCCGCCGTCGTGCCGCCCGCAATGCTGTGGACGCACCGATCTCGGTCTACGAGGTGCACCTCGGTTCGTGGCGCAGGGTGGCTGACGCCGAGGCGGAGACCGGCGAGCGCGCCTTGTCCTATTTGGAATTGGCCCGCGAACTGGTTGACTACGCGGCGGACATGGGTTTCACCCACATCGAGGTGCTGCCGGTCTCCGAGTTCCCCTTCGACGGCTCGTGGGGCTACCAGCCCATCGGCTTGTACGCCCCCACCGTGCGTTACGGAACTCCGCAGGAGTTCTCCGCCTTCGTCGAGGCCGCGCACAGGGCGGGACTCGGCGTGCTGCTCGATTGGGTTCCAGGACATTTCCCCACGGACGCACACGGCCTGGGTCTTTTCGACGGCACGGCCCTGTACGAGCACTTGGATCCGCGCCGAGGTTTCCAACCCGACTGGAACACGCTGATCTTCAATTACGGGCGGCCGGAGGTGAAGAACTACCTCGTGGCCAACGCACAGTACTGGTTGGACACGTATCACGTGGACGGGCTCCGCGTGGATGCCGTGGCCTCGATGCTCTATCGCGACTACTCGCGTGAGCCCGGGGAATGGATCCCCAACAAGGATGGTGGCCGCGAGAACTACGAGGCCATCGATTTCTTGCGGGAGACCAACGTCCTCGCGGCACGGGACCACCCTGGCACCGTGCTCGTGGCGGAGGAATCCACCACCTTCCCCGGCGTCACGGCCCCCGCGGAGGAGGGCGGCCTGGGTTTCGGGTACAAGTGGAACCTCGGGTGGATGAATGACTCCCTGCGCTACTTCGGCATGGACCCCGTCTACCGCAAGCACCATGCCGACGAGCTCACCTTCGGACTGACCTACATCTTCACCGAACGGTTCATGCTGCCCATCAGCCACGACGAGGTGGTTCACGGCAAGGGCTCCATGTACGCACGGATGCCCGGAAACCATGCGGACAAGCTGGGCAACCTCAAGGCCTTCTACGGCTACATGTGGGCCTATCCCGGAAAGAAACTCCTGTTCATGGGGCAGGAGTTCGGGCAGCCCGCCGAATGGGATTTCGCGTCCCAACTGGACTGGGGTGTGGTGGAGGACCCCGGGCACGCCGGCGTGAAGGCGCTGGTGCGCGATCTCAACCTGCTCTATCGCGACCTGCCCGCGCTGCACCTGCGAGACAGCGATCCTCGTGGTTTCCAGTGGCTCATCGTCGATGCGGTGGATGAGCAGGTCTACGCGTGGTTGCGCCGCGGAGCACCGGGCGATGCTCACGTGGTGGTGGTGCTCAACCTGACGCCCGTGGAACGCACTGGCTACCGCGTGCCCTTCCCTGTGCCCGGACGTTGGATCGAGGCGATCAACACCGATTCGGCACATTACGGCGGGGCCGATCGCGGAAACGCCGGCGCCATCGAGACCGAACCCGTGGCAGCGGGGACAGAAGCCCAATCCGCCGTGCTCAACCTACCGCCGTTGTCGGCAACCTATTTTGTGGAGGATCAGTCATGAGTCCATCTCCCCATGTCCCACAGCCGGTACGCTCCAGCGGCGCCTCACACAGGCTGTCGAATCAGGCCATGGCCTTCGTGCTGGCCGGAGGCCGCGGTTCCAGACTGCAGGAACTCACCGACAGGCGCGCCAAACCAGCCGTGCACTTCGGCGGCAAGTCACGCATCATCGACTTCCCTCTGTCCAACGCACTGAACTCAGGTATCCGCCGCATCGCGGTGGCCACCCAATACAAGGCTCACTCCCTGATCCGTCACCTGCAGCGTGGCTGGAACTTCTTCCGTGAAGAGCGCAACGAGTACCTGGACATCCTGCCCGCCAGCCAGCGCGTTGCCGAGACCAAGTGGTACATGGGCACGGCGGACGCCGTGACGCAGAACATCGACATCGTGGACGACTACAACGTCAACTACGTCGTGGTGTTGGCGGGAGACCACATCTACAAGATGGACTACGAGATCATGCTGCGTCAGCATGTCGATTCGGGCGCAGCCGTCACGGTGGGCTGCCTCACCGTTCCCCGTGAGGAAGCGAGCGGCTTCGGTGTGATGCATGTCGATGCCACCGGCCGGATCGTGGATTTCCTCGAGAAGCCGGCCGATCCGCCCGGTACACCGGAGGACCCGGACAAGGCCTTGGCCTCCATGGGTATCTACGTCTTCGACTGGAAACTGCTGCGGCAGGTGCTGCTGGACGACGCCGCTGACCTGACGTCCAAGCACGACTTCGGCCACGACATCATCCCGAAGCTGGTCAAGGACGGGAGAGCCTATTCCCACCGCTTCGAGGACTCCTGCGTGATGAACGGACTGGAGACGGAACCCTACTGGCGTGACGTGGGCACCGTGGACGCCTTCTGGCGGGCCAATATCGACCTCACCGAGTTCGTTCCTGCCCTGGACCTGTACGACAACTCGTGGCCGATCTGGACGTATTCGGAGCTCGTCCCGCCGGCCAAGTTCATCCACGACGATGACGACAGGCGCGGCCAGGCGCTGCAGTCGCTCATCGCCGGTGGCACCATCATCTCCGGTTCCGAGGTGCGCAACTCGCTGATCTCCACGAACACACGCGTGCGCTCGTACACGACCTTGGATCACACGGTGGTTCTTCCCGGCGTGCACATCGAACGCAGTGCACGACTGACGAACTGTGTGATCGATTCGCGCGTGCACATTCCCGAGGGCCTGGTGGTGGGTGAGGACCCGGTCGAGGACGCCCGCTGGTTCCGGCGTACCGACGACGGGATCGTGCTGATCACGCAGCCCATGCTGGACGAGCGCGCCGCCGGCCTGGGGGAGTGAGCGTGGCAGTCAAGAGAAAGCCGGTGGCTCCCGTGCGGCGGGTCCTGTCCGTCGCTTCGGAGTGCGTGCCCCTGATCAAGACGGGTGGCCTGGCGGATGTTGTCGGCGCGCTGCCCGGGGCGCTGGAGCCCTTGGGCTGGGAATCGCGTGTGCTGCTCCCGGCCTACCCCGGCCTGCTCGATCGGGTGGGCGCGGCCGGCGAGTTGTCAGTTGTGTGGTCAGATCCCGACCTGTTCGGTGGCCCCGCGACGGTGCATCTCGGGACCCTGGACGGGCTGGCCGTCCTGCTCCTGGAGGCCCCGCACCTCTTCGACCGGCCAGGCGGCCCGTACAACATGAACGGATACGACCACCCGGACAATCATGTGCGCTTCGCCGCGCTGTCGTGGGTGGGTGCACGGATCGCGATCGAGGGGACATCTGAGGGCTGGCGCCCCGATCTGGTCCACGCGCACGATTGGCAGGCCGGGCTGGTTCCCTCCTATCTCAGATACGCCGGGAGCAATGTGCCCAGCGTGATGACCATTCACAACATTGCCTTCCAGGGCGTGTTCGGGCCGGACCAGCTGGACCATGTCCGCCTGCCGACGTGGGATTTCCATTCGGAGGCCTTGGAATACAACGGACTGGTGTCCACCCTGAAGGCCGGCATGATGCACGCTTCGCACGTCACCACGGTGAGCCCCAGCTATGCGCGAGAACTGGCTACACCGGAGTTCGGGTTCGGCCTGGACGGGGTGGCTCGGATGCGCCTGGACCGTGGGGAGATGTCCGGCATCGTGAACGGGATCGACACCGCGGTGTGGGATCCCGCGACCGACCAGCACCTACCGACGCCGTTCTCCGCTCAGGACGTCTCCGGCAAGGCCGAGGACCGCGACTCGCTGTGCCGGGAATTCGGCCTGAACTCCCCGAAGGGACCCCTGGCCGTGGTGGTCACACGTCTGACCCATCAGAAGGGCGTGGACCTCTTGCTCGATGCGCTGCCGGGTTTCCTGGCCCGTGGGGGTGCGGTGGCCGTGTTGGGCTCCGGCGACCCGAATTACGAGGCCGGGCTGCGGGAGTTGTCGGCGCGTTTCCCGGGCTCCGTCGGCGTGCGGATCGGCTACGACGAGCCCTTGAGCCACCGCATGTACGCCGGTGGCGATCTGGTCCTGGTTCCCTCTCGATTCGAGCCGTGCGGGTTGACCCAGCTCTATGGTCAGCGTTACGGAACGCTGCCGGTGGTGGCGGCCACCGGTGGGCTCAGGGATACGGTCGTGGACGCGGACCCCGAGCACCTGGACGCGGGTACCGCGACCGGCTTCAGCTTCGGTGACGCCGAACGCGGTGGGACGATCGACGCCGGCGGTCTGGGGTTCGCGCTGGGCCGGGCCGTGGACCTGTACTCGGATCCCGCGGACTGGCAACGGCTGCAACACGGTGCCATGCGAGCCGACGTCGGGTGGGGACGCTCCGCTGCGACCTACGCCCACTTGTTCGAACGGCTGGCGGCTCAGGCCGGCACGGGGCCGGAGCGTTGACGCGGCAGGTACCCCGGGACGATCACCCTACCGGCCGTCGCATCACGCGTGGGCGCCCCTATCCCATGGGCGTCACCGCGGATGCCGAGGGCGTGAACGTGGCCGTCTGGGCGCCTGAAGCGGAGGCGATCGAGTTCTGCCTGTTCCCCTCCGCAGCAGGGGACCTCTGCGGACCGGAGGAGCGATGCGGCCTGCCGTATCGCGAGGGCGAGGTCTGGTATGCCCACATCTCGGGTGTGTTCCCTGGTGACCGTTACGGGCTGCGCGCCCACGGTGCGTGGGACCCGGAGACCGGCCTGCTCCACAACCCACGGAAGCTGCTCGTGGATCCGTATGCGAGGGCGCTGGACGGGCCGCTCCGATGGGACCCGCTCATGCTCGGCTATGTGGAGGACGAGGAGGATGGATCACCCGACGCCTCCACCGGCGCGTCGTCGTACGTCCCGAGCGAGCGCGACAGCGCGGGTGTGGTCCCCAAGGGCATCGTCGCCGCGGTGGCGGCCCCGCCGTCGGGCACGGAAGGCGACCGTGCTGATCCCGCAGGCAACCGCCCAGGCCACGCGTTGGCGGACCTGGTGGTCTACGAGGCGCACGTGAAGGGCCTGAGCGCCGCGCACCCCGACGTCCCCGAGGAGCTTCGCGGAACCTACCTGGGCGCCGCGCACCCGGCCATTGTGGATCATCTGAGCGAACTCGGCGTGAACGCCGTCGAGTTCCTGCCGTTGCAGGCCTTCTTCGACGATCGCCATCTGGTGGAGAAGGGCCTCTGCAACTATTGGGGCTACCAGCCACTGGCCTGGTTCGCACCCGAGCCACGCTATGCGAGCGTTCCCGAGCAAGCGGACGCGGAGCTGCGAGAGCTGGTGCATGCCCTGCACGCTGCCGGCATCGAGGTGATCCTCGATGTGGTCTACAACCACTCGGGCGAGGGCGACGAGTACGGGCCGACGGTGGGTCCGCGCGGCCTGAACAATCGCGGGTACTACCGCCTCGATCAGGACTTCGGCTACATCAACGACACCGGCACGGGGAACACGCTCGGCGTGCATCGGCCGGCCATGCTGCGGCTGGTGATGGACAGCCTTCGGCACTGGGTTCAACACTTCGGCGTGGACGGTTTCCGCTTCGATCTGGGGGCCACGCTGGGCCGTGGGCCGTTCGGGTTCGACACGCAGAGCGCCTTCTTCCAAGCGATCGCGCAGGATCCTGTGTTGGCCGGAACCAAACTGATCGCGGAACCGTGGGACATCGGGCCGGGCGGGTACCGTCTCGGTGAGTTCCCTGAGCCGTTCTCGGAGTGGAACGACACCTTCCGGGACGGCGTGCGCAGACTATGGCGCGGGGAATCGGTGGGCGGCACCAACCTGGGCTCCCTGCTGCTGGGGTCCGCGAATGTCTTCGACACCGGGGTTCGTTCCGCCACGGCCTCGGTGAACTTCCTGAGCGCGCACGACGGTTTCACGTTGGCCGATGTGGTCTCCTACAACGAACGTCATAACGAGGCCAACGGGGAGAACGGCGCCGACGGCCACGGGGAGAACTTCTCAGCCAACCTCGGTGTCGAGGGGCCAACGGACGATCCCGCGGTCCTGGCCGCGCGGACCAGGCGCGTGCGGGCCATGCTGGCCACGTTGCTTCTCAGCCAAGGCGTCCCCATGCTGCTGGCTGGTGATGAGATGGGTAATTCGCAGGCCGGGAACAACAACGCCTACGCCCAGGACAACGAGATGGGCTGGGTTGACTGGTCAGGGGTGGGCCGGGACGCGGCGGACCCCGAGCTTCCCGGTCTGGTCGGCAGGCTGATCGATGTGCGACGTCGCCTTCCGGTGTTGCGCCAGCGCACCTTCCTGCACGGAGGCGAGCGGGCCGACGGGCTCCGCGACGTTCGGTGGTACAGGCCGGATGGGGGAAAGCCGACGCCCGCCGATTGGGACCGCGCGGACTTCCACGCGATCGGCGTGGTGCTGCGCGGTGCCGCGGGTGACCCGGACGGCGAGGCCATGGCGGACCAGGTCTTGGTCATCCTCAACACGGGATGCGATGTGGACTTCGTGTTGCCGTCATCGGACCATGGCGCCATCGGCACGTGGCGGCTGGAGGTGGACACTGCGCGGGCGGAACTCGGCGCGGAGACGCCGATCGACGGATCCTACGCGGTTGCCGAACAGTCCGTGGTGGTGTTCTGTCGGGGCTAGTTCTTGCTGTCGTCCGGCGAGCCGTTGGGTGCCTTGCCCAAACCGTGGCCCATGAATTCGCGCACGGTCACCCAGCTCACGAACAATCCGAGGACCAGCAGGATCACGCCAAGGATGGGGTGGCCCAGCGGGAAGCTAGTGACACCCCAGGCCAACAGCACCACTGCGCCGATGGCCTCCAAGAGGTTGGAGAAGCGCGCCACGGGGCGGCCCGGGACGGACTTACGGGATTTGCCGGTCTTGGTGTCAACGGTCTTGGGTCGGGACATGCTCCCCATTCTCTCACTCGGCTTCCCACGCTTGGGCACGGGGAGGGAGTTCACTTGCCCGCGGCCGTGCAGTTCCCGCAGACACCCGTCAGCTCCACGGTGTGTCCCACGCGTGAGTATCCGAAGCGCGCGGCCACCGACGCTGCCCACGCCTCCACCTCGGGCGCCTCGATCTCCTCTGTGGCCCCACAGACCCGGCAGACCAGGTGGTGGTGATGGGACTCGTCGGCGCACTTGCGGAAGGAGGTCTCGCCGTCGTCGCGCCGCAGCGCGTCCACCTCGCCGTCGTCGCTCATCTGCTGCAGCGTGCGGTAGACGGTGGCCAGGGAGACCTTCTCGCCGTGTTCGGCCAGGCAGGAGTGGATCTCCTGGGCCGTACGGAAGTCGGCATGACGATCCAGTTCTTGAGCCAGCGCGGTGCGTTGGCGTGTGACCCTGCGAGCCGGCTGCGCATCCATACCGTCCAGTTTAGGGCCGGAATGCTTGCAGCGCCGTGCCGTACGACACCAAGAGGCCGTCGATGGTTCCGGGCTCAGCGGGGGACGCCCAGGATTTCTCCACTCGTCAGTGCCCTCCGTGCCCGCCGCCTCGGTGTTCTTCGTGCAGCGCCAACACATCTGGTGGGAGCACCACGACGTGGCGCATCATGGTGTGGTCCTCGTGGTCCAGGATGTGCAGGCGCAGCAACGACGGGTCCGGAGGGTGTCACCAGGCCCGGCGATGACTAGGGTGGGGTCATGGAGCTCACCAAGTACGGCCATTCTTGTCTTCGCGTCACCACCGAGGTGGACGCGCAGGCGGTCACCTTGACCATCGACCCGGGCAACCTCTCCAACTCCTCCGAAGCGCTGGAGGGTACGGACGCCATCCTGCTCACGCATGGGCATCCCGACCACCTGGACGAGGATCTGGTGGCGGACTTCCTCAAGAACCATCCGGAGGTGCCGGTCTGTGGCCCTGCCGACGTCATCGCGACCCTCGGCGCCCGCGACGACGCCGCAGCCTTCCAGGACAGCCTGGTCACCCTGCACCCCAACGACGAGGTGGAGATCCTCGGCGTCCCGGTGCGCACGGTGGGCGGCCAACACGCGCTGATCCACCCGCTGATCCGCACCATCGACAACCTGGGTTACGTCCTCGAAGGCTCCGTCTACCATCCCGGGGATTCCCTGGTGGTCCCGGCCGGCCCAGCGAACCTCGACGTCCTCCTGGTACCCGCCTGGGCGCCCTGGTCCAAGACCCAAGAGGTGGTGGACTTCATCGCGGCCGTGCGGGCACGGCGCGCCTACAGCATCCACGACGCACCGTTGTCCGAGGCGGGCCAGGGGATCGTCGGCAAGCAGCTGACCAACCTGGGCGGGCGCACCGGCACCGTCTACGCGGCGTGGCCGGAAGGCACCACGGTGACGGTGTGACCGTGGCCTCCCCGCTCATCAGCGCGGCCGAGCTCGATGCGGCCTTGAAGGGTGCCGACCCGCCCACGCTGCTGGACATCCGCTGGCATCTGACCTCCGGCCCCGAGCACCCGGAGCGCCCCGTGGGATACGACGACTACCTGAGAGCTCACCTGCCCGGTGCGACCTTCGTGGACCTGGCCACCGAGCTCGCGTCGTCCCCTTCGTCTGAGCAGGGCAGGCACCCGCTGCCGACTCCCGAAGACTTCGCCGAGACGGTGGCTCGCTGGGGCGTGAGCGGAGGCCAGGAACTGGTCTTCTACGACGACCTGGGTGGCATGTCTGCGGCCCGAGGCTGGTGGCTGGCCCGGCACGCGGGCCTGCCCGCCAGAATGCTCGACGGCGGCCTCGCCGCCTGGATTCGTCACGGCGGGGAGACGACGGCGGGCGCCGCAGCCCCGCCGTCGGGCACAACCGACCCGGCCGGCCCGGGCTGGGGCCACATGCCCGTGCTGAGTGCCGACGACGCCGCAGCGCTGGCCGCGGACGGCGTGCTGTTGGATGCGCGGGCGGGGGAGCGCTACCGCGGAGAGACGGAGCCCATGGACCCCCGCGCGGGGCACATCCCGGGTGCGCTGAGCGCGCCCACCGCAGCCAACCTTGCCCACGACGGGTGCTTCCGCGACGCCGACCACCTCGCGGCCCGCTTCGCGGACCTGGGCGCCACCCCAGGGGTGCGGGTCGGTGCGTATTGCGGGTCCGGTGTCACGGCCTCGCACCAAGTGTTCGCGCTCGCCGTGGCGGGGATCGACGCGGCGTTGTACCCGGGTTCGTGGTCGCAATGGTCGTCGGATCCTGCCCGCCCCGTGGCGGTGGGCCCGCTGCCCGACGGGGCCGACTAGGGTCGTGAGTATGTCGTTGATCCGCCGCCCCGATCTGAACACGCTGGCCGCCCTTCGGCAGGGAATCGACCTGCCCGAGCCGGTGTCCTCTACCGAGGCGCCCGCCACGAATCCCGAGGGCGACCCGCAACCCCTGACAGACGCGCTCTCCGCAGCCTCACGCGGCGAGGGGCACGTCACCGCGGCCCGCGGCGTGCGCACCCTGGGTGGCTCCTTCGAGGACGTGTTCATCCCTCGTCGCAGCCCGGATGCACATGACGTGGTCATCGAGATCGAGTACTGCGGCCTCTGCCATTCGGATGTTCATGCAGGACGAGGGGAGTGGGGCGTCCGCGCCATGCCGCTGGTCCCAGGGCATGAGATCGTGGGGCGGGTTGCAGCCGTGGGGGCGGCCGTCACCGCCTTCAAACCAGGGGACCGCGTAGGCGTCGGCGTCATGGTGGCCTCCTGTCGCGAGTGTGACCAGTGCACGGCGGGGCGAGAGATGTACTGCAGCAACGGCGGGAGCGTGTCCACGTATGCCGCCTGGGACCGCTTCCACGGTGAACGGACGCAGGGCGGATACGCGCGCACGGTCGTGACCGCGGAGGATTTCGTCTACGCGCTTCCCGAGGGATTGGACCCCGCGGGCGCCGCACCACTGCTGTGCGCGGGCATCACCACCTACTCACCGCTGGCCGCGGCCGGCGTGGGCCCGGGCTCGCGGGTGGCCGTGGCCGGAATCGGCGGCCTGGGACACCTCGCCGTGAAGATCGCCGTGGCCATGGGGGCCACCGTCACCGCCCTGACACACTCGGAGTCCAAGACCCAAGCGGCCCTGGACCTGGGAGCGCACGAGGTGGTGCTGACCTCGGACGAGGCCGCGTTGAAGGAGAGGGCCCAGGCCTTCGATGTGATCGTGGACGCCATCGCCGCAGGACACGACGTGAACACGTTCCTGTCCCTGTTGCGTTCCGGTGTGGGGAAGCTGGCGCTGATCGGGATGCCCCCGGCCGACGTGGCCTCCCTGGACGTCGACTCCGCGCAGCTCTCCCGGCGCGGTCTGACCCTGTTCGGTTCCAAGATCGGCGGCGTCGCCGAGACCCGGGACATGCTGGACTTCTGTGCCGAACACGGCGTGACCTCCGACGTGGAGGTCGTCTCTGCTTCCCAATTGGATGAAGCATGGGACCGGATGGTGGCCGGCGACGTCCGCTACCGCTTCGTGCTGGACGCGACCACCATCTGACCCACCCTGACTCCACTCACCCGACCGAACCCAAGGAGCACACCACCGTGGCCACCCTCTTCACCAAGATCATCGACGGCGAGCTTCCCGGACGCTTCGTCTACTCCGACGACACCTGCGTCGCCTTCCTCTCCATCGGACCTCTCACCACGGGTCACACGCTCGTGGTGCCGCGTCAGGAGATCGACAAGTGGACCGATGCCTCACCCGAACTCGTGGCGCATCTGACCACCGTGGCGCACCTGATCGGCAAGGCCCAGATCCCGGCCTTCGGGTCCGAACGCGCGGGCCTGGAGATCGCGGGCTTCGAGGTGAACCACCTGCACGTGCATGTGTGGCCCACCAACTCGTTGGAGGACTTCGATCTCTCCCGCGCCCGCACCGATGTGCCCGCTGAGGAATTCGACGCAGCCCTGGCCACACTGCGGGCCGAGCTGGTCAAGCAGGGCCACGGCGGCAACGTCCCGCAGGACTGACTGCGGGCCCGATCGCACGGCTGACCTGGACGCAACTTCAGCCGGATTCCCAACTTCAGCGAAATGACCGTGATTTCGCGGCGGTCTCAACCGGTGGTTGCAACACCTCTACTTGAGGAGCTGCGACCACCGTGTCATCTCGAACCGAAACCGCTGCATTGCGGGCGGAATTCATGGAAGCCTTCGACCGCATTGGTTCTGTCAAGCCGGCGGCCGA
>NZ_JALAGT010000050.1 GCF_022712295.1 Galactobacter sp.
CCCGGCGCCCGCCTCGATCCCCCGCTGCTGCTGGCACTCGATGAGATCGGGAACCTCGCCCCGCTGCCGTCGCTGCCGACACTGATGGCCGAAGGAGGCGGCACCGGCATCACCACCCTCCCGGTGCTGCAGTCCTTGGCGCAGGCACGGCAGAAGTGGTCAGAGAACCAAGCCGGCGCGATCTGGGACGCCGCCATCGTGAAGATCATCCTCGGCGGAGCCTCCAACTCCCGCGACCTCCAAGACCTCTCCACGCTGATCGGGGAACGCGACGAGGTCACCGACTCGATCACCCTCGGCGACCACGGCACCCGCTCGAACCAGCGCTCCATCCGCCGCGTCCCGATCCTGCCCCCTGACCGGGTCCGGACGCTGCCGTTCGGCACCGGCGTCGTCCTGCTGCGCAGCGCACCGCCGATCATCACCGACCTGCGCGCCTGGCCCACACGCTCCGACGCCAATCAACTGAGCCGGGACCGCGGCGAGCTCGAACTACTCCTGGAGCGCCCGCCCCGGCAGTGAACCCGGCCTGCTGGGTGCGGATGTGCACCTGCCTGACACCAGCCATCCCGGTCCGGGGTGGCGTATCAGGAAGGGAGAAAGTCCGATGGCTATCCGCACCCAGCAGTCCCTGTCGGGATTCATCGCCACCGACCCGCAGCTGACCTACACCGAGCGCGGCGAGGCCCGCTTCTACGCCCGCTTCGGACAGGAGAACTACCGGCGCGAGGAGAACGGCGAGTTCACCAAGCTCGAACCCTCCTTCGGGAACCTCGTGCTGTATCGGGCGACCGCCGAACGCGCGCACGAGCGATTCACCAAGGGCGATCAGTTCGTCGCCGAGGGCTACACCCACGACTACTCCTACGAGCGCGAGGGCCAGCAGATCGAGGGCGAGGAGTTCGTCGCCAAGAAGATTGGCCACGACACCGCCCGCACCCGTTACGACGTCGACCGCACACCCCGCCACCAGGCGCAGACCGTCGAGCGAGATAGCCCCGCCCGGGAACAGAGTCGAGAGCAGAGCCGGGAACAGGTTCGGCCGTTCGATCCGCCGCAACAGCCCCAGCAAGCACGACAGACCGCAGCCGCGCCGGTCCTCGGACAGTAAGCGAAGGGCGACGATCATGAACGAGCAGACACCCGTGCCCGGTGCGCCCGACGGCATCGATCCAGACGAGGCCGACCTCGACGACTATGACCAGTTCGACGAGTTCGATGGAGACGACCTCGGCCCGTCGCAGGACGAGGTGCCTGGGGAGCCGCCGCATCCGGTGAACTGGAACCTGCTCTCGGCGCACGATCTGGAGCAGGAATGGCTGGAGCTGAACCGGTGGGTCGACTGGCTCCGCCACACCTACGGCCTCCCCGCCTCGGTGATCCCGCCGTTCTGGCACCACCACCCTGAGCTCCTCTGGGAGCTGTCCGCGCTCCACCTGCACTGGCTGTGCGCCTACGACCCCGACCAGAACGGCTCCGCACCGCTCGGGTGGCATCGCGACTTTGCCGACACCCGAGCCCGACTCAGGGACTGGGTCGCCGCCTCCGGCACCCGCCTCGACCGTGACCGGCCCACCCGCCAGACCACATGGCCCGGGGAAGAGCCCGCCGCTCCGGTCGAGGACGTGGTCATCGCGGATCGGGATGCGGAGTTCGTCGACTTCGTCCGCGACCAGGTCCGCCAACGCCAAGAAGCCGAGGACGCCTTCTACGCCACCCTCGATGAAGCTACCGGCGAATTCCAGAACCGGCAGGGTCGGCAGGAGCGGTGATCCTGGTGGCACGGACCTACCAGCGGAAGACGGATCGGCCGGCAGCTGACCGGCCGGTCCGTGTCCGCTACGAGCGGCGCGAGCAGATCGACGCAGAGAAGATCGCCGAGGTCCTCATCCGCATCGCCCTCCGCTCCGCCAGCGACACCACCCCGACCGGCGAGGCTGGCGCCTACCTTCGTGACCTGCTCACGACGAGCCGGTAGGATCGGTCGTGTTCCACGACGAGACATCGGCGTCGCTGGCACCCGACTTCTAAACCCCTCGCGGGGTGTTCTTTCCGCTTCCTGACGTGACCGCCATCCCGGCGCCTCGAGTCGCCCAACCACGGGTTGGGCCCTTCGAAAGGCGGTCACATCATGACGCTCATCGACCTCCCCGGCGGCATCGACCTCGCCGCCCTGCGATCCCTCGCCACCGGCAACAGCCACAACAGCATCGCAACTCCTGCCGAGGCGGCGGAGGGGCTGGTGCCGGCGGTCTCCTACCTCCGGGTCTCCACCAAGGACCAGGCCACCCGGTTCGGACAAGAAGAAGGCCTGTCCATCCCCGCGCAGCGTGAAGCCGCGGCCCGGAAGGCCGAACAGCTCGGCGCGGTCATCGTCAAGGAGTTCATCGAACCCGGCGAGTCCGCGAAGACCGCTCGCCGCCGCGCGCTGCAGGAGATGCTGGAGTACGTCGCAGCAAACCCGGTCCGGTACTGCATCATCAACAAGGTCGACCGGCTCGCCCGGAACCGCCTCGATGACGCGATCATCCACGCCACCCTCCGCGGCGCGAACATCCAGCTCGTCTCGGTCGCGGAGAACATCGACGAGACCCCGTCCGGGATGCTGATGCACGGCATCCTCGCCTCGATGGCCGAGTTCTACTCCCTCAACCTCGCCCAAGAAGTCGTCAAGGGCATGACACAGAAAGCCACCATCGGCGGCACCCCCACCAAAGCCCCGATCGGATACCTCAACGTCCGCTCCACCGACGCGAAGGGCCGCGAGGTCCGCGACATCAAAGTCGACCCTGAGCGAGCAGACCTGGTGCGGTTCGCGTTCACCGCCTACGCCACCGGCGACTGGTCCCTGTCCTCCCTCGCCCGCGAGCTCGAGACCCGCGGGCTGACCACCCGGCCGACGCCGTCGCAACCCTCGAAGCCCGTCACGACGACCGGGTTGCACAAGATCCTCACCAACCCCTACTACCAGGGCACGGTCACGTTCCGCGGCGTCACCTACGACGGCGCCCACGAACCACTCGTCGACCCGGAGACGTGGCTGCGGGTGCAGACCGAGCTCGACGCGAAGAACGCCAAAGGCGAACGCCCGCAGAAGTACGACCACTACCTCAAGGGCAGCCTCTACTGCTCCTGCGGCGCCAAGCTCATGATCGAACGACCCCGCGACAAGCACGGCGACCGGTACGAGTACTTCACCTGCACCGGCAGGCGCCGCAAGCGCACCACCTGCACCCGCTCCGCGATCCTCGCCGACCGCATCGAGCAACAGATCGAAACCACCTACAACACCAACGCACTCACCCCGGAAGAAGCCGACCGCGTGCGGGCCGTGTTGAACCAGGTGTTCGACCAGCTCGAAGCCTCAAGCGACGACGAACGCAAACTCCTCCAGACCCAGCGGGACAAGCTCGACGCCGAACGTCTCAAGCTCGTCCAGGCCCACTACGCCGACGCGATCCCCCTCGACCTCCTCAAGAGCGAACAGGACCGCATCCGCACCAGCCTCGACGCGATCACTAACCGGCTCGACAGCCTCACCGACACCTACGCGGCCGCACGCGCCGGGCTCGATCAGATCGCCGACATCCTCACCGACCTCGGCGACCTCTACGCCAAGGCCGAGCCCGCTGAACGCCGCATGCTCAACCGAGCCCTGTTCACCAAGATCATCATCGACGAAGACGAACACGTCAGCTACACGCCCGACGAGCCCGTCGCCAGCGTCCTCGCCCACACCGGCACCGCCGTGACCAGCGACATCCACACAAAAACGAACCTGCCCCGTCACCAGACGGGGCAGGTTTCGATCTTCTCAACTTACGTGGAGGTAAGGGGATTCGAACCCCTGACCTTCTGCATGCCATGCAGACGCGCTACCAACTGCGCCATACCCCCAGATCGAGGCGGCTTCCACACCGGAAATTCGGCGTTTCGACCGAGAAAAGACTCTACAGTACTGCCGAGCCACACTCCAAATCGGTCAGCACCTACACCTCGCCGGGCCACGTATACGCCCTAGACTGGCGACATCGCCGCATCACCCCAGCTTTGAGGACAAATCCATGACCACCCCCGGGGACGACCTGGAGCCCGCGCAGGAGAACCGAGCAGAGGACGCAGCAAACCCGACCACGGGTCAGGTCCCCGTCCCGGATGACGCGAAGTCCTTCTCTGCCAGGTCCGTCCAAGGGCAGCAGACGGACCCCACGGCTCCGACGTCTGCGCCGAACGCCCAGGATCATGCGGCCGGCGTCCCTGACGCGACGCCCCCGGACGACGAACCCGCAGGAGCCAGTACTGAGCCCGCAGTCACCCGCCAGCCCGGAGTGACCCGACTCAACGGCAACGTACCGGATCCGGAGATCACCGCCTCAGCCGGCGAGAAACGGTTGGAGGAGGAGAAGAAGACCAAGTACGCGATGCCGCGCTTCGTGTCCGTGACCCTTGGGGTGGCGGCCACGGTGGTGGTGCTCTATCTGATCACGGACTTGAGCGCCATCATCGCCCCCTTCTTCCTTGGCCTGAATCTCATGATCGCGGTGCACCCCATCCACAGGTTGCTGGCCCGCGTCATGCCTCGCTTCGTCGCAGCCATCATCTCCCTGATTGCGGTGCTGGTGATCCTGATCGGATTCATCTGGGGGTGTATCTGGGCCCTCCTGGAGCTCATCAAGGCCTTGCCGCAGTACAACCAGGAGTTCACCGCGCTCTGGTTCCAGATCGTGGACCTCGCAAGCACGCTGGGACTCGACGTGCAGTGGGTCAACAACGCCTTGGGTTCCATCAACCCGAGCGACGTCATGTCCTTGGTCGGCCCGGTGCTCTCGAACCTTACTTCCATCATCTCTTTGCTCACCACACTGGTGATGGCCACCTTCTTCATGGCCATGGACACGCCTTCCATGAGTTCTCGCATGAAGATTTTGCGTGTGGTGCAGCCACGTGCGCTGGCCGTGGTCATGGACTTCTCCACCGGTGTGCGCCGCTACTGGGTGGTCGCCACGCTCTTCGGCCTGGTCGTTGCCCTGTTGGATGTCGCGGCGCTGTCCATCATCGGTGTCCCGTTGATCTGGGTGTGGGGCGTACTGGCGTTCGTCACCAACTACATCCCGAACATCGGCTTCGTGGTGGGCCTGGTTCCGCCCGCGCTGTTGGCCCTGTTGGACGGTGGATGGCAACCCGCAGTGGTCGTTGTGGTGGTTTACTGCCTGCTCAACTTCGTGATTCAGGTTCTCATCCAGCCCAAGATCACGGGTGAGTCCGTGGGCGTCACCGGGACCATCTCGTTCCTGTCCCTGCTCTTCTGGGTGATCTTCCTCGGCCCGCTCGGTGCGCTCCTGGCGCTTCCCGCCACGCTGTTGGTGAAGGCGCTCCTCGTTGACGCCGACCCAAAGGCCCGTTGGCTGAACGTGTTCATCGCGTCCAGTCCGGACACCGCACTGCCGGCTGACGAGCAACCCGAACCGCGCTCGGCCCGCAAACGCCGTCGGGCGCAGGAGCGGTCCGCGCTCTACGGCGGCTAGTCAAAAGATTTCACGCACGATCCCCTGAGGCTTTCCGTCGCCGCCACATGCTTTATCCGTGGTGCACCGACGGAAAGCCTCAGGAGGGCCAGGTAGTGAGGTGCCGGGACCAGGAAGGACCAGCTGCGGGCGTTGACGGCAAGCCCAAAGGGTCAGGCTGCGGGAGCCCCCGGAAGCCGCGAGAGCCCCTCGACGATGGCCGTGATTCCGACGTCAAAGGCCGCCGCAGCCGTGTTGGTCCGGACGTGTTCGGGCGACATCGCAAGTGCCAACGTGCTGAGCTCCCCACTGATCTCACCGCTGTGCAACCCGAGTTCGGGGCCGGTCAGATCCTGCACCGAGCCGATCACCAGGGATTCGACGGAGCGCAGCACGGCCACCGCCTGGGACACCGGCCACCCAGCGGCGACGAGACCGGACGCGACCGCCTCATACATCTTCATGGTGGAAGGATCCTGTGGCGGCGTGGAGGCCAGCAGCCTTCCCAGATACGGGTGCTCAGCCATCGCTTCGAAGTAGGAGCGGGCCCAGCGTTCCAGGGCCACATTCCAGGGAGCGTCTACGAATCCGTCCGCGTCGACGTTCTCCACAAGGTGAGCGCGCATCATCTCCACGAGTTCTGCACGATTGGTGACGTGGTTGTACAGCGAGCTGACCTGGCGTCCCACGCGTTTGGCCAGCATCCGCATGGACAGCAGGTCCTCGTGTCCCTCGTCCACCAGGTCCAGTGCAGCAGCCACCAGCCGCCTACGTGTCAGGGGACGGCTGGGATCGTCCTCCCAGCGTTCACGATGCGCAGACGTGTTCACGAAAACTCGTAAGTCCTCTCAGGTTTCAAGCGATCGGTTGGCCAGAAAAGCCGACCCATCGCGGCGTCGATTCAAGGGAACTTTAGCCCTCACACGTTGCCACACAGTGACACGACAGACTGTATGGCGTCTCGACGCGTCTCATAACGAAAAAATGGAGGCAGTTCCCGGCTGCTCCAGACATCCGCCACAGCTGCGGGAAGCATCGACGCCCATGTGCGACGGGTGCACAATAGGAATATGACTACTCAGGACCCGATCACGGAACTGGCCGCCGACACCTGCTGGGAAAAGTTGGGCACCCAGACTCTGGGCCGCATCGTCACCAACGCGGCCGGCATCATCGACATCTTCCCCATCAACTATGTGGTGGACGGTGAGTCCGTGGTCTTCCGTACCGCGGAAGGCAACAAGCTCGTGGAACTCACCCTGAGCGACGAGGTGCTCTTCGAGGTGGACAGCTACACGGACACCGATGCATGGTCCGTCATCGTGCGCGGTAGCGCCAAGCAGCTGGACACCGAGGCAGAGATCAACGCCGCCGAGGAGCTGGATCTGGCCCCGTTCGCTCCCACCGTCAAGCGCAATTTCGTGCGGATCACCGCGAACCAGATCACTGGTCGCGCCTTCCCGCGTGGCGAGGAACCCCCGCAATCGGTGGTCTGAGTCTTCCGGATTCTCCAACCCTAGGGCTTTCCGTCACCGCCCCCTGGATGATCCGGGAGGCGGTGACGGAAAGCCTGAGGGTTTTCGCTTTTCAGCGCCCAGCCGCGGCAGCGGCCTTGAGCACCCGCACCTGCGCCAGCAACCCGTCCATGTCCCCGCCGGCCTCGGGACGATTCAGCTCCCCCGGTAACGCGGCGTAGGAGTAGAGGCCGTCCCCGATCAGCAGAATGGTCTCCGCGACCGAAGGGTCCCCAACCTCTTCCAGCACCAGGTCCAGCCACCAGGTGTGAATGGTTTCGATGGCATGTTTCGCGGAGGCAACATCCGCCTGCAGCAGCCTGATCAGGGCCGCGTAAGTCACGTCGAAGCGGGACTTGGTATTGACCGACGTCCGTACGTAGTACTCGCTGGGTCCATCCGGGGCGGAACGCATCTTCTCCACGTCCGCCCGGCCCAGCTCCAGCATCTGCTCAGAGAGCGCCTCCGCGAGCGCCTCCTTGGTCTTGAAGTGGTACAGCAACCCACCCTTGGAGACCCCGGCCTTGTTCGCCACGGCCTCGAGTGTCGCGGCGCGTTCTCCCTCATCGCGCAGGAGCTCCGCGTAGGCGTCGAGGAGTTTCTCACGTGCGGCCGGAGGTCTGGACATGTCTTCGATGGTAGACGCCCCTAGCCGTGGTGCGGAGTTCGCGACGAAGCTCACCTTTCCCCGAGTCGCAACAAAACCGTCCAGACGGTACAGTTATAAGGGTGCGTGCAGCCGTGCCCGCACCCCGGCCGTCCCCTCCGAGTAGGAACGGCCAACCGACCATCAACACCACCCGAGGAAGAGTCCATGTCCGCCCGCAACTCGATCGACTCCAAGCGTCCCGCGGTCCCTGCACGCACGCAGGAACCCGCGCCCGTGACCGGGTCCATCCCCATCGCGGGCGCCCCGGCCTATCCCCACGAGGAACGCCTCGCGGTCGCCACGGGACAGATCCCCGTCGTCCGCCCCGGCACCGCTGAAGGCCACACCACCGCAGGCCCGGCCTGGCGCCGTTGGTCAGCGTTGGCCTTGTTGATGCTCCCGGTGCTGCTGGTGTCCATCGACAACAACGTGCTCACGTTCGCGTTGCCGAAGATCGGCGCAGCCTTGAACTCCACCGGCACGCAGCAGTTGTGGATGATCGACATCTACCCGCTGATCCTGGCCGGGTTCCTGGTGCCCATGGGTAATCTGGGTGACCGGATCGGCCGCCGCCGGGTTCTGCTGATCGGCGGCGTGGGCTTCGCCGTGGTCTCCGTGGCCGCGGCCTTCTCCCCCACCTCCGCCACTCTCATCGGCCTGCGGGCGGCACAGGCCGTGTTCGGGTCCATGCTGATGCCGGCCACGCTGTCCCTGATCCGCAACATCTTCACGGATCCCAAGGAACGCACCACCGCCGTGGCCCTCTACGCCTCGATGTTCTCCGCAGGCGCCGCTGCAGGCCCCGTCGTGGGTGGTTGGCTGCTGCAGCACTTCTCCTGGGGCTCGGTCTTCCTGATCTCCGTGCCGATCCTGATTCCGCTGCTGGCCTTGTCCCATTGGTTGATCCCCGAATCCCGCGACCCGCAGCCGGGGCCCATGGATCCCATCTCCATCCTGTTGGTGGTCGGCGCTCTGCTTCCGGTGACCTTCGGCATCAAGGCCTTCGCCACCGGGGAGCCCTGGTACATGGGCCTTGGCGCGGTCATCCTCGGCCTGGTACTCGGTTACGCCTTCGTGATGCGGCAGTTGGGCCGCAAGACCCCCATGTTGGATGTGCGTCTGTTCAAGCGCAAGGCCTTCTCCGGCCCGCTCGTGGTGAACATGATGAGCCTGTTCTCCATGGTCGGCTTCATGTACTACCTGACCCAGCACCTGCAGTTGGTGGAGGGCCTGAAGCCGGCCGCCGCAGCGAACTTCATGCTGCCCGGTCTGATCGTGATGTTCTGCTCGGGCCTCGTGGTGGTCCCGATCGCCAAGCGCGTCGGCCGCGTGCCCGCCATGGTGCTAGGCGTCGGCGTGAACGTCGCCGCCTACGGTGTGTTGGCCGTGCTGGGCCACATGGGCGGCTTGTGGGTTCCCATGATCTCGTTCGTCCTGCTGGGCATCGGCGTCGGCTTCTCGGAGACCATCTCCAACGACCTGGCGCTCTCCGCCGTTCCCGCGTCCAAGGCCGGCGCGGCCTCCGCGATCTCCGAGACCGCCTATGAGGTCGGCTCGGTGCTCGGCACCGCGGTTCTGGGCGGGTTGCTCAACGCCTTCTACGCAGCTCATCTACACCTTCCGGGTGGTCTGACGGCGGTGCAGGGACACCAGGCGCAGGAGACCCTGGCCGGCGCTCACGATGTTGCCCTGGAGATCGGCGCCGTCTCGACCGAGCAGGCGTCCTCCTTGGTGGATTCCGCTGCGCACGCCTTCGATTCCGGCGTCTCACTGACGGCCGGCATCGCCGCCCTGCTCTCGCTCGGCGTGGCGATCGGCGTGGGCCGCCTGCTGCGCGGCGTGCGCTGATCGCGCCCCACGCCGTCGGACACTGGTCACCACCCCGCACCGGGTGCACGACGGGCGCGGCCCAGCGCCGCGATCGCGGCGCCCAGGCGCGCCCCGGGAAGCACTAGCTGTGCTTGCCCTGACGCTTCCGTTTGCCGCGCGGTGTGGCCGGGAAGCCAGAGCGCCAGACATAGACGATGGCGGCAACGAGTGCTCCGGAGAGCCAGAGAACCCACCAGGGGAATCCGGGAATGGTGGGGTCCTTGGCCGCAGCGTCGATGTCCTTCTGCGGCGTCGGGTGTACGCGTTCGCCGGTGACGAGGATCCGCTGGGAATTGATCCCGAGCGGTGTGCAGGTCACCAGCGTCATCAGGTCCTTACCGGATTCCGCCTTCAACGCTGCGGTGTCGGAGGGATCCACGACCTTGGTCGAGACCACCCGGTAGGTCAGGACCTCACCGAAGGTGGAGACGGAGAACGTGTCACCGGTGGAGACCTCGTTCAACCGGGTGAACATCTCCGAGTCCGCGAGGCCACGATGCCCGGTGAGGACGGAATGCGTCCCTTGCCCGCCCACGGGCAGGCTGGTGCCTTCCAAGTGCCCGACGCCCTTCAACAGGGTCTCGTCGCTGGTTCCGTGGTACACGGGAAGATCCAGCTTGATCCCTCGGATTTGTAGGCGAGCCATGACGGAATCCGTGGAGCCGTTGTTGAGAATGTCCTCGTAGTCCGGCAGCTCTGCAGTGGCGCCCGTGGCTTGTCCGGACCCGGTGGGCAGGCGGTGGTCCTTCTCCAACACTGCCCCTGAGGAGAGCGCATCGTTGTACTTGTGGGCCAGGGCGATCTGTTGCGCGTTCGCCTGGGCGCGTTCATCGTTGTTCACGTTCATGGAGTCGCCCACGATGAGGGACTGATCACGCTGATGGAACCACTGGGCCACGTTCGGGTAGGACACCACGCTGATACCCACCAGCGCCACGAGTGCGACGATCGCGGCCGGCCAGGGGAAACGCCACCGGCCCCGTCCACCCTTGCGGGTGGACGGGGCCTCGGCCGAGTCAGTCAGACTCATGCGCTACCGTGAACCTTCCGGTTCTCAGCGCTGTGCAGCGTGGCGGCGACGGTTCACCACGAGGGCGGAGCCGGCAGCCAACAGCACCAGGGCGGAGCCGGCGATGATGGCCAACATCTGACCGTTGGCGCCGGTCAGCGGCAGCTCCGGGTGGTCCTGCTGCGTGTTCTCGATGCTGTATTTGGTGGAAGCGGTCTCGCCGACCTTCACGGTGACCTTCTTGATGGTGCCGTCCAGGACGTAGCCAGCGGGAGCCTTGGTCTCCTTGATCCAGTAGTCGCGGTTGTCGGGCTCGGAATCCTTACCGACGTAGAGGGAGATGCTGGCCTTGCCGTTGGAGCCGGTGGTGATGGTGCCGACCTTGTTCTTGCCCTCAGCGTCGGAGTAGACCTCGAACTCTGCACCGGCCAGAGTCTTGGACTCATCGCCCTTGGCGATCTTGGTGATCTCCAGGTCACCCCACTTGGTCTTGGGGGTGTTGGTCTCGGTGCCGTGGTCCTGCTTGGGATCGTTGACGAACTGTGTGGCGGTGTTCTCGATGACGCCGGTACCCAGGGTCTTCACCGTGGTGGTGAGCTTGATCTTCACGTCACCGACGGAGAGCTTGGAGGCGTCGAAGGTGACGGTCACCTTCTGGCCGTCCACGGTCACCGTGTAATCGGTGCCCTCGGTCTTGCTCTCAACGGCTACGGACTTGTACTGAAGACGGGGGTCGAGGGTATCGGTGACCGCGAAGGAGGACAGTGTGTCTTCCTTGTTCAGCGCGGGAACCTTGGCGGTGATATCCCAGGTGACGTCGGAGCCCAGCACCGGAGCGGTCGGCTCGCTCACGGTCTTCTCTGGCTTGTCCTGCAGCTGGTTCTTCGGGTAGACGTGCACGTCGTAGAGCCAGGAGCCGTTGTTCTGCGACAGCGGCAGGGTCACCAGGAACGGAGCCGCCTTGGAGACCACGTTGGCCGGGGCATCGGTCTCGGTGACCAGGTACAGGCCGTGATCCAGGGTCTTGGAGATCTCGCCGTTGGAATCGGTCTCGTCGGTGACTGCGGTACCGAGCTTGTAGGCGGACGGGGATGCGGTCACATCCTCGGCCTTGACCCCGGAGATGAGGTCCCACCCGGCTGCGGTGTCCAGGTCGATGGCTGCGCCATTCTTGGACTCGACCTTCTGGATGGAGAAGGTCACGCCAGCCAGAGCGGGGTTAGTGATGTTCTGCGGCGTGCCATCTCCGGCCTTGCCCTGTGTACCGGAGTGCTTGTGGATGGTCAGCGTGGTGGCCTGATCCGGATCGATGTTGCCTGCGGAAACGTCGGCCGCATTGGCCGCACCGGCTGCACCGGTAGCGGTCAGTGCCAGAGCACCGAGCACAACGGCGAGGCGCCGGCCGAGCCCGAACTTTGCGTTCTTCATATCTTCAGTGATCTTTCTGCATGGGGATCAGACCGCTACGGCCTTACCCGGGTGGGTGACGTGACGTGCTATGAGCGCGCCGTCGGTCTTCGTGTGAAGGAAGTCTTGGTGGGGCTCGGTGCCGCCCCTCAGGAGGCGGCACCGAGCGTCATGGCTGAATCGCTCAGCCGTTGCGACCCTTGCGGCGACGCAGGGTCAGGACGGCGCCCGTCCCTGCCCCGGCCACCAGGATCAGGCCGCCCGCAATGAGGAAGGCGTCCGTTCCGGTGCCGCCGGTCAGCGGCAGGGTCGGCGACTCCGCTTGATCGTTCTTGAACGAGGTGTCGAAGGCCTTGACCAGGTGAGCACCCTCGATCGTGAACTCGTGTTCCGTGGAATCCAGGACGTACCCGGCCGGAGCCTTGGATTCCGTCAGCGTGTAGTCGCCCCAATCCAGCCCGGTCAGCGTGAACTTGCCCTTGGCAGGATCCTGATCGCCACCGGCTGCACAGGGTGCTCCGGTGCAGTCCTTGATGGTGGTGGAGGTACCGCCCGGGCCGGTCAGCGTCCACTCGGAGTCGCCCAGAAGGGTCCCGTGGCCGTCGTCCTTGGACCAGGTCACCCCGCCGGCCTTGTCCGCATTGGTGAAGGTACAGGTGACCTTGTCCCCGGCAGTCACGGTGACCTTGCCGCCTTTGAGTTCGCCGCCGGTGCAGGTCAGGTTCTTCTGCTCGTAGCCGGGCAGCTGATCCTCAGACAGCGTGAACGTTCCAGGCTGCACCGTCTTGGTCTCACCGGTGGCGAAGTTCAGGGTGGTACCGGAGGAGGGCTTGGCGTGCAGCTTGGTGTTCCAGTCCGCTGCGGCCTTGTCGCCGTTGTGGGAGTTCTCGACGCTCTTGACCAGGGTCAGTTGTGCGGTCTTGGGGGCATTCGTGAACGTGCACTCCACCGTGCGGGCCTTCAGATCGGCGGCTGCGGGGATGGCTCCCAACTCCACAGAACGCGAGGAACCCGTCGTGGTGACGTTGCCCTGCTTCAGCACCGTGTTGTTGTGGGCCGTATCGATGCACTTGTACGAGGTGTCGTACTTGGAGAAGTCCAGGCCACCGACGGAGGATTCCTGGATGGTGTAGCTGTGACCGGAACCGGTCAGGATGTCCGCCGGCCCCACCTTCTGCGCCTGCACGCCGTCGGCCTGACCCGTGGTCGTGGCCGGTGTGCCCACCGCCGAGTTGGTCACCGTGTCCTTGGCCGACAGCGCGACCTGGTCGCCGGCATTCACACGGCCGGTGAAGTTCTTCACCACGCTCAGCGTGGACTTCGACTTGGCCTTATTGGTGATGGTGCACACCACGGCCTTCGCGGACGCCGGAACGGTGGCGGTGCCGCTGGTGCCCTGGTTGTTGTTCACGGTCAGAGGGTTGCCGTCCGCCGTGCAGACGGCAGAGGAGGTGTAGTTGCCCAGGTCCGTGTCATCGGCTCCCGCCTCGGAGAAGTTCACCGTGGTGCCAGCTTTAATCGGGAAGGGACCCACGATCTGGTCCTGCACTCCCGAGGCAGTGCCCTCGGTCGTGGCCGTACCCAGCGAGGTGCTGCCGTCCTTGAGTTCGAGATCGAACTGGTCGGCATCCAGGTAGCGCTTGCCGTCCAGCTTCTTCTGCAACGTGATGGTGGCGGGGGATGAACACGACGCGAGGTCGGAGCTGCCCGACAAACTTCCAGCAGAGGCACCACCGCTCCAGTTGGGCATGTTGTAGCTGCTCAGGGAAGTGGAGGAGCCGAGGTAGGCCTTTCCGGAGGCGTCGAACGCAACGCCATTGACGTCAGTGGAGGTCCTGTAGTCACCGGATTTCGACGAGGTGATGGCGCCGCCATTGGCCGCGGCCAGGTTTGCGGCGGTGATGGAGAACACCGTGGTGGTGTTCCCGCTGCCGCGCACGATGAAGAGGTTGCCGTTGGAATCGAACGCGATGTCGCCGTTCGCAGACGTCGGGATTCCGTTACCACTGGCTGTCTGAGTGGCTCCGACATAGGTGATTGCGCCCGTGGTCGGTGAGTACTTCCAGATCCGGAAGGTCTGAACCGAATTCCGTCCCGAACCGGTGGTTTGGAACCCACCGAAGTAGTACTCGCCCGTCTTGAGGTCCACGGCACCGGCCACCAATTGACCTGAGAAACTGTCGGTCCAGCTCAGGTCCCTTGACACATTGGTGTTCGACCAATTTCCTGTGCCGACGTCATACCGGTAGATGGTGGCAGTTCGATTGTTGTTCGACCGCTCATACGCATAGGCCACGGATCCGTTGGCGCCGATGCCGACACCGTTGAAACTGCTAACAGGTAAGTTCCATCCACTACCTGTTGTGGCCTGATGGCCGACCGCCGTCCTGTCACCGTTGGTGACCTCGTAGAGCTGCCCGGAACCGGACACGGAGTAGACGGTCCCCGCGGTGCACTGCAGCGGCTTCGCCGCGGCCAGAGGCCCGATCTCGGCGCGCGGGGAAGCCTCACCCTCAGTGGAGTCGGTCTCGTCCGCAGACGCGGACTTCGCGTCAGCGTCCGACGTTTTCGTCGCCTTCCGAGCGGAGTTTGCCTGGCCGTCCGCCGACTCCGAGGAGTCTGCCGCGGCCGGCGTCTCGGCCGTTACCTCGCCGTCGGTCGTCGCCTCGGCCGTCTGGGTGGCCTGCGGTGACGCCTCAGGCTCGGACTGGTCCGCCATCGCCGGGCCGGCGCACAAGCCGGCCAGCAGTGCCGCCGACAGTGCGGCCACCGCGGTGCCGCGGCCCCAGCTCCGACGAGTCGTGTCGGCGCCGAGGCGCAGGGCCGTCCTGGGCCGCGAACGGCCCCGTGATGACGACATTCTGTCTCCGTTCCATCAAGGGTTGCGAAAACCCCTGAGGTTCGGCGACGACCGCACGCCATGAAGGGGCACGGTCCATCCAACTGAAGATCACAGAAACTGTGAACGTAAAATCCTTGAAATCAGTAGCTGCATACCCCTTTTTCCAATACATTGTTATGTATCAGCGTTCGGTAAGAGTCTCATGATAAACGGAACAGGGTGATGGTTTGACCATCCGTGTTTTCGTGAACCCGATGGCACTGCCCTACGTAGTCTGCCGATGGCCGATCAGTACTTTTCTCCCCGACCACCAGTAGAGATCCACGCCACCCTGTCAGCCCCGCCGAGCCCCAACGCAGCTCCTCACGAAACGAGAGTCCGTAGTCAGCGGATCCGGATCAAGCCGTCTTCGTCCAGAGCCGACGCATATGGGCAGCGGCCGTGGTCCACGATTTCTCGGTGACGAAGATGAAGTCGATGGCGATCATGGCCAGGGAGAACCAGGGCAGGCCCATCAGCAAGGCGATTCCGAGGTGGAAGCCCATGATCCCGATCAAGGCGACCACGCGGGTGGGGTGGGTCAACAGCATGGCCGGGAAGCAGAACTGGATGATGATGGAACCCCAGCTGGCGATGGCCACGCTGATGCCGAAGGTGGTTGCCAGGGTGGACAGTTCCGGCCAGGTGCCGAACTGAACGGTGTGCAGCGGGTCGTAGACGGCCCAGCCCTCCTGCCAGGGTTTCCCGCCCGCCTTGTACAAGGCACCGGAGGCATACACGAAGCAGACCTGCGCGGTCAGGGCGATCAATGCGAGGTTGTTGAACAGGGACCCGATCTCCGGCTTGGACTCGAAGATCGGTTCACCTCGCCACACGCGCAATGGCCATGAGCCGCGGCTCCCCTGACCGGTACCCGCAGGCAACGCGGCCAGCTTGCGACGCCGTCTGGCATCCAGCGACCACACCCGGCACGGATCCGCGAAGAAGAGCAGCAGCAGGGCGATGCGATACATGTTGTCGCCCTGATCGCCCAGCATGTCGTTGGCCTCGATGAAGGACACCCAGCCGAAGAAGTAGAACGGCAGCACCAGTTTGAAGCGGTACCCCAGCATGATCAGCACGGCCAGGACGCCGAGCAGCAGGTAGAAGAACGTGTACCAGCCGCCATGGATTGAGAGCCTGTGGAACAGGGAGAAGATCCAGATCCGAGGGAAGTCCGAGTCCGAGGCGACGTATTCGCCGTTCCACATGGAGCCGGGACCGAACGCATACAGGCGGGTGCGCCAATTCGTGGCCAGCAGGCCGATACCCACCACACCGAACATCATGCGGGTCACCGTGAGCCCGTGGGCGGCCTTCTTCCCGTCAAGCAGCCAGTTCTCGCAGAACGCGTAGACACGCACCACGGTGCGCCCCAGCAGGGCCAGCAACGCCTTGATCGCGGCCCAGAGGAACCGGCCGAACCTGGTCGCGAGCGCTAGGACACCGACCATCTGAACCGACTGCCCGACGTCGTGCCTTGCCGCCTTGGCGGCCCCACCGGCGCCCCCGGCGCCGGACTTGCCCTGCCCGGACGTGTTCTTCTGCGCGGTGCTCACGAGTTGTTCTCCTCGTACTGGTGGTAGAGGCGGCGGAACGTCTTGGCGAAGTCCTCATCGTTCTGATGGGCGGCCACTTGGATTCCGCGCCAACCCGTGGGGGTGTACTGGACGCCGGGGCGCTTGGCGTCGGCGTCGTTGCGCTGGGCGAAGGGGATCACGTTCTGACGTTCCATGCGGTACTGCACCCGCACCACGTCCTTGCCCCACACAGCACGGGCCACCTGAGTGGAGTACCGCACCGCACGGAAGTCGGCCTCGATATATCCGGGAACCATGCCGGCTTTCTCGGTGGTGACCTTCTTCCCGTTCTTGTCCACAGGGTCCTTGAGCGTGGATGAGAGCCGGTTTGACCAGTCGTCGTTGTAGTAGTTCAGACCGGCGATGCGCTGCTGTTCCTTGTCCAGCTTCTGGTAGGCGGACCGGTAGTCCGAGGCCAGGCTGATGGATTGTCCGGCGGCTCGTGCCGGAAAGAGCTTGTGTGTCATCATCTGGGTCTCGATGTCGGTCACCGGGATCCAGTCCTTCGTGATCTCCTCATCGCCCGCCTTCACCACGGCGCGCACGAACATGCGGTTGTCGCCGTTGATGGGTTCCGGGGCGAACACCGACCAGGACTGTCCAAACACTGGAAGCATGTAGTTGCTGAGGGCGTCCCCCGGGATCACGTTGCGGGCCGGCCCTGCGGGGGCGATCCAGACGAAACTGGCGAAGACGTGCCAGGCCGTGAACGCGGCGGCCGCGACCATGATGCCGCGGACCCACCAGCTGCGCTTCTTGAGCTGGGACCGTTCGGCGGGCCGAGCGGTCTCCTCTGCTGCGGCGCTCTCGTCCTCAGCGGCAGGAGCCTGGTTGGCCCGCGAGTCCGGGCTGGCCCCCCGGTGCGTCTCCTTCGCGGAGTCCTTGGCTGGGTGACCCACGTCAGGTCCCTTCTCGTCAGGTGTGTCACCGTGCACGGGGCAATCGGTGACGCGCAGTGATAAGCCAGACAAGCCTAGGTCTGTTCGGGCGGAGAAATCACGTTCCAAACTCAACGCCAAGCGCCGAGTGGACCTCCCGGACCGGCTTCGGCTGGCCTGGGAACGACAAAGCTGCGACGGATCAACGGAACTCCTCCGGCACCGGGATCCCGTGATCGACCAACGCCGTGAGCGCGGCCAGGTATCCGCTCATGCCGTGAACGCCGGGGCCGGGAACGGAGGAACCGGAACCCAAATAGAGATTCTTGACCGGGGTACGCCATGGAGCCGTTGCCAGAATCGGGCGCGCGATCATCGTTGTGAGGCCCAGTGCGCCGGAGGCGATGTCCCCGCCGACGTAGTTGGGGTTGTACTCCTCGGAGGCCGCAGCCGAGGTGTGCTGCACGTGCAACACTCTCTCTCGCAACCCTGGCGCATGGGCCTCGAGGATGTCCAGCAGCAGCTCGGTCTGATCACGGTCGTTGCCCGCGGGCGAATGACAGTAGGCCCACAGAACGTGTTCGCCCTCGGGAGCCCTGGAGGGATCCACGACGCTGGGCTGCACCGCGAGCACGAACGGTTCGGCCGGGAAACGCCCCTTGGCCACCTCGGCCTCCGCCCCCGCCACGTGAGCAAACGTCCCTCCCACATGCACCGTGGGCGCCTTCGCCAGCATCGGATCGCTCCACGGCACGGGCCCTGACAGCGCGACGTCGATCTTGGAGATCCCCGCCCCATACCGGGTGCGCTCCAGCTTGCGGCGATAGCGGGCGGGCAGAGCCCGCCCACCCAAGCGCGCCAGCGCGGCGGCCGACGTATCGGCAACCACCAGATCGTCGGGCACCTCGTCCAAGGACTCGATCCAGCGTCCGGTGACGAGCGAGCCTCCGTGCGCCACGACGTCGGACATCAGGGTGTCGGTGAGCACCTGCGCGCCGCCCAGCGGGACCGGCCACCCTGCAGGGCCGTGGGCGGCCGCTGCAAGCACCAGGCCGGCGGCCGCCGCCGGGAATGACGGAACGCGGGACAGGCCATGGGCCAAGGCACCGGAGAGCAAAGAGGTGTCTTAATCACATCGCCAACGCAGACCCACCAGTGAGACGGCAAGTTCAAGTAAGCGCCGTCCGAA
>NZ_JALAGT010000051.1 GCF_022712295.1 Galactobacter sp.
AACACCTCCGCGGCACGGCGCTGGGATTCCGCAACCTCACCTACTACCGCATCCGAGCACTCCTCGAAGCCGGCGGCTTCCGCACCCACTTCACCCACACCCGTGACTAACAACCGCCTACACCCCCAAATCCGAAGAGCCGCTTGAGCCCCGGCAGAGCGAAAGGTTCATCCTTGGCTGACACGCTCGGCGATACACTCGCCGACGACTGGCCCGCCGCAGTCTTGCCGTCGGACGACGAGCAACCAGACAGCACCATCGACACGCCGATGAGTGACACAATTCCAACAGTGCAATATTTAAGAGTTGATAGCATGACAACAAATATAGCGCGCACACTTAGACATGCACGAATCGACCGACCCTTCAATGAACTAACCGGCCGACGAGGACCCACGAAATCACATGAACTATCGTTGTTCATACTTCGGAGACTGCCTAGTATTCCTACACAAGGTGATCGGACACCGTTACAATAAGAGCGAGCCCCAGGCTTTCCGTCACCGCAGCATGGATAATCCATGAGGCGGTGACGGAAAGCCTGGGGCTTTTCCAGGTTCGGGGCTCAGGCGTCGATGACCAGGTCCGACTTCGGAGTGGAGCAGCACGGCAGGAACTTCCCGTTGGCGACCTCTCGGGCACGGATGCCGCCCTGGTGGTTCATGTCCACGTCCCCCTCAACGAGGATGGACTTGCACGACCCGCACATACCCTCCTTGCAGTTGGCTCCGATACGTATACCGGCACCACGCGCTGCGTCGAGCACGTTCCCGTCAGGATCGATGCGCACCTTGATCTTGGAACCCAGGAAGGTCATGGTCAGCGCACCCTCCCCCACAGTCGGGAACTCAGCGACCTCACCTGACGCAGCCCCGGTGGCCGGTACCGCCGCCGGCATCACCGTTGCCATGCCCGACGACGGTGCCTCCTCGGGTGCATCCGCGCCCTCGGCGAGCGCCGACGCATCTGGGCTGGGAAGTTGCGTGGTCTGCGAGTCATCGGTAACGGGGAGCTGGATGATCGGCAGTGCCCCGGTGGCCGGTTCCGCCACGGCGGCGGAGGCCTGGATCGGGTTCTCCTCCGCCCATGCCTCGGCCAGGTCGGCTGCGGCCGCAACTTCCGCCGCGTACTCCTTACGGGTGGTGAACGTGTCCGTGAAGTACTCCATGAACAAGGACGTGTCATCCACACCTGCGGCGTTGACGAGCTGGTGGGTTGCCTCGAGATATCCGGCGGGACCGCAGGCGTAGACCTGCCGCCCGTTGGCGTCTGGCGCCACCTCGTTGATCATCTCGAGGCTGAGGCGTCCCTTGAGCCAGGCCCAGTCGGTGGGTGCGCCGCGGCTGCCGATGGACCAGTGCACGGTGAAGCGATCATCCACGGAGACCAGGTGCTGCAGTTCCTCGGTGAAGGCGTAGTCCCCCGGCCCCTTGCCGTGATAGAGCAGGACGACGTCGGCGCGTCCGGGCAGCGAGTGAATGGTACGGACCATCGACATCATGGGGGTGATCCCGGCACCGGCCGCGAGTAGCAGATACCGGGCACGGCGGTCGTAGTCGGGCAGGTGGAAGGCGCCCACCGGCCCCAGCATCTCCACGACCATGCCCGGGTGCAGGTATTGGTGCATCCACGGTGAGACCAGACCTGCAGGGTCCAATTTCACGGTGATCGCGAAGGTCCACGGCTGAGTCGGCGCCGAGGAAAGCGAGTAGCTCCGGTCCACCGGCTCGGCGTCCCGTCCGTGGGCCGGCACCGCGATGTTGACGTACTGCCCGGAGCGGAAGGACAACGGGGCCCCGTCCGTGCGGCGGAACACGAAGGTCTTCATGTTGCCGCCCTCAGGGATCACCTCGACGCATTCGGCGGTGAACTCCTGCGGGTGCCATGGGCCCAGGGCGCGTGCGGCTGCGCCCACCGCGTTGTTCTGCTGCAGCGCCCGGTTCCAGGGCATCTCCAGACCACGGATGTGCTCCATATGAGTGTTGGGGGCAACCGGTACTGCAGCGGCCTCCGGCAGCGCGCCGGTGGGCGGCGGAGGGGGAACCGGCGGCAGCGGCGTGGCCGCGGCGGCCCCCGCGGCGTCGTCGGGCACGGCGTCGTCGCGCACAACCTCGTCCGACATCGCGTCGTCTGACATCGCGGGTGCCGACCCCCGTCGTTTGCGAGTGCGTGTGGACGCCGTCATGCGGTGACCTCACCGGTGGAGGAGACCGCGTCCACACCGAGGTACTCACGCATGCGCTCCACGTACCAGGAGATGAAGGCCTCCACCTGGTATTCGCTCTTCATGTACGGCCCGGGCTCGTAGGCCGGGGAGGAGGCGCCGGTCTGGCACATTTCCACGAAGGCGCGGTCCTGGACGTTGGTCATCTTCCAGGTGTGGGTGAGCTCGTCGAGGTTGTAGTCAACGCCGTCGACGGCGTCGGAGGCCACGAGCCAGGTGGTGCGCACCACCGTCTGGTGCTCGTTGACGGGGAACGCGCCGAAGGTGATGACGTGGTCTCCCAGCAGGTGGAACCAGCTGTTGGGCTGCAGGTGCAGGGAGCAGCGGCCCAGCCGGAAGTCGCGCAGGTCGCCCAGCAGCTTCTTGGAGAGGCGGCGGCCGGACGCGGAGAAGGACTCGCCCTCGCCGTCCAAGGACTCACGCGAGATGCGGAAGCCGGCCACGCGGGTGTCGAGTTCCTCGATCACCTTGTACGGGAGACCGTAGCGATCGCACCGGTCCTGCAGCGCGGCCTCCGCCTCGAGGTTGCGCATCCAGGCCTCTTCCAGGTGCGGCGGGATGATGCCCTCTGACAGGCCCCATGTCGGAAAGAGGGAACAGGCCAGCTCGGGGTGGCCGTCGCAGTGGTAGCACTCACGGTTGTTCTCCATGACGAGCTTCCAGTTGCCCTCCTCCACGAGCTCCTGCTGGAACGCGACCTTGGTGGAGGCGATCTCGTGGGGTGCCAGGTAGGGCTCGATGATCTTGGCGACCTCGTCGAAGTCCGTGGGCGGCTCATCCGCCATGCAGACGAAGATGAGGCCTGCCACGATCTTGGAGTGGGCGGTCTTGAGGCCGTAGCAGGACTTGTCGAAGTCGGCCTGGCCGGGCGCAGAGGCGTGGATCAGGGCGCCGGTCTCGTTGTAGGTCCAGGAGTGGTACCCGCACACCATGTTCCCGGTGGTGCCGGCGCGCTCGGTGAGCACGCGGGCGCCACGGTGGCGGCAGACGTTGTGGAGGACGTTGACTCCGCCTGGGTTACCGTCCTCATCCTCAGTGCGCAGCAGGATCAGTGCGGAGGGACCGAACTCGACGGTGACGTAGTCGCCAGGTTCCGGGATCTCTGCGATGGAGGCCGCAAAGATCCACTGTTTGGCGAAGATCCCCTGCATGTCGCAGGAGAACACCGTGGGATCGGCGTAGAACGGTGCGTCGAGGCTGAAGCCCGGACGACGCTGCGCAAAGATATCGCGCAGTTCTGCCAGTTGTTCCGAGGGGACCTTAGAGTTCAGACGGCCATGGGTCCCGGGAACCGGCGAGGTAATGGTCATGCGGCATCCTTGAGGTGCGGGCTCGAGAGTGAGCGAGGCTGATGTGGGTGGAGATCATCCTGGGCTTCCTTGTCGGAAGTCAGACCGGTGCGCACACCCCAGATTAGGCCGCAAAAGCTCCAAGAAACATCGGTTAATTATCGGGTTCATCGTGCAGAATGTTTGCATGATTGATCCTCGGCTCGTCACCCTCCGAGCCTTCGCAGAATGTGGGACCATCCACGCCACAGCCGCCATGACCGGCTACTCCCCCTCCGCCATCTCCTCCCAGTTGCGAGAGCTGCAGCGCAGCCTGGGCATGGAGCTGGTGGTGAAGGCGGGGCGAGGCCTGTATCTGACCTCCACCGGCCGGGCCCTGGTGGACGGGAGCGACAGCCTCATGGCCGAGTGGGAACGCGTCAAGGCGGCGGCCTTCGCAGCCGGTGATGCGACTCCGTCCAAACTCGGCTTGGGCGGATTCTCCACAGCCGCGAGCAATCTCCTGGCACCGTTGGCCGGAACGCTGCACCGGACGCACCCCACCATGGAGGTGCAGGTGATCGAGGCCGATCCCACCCGCTGCTTCGAGCTCCTCCTGAGCGAGAAGATCGACGTTGCCGTCATCATCGCCATGCAGGCCACCACCGTCACGGATCCGCGCTTCGAACAGATCCCGCTGCTTGACGACCCCCTGGATGTGATCGTCCATGCGGATCACCCCTTGGCGGGTTCCACCAGTCTCGACCTGGCAGATCTGGCAGGAGAACCGTGGATCACCGGCGAGGACGGCGGCGTGTATCAGGCCCTGTTCACTGCGGCGTTCGCCGCAGCCGGCCAGACGCCGCGCGTGGCCCACCGCGTCATCGAGTGGGAGACGTCGTTGGCCTTGGTGCAGGCCGGTGTGGGCATCGGCCTGCTTCCACGCTTGGCCCCCCTGGTGGGTGCGCGGGATGTGGTCCGCGTAAGGCTTCGGGAGGGCCGCCGCCCGATCCGCAAGATCGTGGCCGCCGTTCGTGCGGGGTCAAGCCGCTCACCGCTGACACGGCTCTGCCTCGAGACCCTGCACGCCACCGCACAACAGATCGTGGAAAGCAGGCTCGAGGAGGAAGGCTGAGCCTTCTCCGCAGGAACATCCGGCCGCACCGTGCACGATTCCCGCACGATACCGTGCGAAATTCTGTCGACAACTGTTGCTCTGAACCCATTGACCCGATGTGACCCAAGTCATCAGGCTTGAGATGTCCGGCAGCGACACATCCAACGCGCTGCCCATCGGACATCCCAGCAGCACTTCATGAGCAAGGAGGCTCACGCATGGGCAACAAGGCCGTCAGTTACCAGGGTCCTGGCAAGGTCGCCGTCATCGATACGGACTACCCCGATTTCGTTCTCCACGACGGTCCGGGCGTGAACCCCGCCAATGTGGGCCGCCGAGTGGACCACGGCGTCATCCTGAAGACCGTGGCAACCAATATTTGCGGTTCCGACCAGCACATGGTGCGCGGCCGCACCACGGCCCCGGAGGGCCTGGTGCTTGGGCATGAGATCACCGGTGAGGTGGTCGAGGTCGGCAAGGATGTCGAGTTCATCAAGGTCGGGGACCTCGTTTCCGTTCCGTTCAACATCTCCTGCGGACGTTGCCGAAACTGCAAGATCGGCAACACCCACATCTGCCTCAACGTGAACCCGGATCGCCCCGGCTCCGCCTACGGCTACGTCGACATGGGTGGCTGGGTCGGAGGCCAGGCCGAATACGTCCTGGTCCCCTACGCGGACTGGAACGTTCTCAAGTTCCCTGATCGCGATCAGGCCATGGAGAAGATCATGGACCTGACCATGCTCTCCGACATCTTCCCCACCGGCTATCACGGTGCCGTCGGAGCCGGCGTCAAGCCGGGGTCCACCGTGTATGTGGCCGGCGCCGGTCCCGTGGGCCTGGCCGCCGCGACCGCCGCGCAATTGCTGGGCGCCGCCGTGGTCATCGTTGGCGACATGAACGAAGGGCGCCTTGACCAGGCCCGTAGCTTCGGTTGCGAGACCGTGGACCTGACCAAGGGCGAGCCGGCCGATCAGATCGAACAGATCCTGGGCGTTCCCGAGGTCGATTGCGCCATCGATGCGGTGGGCTTCGAGGCCAAGGGCCACGGCGGCGACTCCAGTCACGAGGCCCCGGCCACCGTGCTGAACTCGCTCATGGACATCACCATGGCCGGCGGCTCCGTGGGCATCCCCGGCCTGTACGTCACGGGTGATCCGGGCGGTATCGACGAGGCGGCCAAGATCGGCTCGCTGTCCATGCGCTTCGGTCTGGGTTGGGCGCGCGCACTCTCCTTCACCACCGGCCAGTGCCCCGTGATGCGCTATCACCGCGGCCTGATGCAGGCCATCCTCAACGACAAGGTGACCATCGCCAAGAACGTCAACGCGACCGCGATCACGCTGGATGAGGCGCCCGCGGGCTACGCCGCGTTCGACCAGGGTGCCGCGCAGAAGTTCGTGCTGGACCCGCACGGGGTGATCGCAGGCCGCTGACGCGCCCCCTTCGTGAGGCCGCGCTCCCCGTGTGGGGGCGCGGCCTTCGTGCGCGCCGGGACCTGTGCCCGACGGCGTGGCTCGGCGGCCGCCCGCGGCCGCGCCCCGTGCCCGTCGCGCACCGCATCGGTGACGCACCGCGCCGGTGAGGCACCGCGCCGGGCACCGCCCGTCGCCAACAAGCAACCAGGTAGTGCGCATCGCGGAACATGTTGCATAGACTGCACGTATGGCTGAGACCCACACCACGTCCGGTGCAGACGTCGCCCCCGTCCAGGCGGTGGACCGCGCGCTGCAACTGCTCGAGTTGCTCGCCGACAACGGTCCCACCAGCGTGTCTTCCCTGGCCAAGGAGTTGGGCGTCCACCGTTCCACGGCATTCCGCCTGCTGGCCACGCTGCAGCAGCGCCGCTTCGTGGAACACCGCGACGACGGAAACTACATGGTGGGTCCGGGTGCCGTACGCGTGGCGGGCGCCGTCACGTCGCGCACCACGCTAGCGCGGGAGGGGGCGCAGATCTGCACCGAGGTCACCGCCGAGCTCGATGAGACCTCCAACGTTGCCGTGCTCGTGGACGGCTACGCAGTCAACGTTGCGCAGGCCACGGGTACCTCTGCGGTCGCGGTCCGGGATCAATTCATCGGCCGCCACACCCCGGGACACGCCACCTCATCCGGCAAGGTGCTGCTGGCCTACGCCGATCCGGACGTTGCGAAGTCCGCCATCGCTGGTGCCGAGCGTTTCTCGGCCACCACCATCGTGGACCCGGCGGCATTGCGCAGGGCCTTGGCAGAGGTACGGGAACGCGGGTGGGCCTCCGCGATCTCCGAGTGGCAGGAGGACACCAATGCCGTTGCCGTGCCCGTCTTCGATTCCGACGGAGGCGTCATCGCAGCGCTCAGCCTGACGGCGCCGTCGTTCAGGCTCAAGGAGACGGACCTTCCGGCCGTGGCGGAGCGCCTGCGCATCCACGCGGATGAGCTCTCCCGCCGCCTGGGGCACCTGCACGCCCGCCCCTGAACGAGCCCAATCCCGGCCACACAGTTCGAGAGTCAGTTGTGCCGCGTGAACCTCGATTCACACGACACAAGCGACTCTCGAATCAGCTCCGAACAGACCAGGATCAGGTGAGCACCACGGTGCGGCCGCCGTTGAGGAACACGCGAGAATCGCAGTGCCACTTCACGGCGTCGGCGAGTGCCTTGCATTCGGAGTTACGCCCCACCGCCACGAGGTCCTCCGGCAGGTAGGTGTGGTCAACGGGCTGGACCTGCTGGGCGATGATGGGCCCCTCGTCCAGTTCGTGGTTGACGTAGTGGGCGGTGGCCCCCACGGTCTTGACCCCGCGGTCGTAGGCCTGGTGGTCGGGCTTGGCACCCTTGAAGCTGGGGAGGAAGGAGTGGTGGATGTTGATCGCCTTGCCGGAGAGTTCGCGGCTCAGGTTGTCGGAGAGCACCTGCATGTAACGGGCCAGGACCACCAGGTCCACCTCGAAACGGTCCACGAGCTCCAGCAGCTGGGCCTCTGCTTCTGGCTTGGTCTCCTTGGTGACGGGGATCCGGAAGAACGGGATGCCGTGCCATTCGACGGTCTGCCGGAAGTCGGGGTGGTTGGAGACCACGGCGACGATCTCTGCGTTCAGTTCGCCCTGACGCTCGCGGTGGAGCAGATCCTCGAGGCAGTGGCCGAACTTGGAGACCATGAGCAGTACGCGCTTCTTCTGTTCCTTGGGGCGGACGGAGCATTCGGCCTCGGTCTCCTCGGCCAGCTTGTCGAGGTCGCCTCGCAGGTTGTCGAGTTCCGCCTCACCTCCTGGCAGGGTGAATTCGGCACGGAAGAAGAAGTGCCCCGTGCGGGGATCATCGAACTGCTTGAGCTCCTCCACATTTCCCTGGTGCTGAACCAGCACGCCCGTCAGAGCGTGCACCAGACCGATGCGCTCGGGGCAGTGATAGGTGAGGACGTAGTGGTTCTTGGCGTCCGTGGAGGCGGCGGAAGAAGTGGTCATGCTGGCCTGCTTTTCTCGCTAGGGTTCGGGCGGAGTTCACATCGGTCAGCGTGTTGCGTGATACGCGACACGTTGCACCTTATGCATCCATTGTCAGTCCCCAGCACCCCACGCGCAAGCCCTGATATATCAGGTTAGTGAATTCTTCCGCCTATGCGAATCGGGCTCTTGTGTGATCCAGGACAACAACGCAGAATAGTCGCATACAGCGCAACGCGTGCGTATCGTGCAACATCACCACCTCACCTTGGAGCCACCGCAGATGTCTAAGACCTCCCCCCAGCCCCGGATCGTGATCATCGGCGCAGGTATCGTCGGCGCCAACCTGGCAGACGAACTACTCAGCCGCGGCCAGGAGAACATCCTGGTCCTGGAACAGGGTCCCCTGCGCCTCCCCGGCGGGTCCACCTTCCACGCCCCCGGCTTCGTCTACTCCACGAATTCATCCAAGACGATGACCGAGTTCGCGCAGTACACGATTTCCAAGCTCTCCGGGATGATCCAGGAGGACGGGACCAGCTGCTTCCGCTCGGTGGGAGGCTTGGAGATCGCCACCACCCCTGAGCGCTTGACCGAGCTGCATCGTCGCGCGGGATGGAACCGTTCCTACGGCGTCCCCGCCGAGGTCGTGGACGTCGACCGCGTCGCAGAGCTGCACCCCATGCTTGATACCTCCAAGGTGTTGGGCGGACTCTGGACCCCCACGGACGGCCGTGCTCTCGCCGCGCAAGGCACTTCGCTGCTCATCGAGCGCACCCGCGCGGCGGGGGTGGAGTACCGCGATCTGACCACCGTGACCGGGATCGAACAGACCGGCGGCAAGGTGACCGCCGTCCTCGCCGGCGAGGACCGCTTCCCCGCCGACATCGTGGTCTGCTGCGCCGGGTTCTGGGGAGCCCACGTCGGGGCCATGGCGGACACCCCTGTGCCGCTGCTGCCGTTGGCCCACCAATTTGCGTGGTCCACTCCCCTGCCGGAGTTGGTGGCCCGGAAGAACGAGGTCGGTGGCGGCAGCTTGCCGATCATCCGCGATCAGGACGCTTCCCTGTACTACCGCGAATGGGGGGACAAGATCGGTATCGGCTCGTACGCCCACCGGCCCATGCCGGCCACCATGGCGGATCTGCCGACCTACACCCCCGAGCAGTTCGACGCCCACCACATGCCCTCCTCGCTGGAGTTCACCCCGGAGGACTTCGTCAACGAGTGGGCACACACCCAGGAGATGCTCCCTGCGCTGAAGAATGCTCAGGTTGAGCGCGGCTTCAACGGCATCTTCTCCTTCACCCCTGACGGTGGTTCTCTGGTGGGCGAGTCCCGCAACGTGGCCGGGTTCTTCGTGGCCGAGGCCGTATGGGTGACCCACTCGGCAGGCGTCGCCAAGGCCGTGGCCGAGGTCCTCACCCAGGGCTACTCGGATACCGACCTCTCCGGCCTCGACCTGCACCGCTTCGAGGACGTCCAGACCACCCCGGAGTACGTCTCCGAGACGTCGCAGCAGCAATTCCGCGAGGTCTACGACATCATTCACCCGAAGCAGCCGCCGGCCTCCCCGCGCGACGTTCGCCTCTCTCCGTTCCACACCCAGGAGGTGGAACTCGGCGCCGTGTTCCTCGAGGCCTCCGCCTGGGAGCGTCCGGCCTGGTACGAGTCCAACGCCTCCCTTCTGGAGCAGCTTCCCGAGGAATGGCGCGAGCCGGAGCGTGCCCCCTGGGCCGCCGAGTTCACCTCACCCATCACGGCCGCGGAGGCCTGGAAGACTCGCACCAACGTCGCCATGTATGACATGACCACGCTGAAGCGTCTCATCGTGGAAGGTCCGGGCGCCGAGGAACTGCTGCAGCGCCTCACCACCTCCAATATGCGGCGCAAGCCGGGCGCCGTCACCTACACGCTGTTCCTCGACGAGGTGGGCGGCGTGGCCTCCGATGTGACCGTGGCCCGTCTGAGCCAGGAGGTGTACCAGGTGGGAGCCAACACCAATGCCGACCTCGTTTACCTCCAAAGGCAGGCCAAGCTGCTCGCTGCCGAGGACCCCACCCTGTGGTCCACCGTCCGTGACATCACCGCCGAAACCTGCTGCATCGGTCTGTGGGGCCCGCACGCCCGCGACGTCCTGTCCTCCCTGACCTCGGACGACGTCTCCAACGAGAACATGAAGTACTTCCGCGTGCATCAGATCTCCGTGGCCGGTGTCCCCGTCACCGCAATGCGTCTGTCCTACGTGGGCGAGCTCGGCTGGGAGCTCTACACCACCGCGGACCTGGGTTCCCGCCTGTGGGACCTCATCTTCGAGGCCGGCCGGGAGTACGGCATCATCCCCGCCGGCCGCAACGCCTTCGACGCGCTCCGGTTGGAGAAGGGCTACCGCTCCTGGGGCTCGGACATGACCACGGAGCACGAGCCCGACCAGGCCGGTATCGGCTTCGCGGTGAAGAGGGATAAAGGCCCGTTCGTCGGTGCTGAGGCCCTCGAGGCACGTGCGGCGGCCACCACCAAGCGGTTGCGCACCATCACCATCGACGACCCCGCGAGCATCATCCTGGGCAAGGAGCCGGTCTACCTCCCCGGCGGCGAATCGGCGGTGGGGTACGTGACCTCAGCGGCCTACGGCTACACGCTCGGCCATCCCATCGCCTACGCCTGGCTGCCCGGCGACGTGGAGCTGGGAGACAACGTGGAGGTCGAGTACTTCGGCGAGCGCTTCCCCGCCACCGTCCAGGCGGATGTCATGGTGGATCCGGGGATGGAGAAGATCCGCGCCTGAGCACCTACCAGCCGCCCACACAACAAAGGTGCCCGACGACGCGACTCCAGTCGCGTCGTCGGGCACCTTTGTTGTACGTATCAACGCATCAGACGTCGTCGTCGGCGGCCAGGCCGCCTTCGTTCTCCAGATTCTCCAGGCGAGCCACCTTCACGCTGTTGTACTTCTGACGCACGCCGTAGCCTGCATCGTCGGATTCCGGCAGCAGCACGGCCCCGAACGTCTCCAGCGCGGCCTGCAGCTTGAGGTTCTCCTCCGACGTCAATGGGCCCACGCCTTGTTCGAAGGCCCGCGCCTTGGAGGCGTCGATACCAGCTTCAGACGCGACATCGTCGATGGACACCTGTGTCAAGGCGCGGGCGGCCCTGGCGAGGTCTGGTCTGATCAGAAAATCGTTGTGGGTCATGACTCCATCATGAACCCATGAACGCAGGTTGACCAGTATCAGCGCGCCCGAGGATGCGAGGTCAGGAAGACCTCACGCAGCGTGTCCGCAGTGACCAGCGTGTAGACCTGTGTGGTGGTGACGGAGGCATGACCCAATAATTCCTGGACCACCCGCACGTCCGCGCCGCCCTCGATCAGGTGGGTCGCGAAGCTGTGCCGCAGGGTGTGCGGCGAGACCTCGCGCGTGATGCCGGCGCGCTCGGCGGCGGCCCTGATGATCGTGAAGGCCGACTGCCGTGAGAGTCGCCCGCCACGCAGGTTCAGGAACAACGCCGGCGTTCCCTTGCCCTTGGCCGCCAGCGGGCCGCGCGCTCGCACCAGGTAGGCCTGCAGCGCCTTCACGGCGTATGAACCAAGGGGCACCACGCGTTCCTTGGACCCCTTGCCGAAGAGGCGCACCACGGCCGGTCCCCCGTCCTCCGGGGCCTCCAGGTGCAGATCGTCCACGTCCAGGCCAACGGCCTCGGACACGCGAGCGCCGGTGGCGTAGAGGAACTCCAACAGCGCCCGGTCCCGCAGCCCCGCGGGCGTGTCTGGATCCGGCGCGGCGAGCAGCGCCTCCACGTCGGCCAGCGGCAGCGCCTTGGGCAACCGCTGCCCGGTGGAGGGCGGGTGCACGTCCGCGGCGACGTTCTCCGCGGTGATGGACTCCTCGGCCCAGAAACGGTGGAGTCCGCGCACCGCGACCACGCAGCGGGCGGCCGAGCGGGGAGCCAACGCCGTTGCGCCGTCCGCGCCATCGCCCAGGGCCGCGGCGAAAGCTGTCACATCCTGCGCGGCGATGCCCTGCGGGGCGAGGATGTCGCGGCCTCGCAGGTGCGCCTCGTACCGCGCGAGGTCGCGCCGGTACGCGGCCAACGTGTTGGCGGAGAGCCCGCGTTCCACCCGCAGGTGATTCAAGTAGGCGTCGATCCCGCGCCGCAGGGCGTCGGATCCACTGTCCGACGGCGGGTTCCCGGCCCCGTTGCCCGCCCTACCCAGCTGCGGCGTCAGAGTCGGCCTCCGGCCTCCGGCCGCGCGGCCCATTCCGCGTCCGCGGGACGCAGCTGCTGGAAATCGGTGCTCTGGTGTGCGGCGAGCGCGAGAATGCCCACCACCGTGGACGGATTGCCGATGCGGCCGCTCAGGACCGCCGCGACGGCGTCCGCGACGGGGAGCCACACCCGTGGCATGTCCGCCTCTTCCTCTCCGCGGGTGAAGCGCTGCCCCTCGGGGACCTCGCTCAGCTCGCGGGCCAGGTAGATGCGGATGGCCTCTGAGGAGGAGCCAGGCGTGGTGTAGAAGTCCACCAGCGTGTCCCAGCGTGCAGCCTCGAGGTCGGCCTCTTCGAAGAGTTCGCGCTTGGCTCCGGCCAGCCCGGATTCCCCGTCGACATCCAACAACCCGGCCGGGATCTCCCACAACTGAGCGCGCACCGGCTGGCGACGTTGCCGCTGCAGCAGAATGCGTCCCTGGTCATCCAGTACGAGCATCGCCACGGCGCCGGTGTGCTCGATGAAGTCGCGGGTCAGCGGCTCGTCCTGGCCGGGCATGGTGAAGGTCTCGGAGACCACGTCCCAGATCCGGCCGTGATACTGGACCTCACTGGAGTCCGGCTCCCCCTCAACCGGAACGTCGGCGACGGAGGCCCCCAGTGCGCGATCGGCGACCGCCTTCGCGGCCTTGGCCGCGGCGTCGACCAAACCGCCGAGGGGGCCCGGCAGCGCGCCCGACGCGGCGCCGTCGGGCATGGCCGACGACGCCTCCTGCCGCCCGGAAACCTGGTCACCGGAGAGGAAGCCGGGTAGCGCGGCCGGATCCACGGCATTCTTGCGTGAGGGATGCTCAGTCATGGCGAACCCGTCAGTGGCCCACGTAGGCCAGCGCGGCCTCCACCAGTCCCGCGAACATCGGGTTGGGGCGCGTGGGACGTGAGGTCAGCTCCGGGTGCGCCTGCGTGGAGACGTAGTACGGGTGAACGTCCTTCGGCAGTTCCACGTACTCCACGAGGTGACCGTCCGGAGAGGTGCCTGAGACCACGAGGCCGGCTTCCTCCAGCTGCTCGCGATAGGCGTTGTTGACCTCGTAGCGGTGGCGGTGGCGCTCGGAGGCCGAGGTGGCTCCCCCGTACACGCCGGAGACCACGGAGCCTTCCTTGAGTTTGGCCTCGTACAGGCCAAGGCGCATGGTCCCGCCCAGGTCACCCGCGCCGTCCACGAACTGCTCCTGCTCGGCCATCGTGGAGATGACCGGCACGGTGGTGTCGGGGTCGAACTCGGTGGAGGATGCACCCTCCAGGCCGGCCACGTTCCTGGCGTACTCGATGACCATGCACTGCAGGCCGAGGCACAGGCCGAGCGTGGGAAGCCCGTGGGTTCGAGCGTAGGTGAGGGCGCCGAGTTTGCCCTCCAGTCCACGGATGCCGAAGCCGCCGGGCACGCAGATCGCCGCGACACCCTTCAGCGCCTTGGCCGCACCCTCCTGGGTGGCGCACTCGTCGGAGCGGACCCAGCGGATGTTGACCTTGGCCGAGTTGGCGAACCCGCCGTGCTTCAGGGCCTCGGTCACGGAGAGGTAGGCGTCCGGAAGGTCGACGTACTTCCCGACCAGGGCCACCTCGATCTCGTGCTTGGGGTGGTGGACCGCCTTGAGCAGCTGATTCCACTTGGTCCAGTCCACGTCCTGGAACTTCAGGCTGAGGGACTGAACGATGTAGGCGTCGAGGCCCTGGGCGTGGATGGTGACCGGGATGTCGTAGATGCTCGGTGCATCGGCGCAGTTGATGACGGCTTCCGGATCGACGTCGCAGGTGCGGCCGATCTTGGCTCGCATGTCCATGGGGATCTCACGGTCGGAGCGGATCACCAGGGCGTCGGGCTGAATGCCGATGGAGCGCAGCGCCGCCACGGAATGCTGGGTCGGCTTGGTCTTCAGTTCGTGGCTGGGGCCGATGTACGGGACCAGGGACACGTGCACGAAGAACACGTTGCCGCGGCCGATGTCCTGACGCACCTGACGTGCGGACTCCAGGAAGGGCTGCGACTCGATGTCACCCACCGTGCCGCCGATCTCGGTGATGATCACATCGGGGGCGGACTTGCCCTCGCCGGGCTCGGTGGCGGCCAGGCGCATACGACGCTTGATCTCATCGGTGATGTGCGGGATGACCTGCACGGTGTCACCGAGGTAATCGCCGCGGCGTTCCTTCTCGATGACCGTGGAGTACACCTGGCCCGTGGTCACGTTGGCCGTCCCGACGAGATTCTCGTCCAGGAAGCGCTCGTAGTGACCGATATCCAGATCCGTCTCCGCACCGTCATCGGTCACGAAGACCTCACCGTGCTGGAACGGGTTCATGGTTCCCGGGTCAACGTTGAGATAGGGATCGAGCTTCTGCATCGTCACGGAGAGCCCGCGCGAGCGAAGGAGATTACCCAGAGAAGAGGCCGTCAGCCCCTTGCCCAGGGACGACGCCACACCGCCGGTGACGAAGATGTGCTTGGTGGTCTCATTGGACCGCTGCCGAGGAAAGTTTCGTTGCACCACGGAACTTCACCCTATCATCGACCGCTGTCTTGGGGTCCCTGTTTCTTGGTCTTCTTCGCGGTGATCTTCGCCGCCGCCCCGGAACGTGATGCCGAAGCCTCGCTGCGGGACGCGGCTTCCTTGGCCGCATCCTCCAGCAGCTCCGCCGCGTGCGCGCGGGCCGCCTCGGAACCGGCCTGGCCGGCCAGCATTCGTGCCAATTCGGTGATCCGCTGCCCATGGTCAAGCGCCACGACGTCGGACGTGGTCACGCCTCCGTCTGCCGCACCGCCGCTCTCCGTGGTCTTCGTGACCGTCAGATGCCGGTCTGCGAACGCTGCGACCTGCGGCAGGTGCGTGACCACCACCACCTGCACATGACGGGCCAGCCGGGCCAGCCTGCGGCCGATCTCCACGGCGGCCTCACCGCCCACGCCCGAGTCCACCTCGTCGAACACGAACGTCGGTACCGGGTCCACCTCGGCCAGCACCACTTCCAACGCCAGCATCACACGCGAGAGCTCGCCACCCGATGCGCCCTTGCCCAGCGGACGCGGATCCGCGCCGGGATGCGGGGCCAGCAGGAAGGAGATCTCGTCCGCGCCGTGGGAGGCCGGCTCCGCGGCCTCCACCGCGATCTGCAGGCGGGCATGGGGCATCGCCAATGCGTGCAGTTCCTCGTCCACGCGCTCGCTGAGCCGCTCCGCCGCGTCGACACGCAGCGCATGCAGGTTCCGGGCTGCGGTGGTGAGTTCCTGGGTCAGCGCCCGGACCTTCTCCTCCAGTGCCTCGGCCCTGCCCGGGTCGTCTTGCAGGCTGTTGAGCCGGACCCTGGAGGCCTCGGCCCAAGTCAGGACATCGTCGATGCTCGGTTCCGCACCCGATGCGTAGCGCCGCAGCAACTGGGCCAGTGCGGCACGGCGCTGCTCCACCTCGGCCAGTTCTGCCGGACCGTCCGCGTCCAGGTTCTCCACGTAGCCTGCCAGTTCGGTGGCCACGTCGGAAAGGATGTAGCCGACCTCCCGCAAACGCTGGGTCTGCTCCGCGAGCTGCTGGTCGTCACGATCAACGGCCTCGAGTGCGCGCTTGGCGGCGTCCACGAGGGACACCGCGTCCACGGCCTCACCGATCTCTTCGGAGAGCAGCGCAGCATGGGCGGCATGGGCACCTTCTCGCAGCTCCTCCACGTGGGAGAGCCGCTGGGCGCGCGCATCGAGTTCCGCGTCCTCCCCCGGACGGGGTTCCACGGCGTCGATGTCCTCGAGCGCCTGCTGGAGGGTTTCCGCCTCCAGGGCCCGCTCCCGGCCGCGTTCGCGGATCTCGGTGAGTTCCTCGCGGGCTGCGCGGAGGCTGTCGAAGACGGAGGAGTACTCCTGCGTCGCCCGGGCCAGCGGCGCCCCGCCGAAGGCATCCAGGGCCGCCCGCTGTTCGGCAGTGCCGCGCAGCCGGAGCTGGTCCGACTGACCGTGCACCGCCACGAGTTGGTCCCCGATCCGGCCGAGGACTCCCACCGGAACGCTGCGGCCGCCCGCGTGGGCGCGTCCTCGGCCCTCAGCCGAGACCGTCCTGGACAGGTAGAGCACCGAACGGCCGTCGTCGTCCTCGTCCAGCTCGGCGCCGGACTCCACCGCCTCTTGAAGGGCTGGTGCCTGTGGGGAATCCACGATGGTGGCCTCAACGACGGCGCGCTGCTGCCCGCGTCGCACCATGGAGGCATCCGCCCGCTTGCCGGTGAGCAGGCCGAGCGCGGTGACCACCATGGTCTTTCCGGCGCCGGTCTCACCCGTGACCACGGTGTATCCGGGACCGAGAGGAAGCTCCGCATCGCTGATGCCGCCGCGGTTGTTGCCTGCGGCGCCTGCATTCCCGGCCGCTGCGGCCTCCCCCAGCGGCAGCTCCGCCTCGTCGATGACACCAAGCGACCTGATTCTCAGGCTCTCGATCAACGCGTCTCCCCCTGTTCGTTCTGCACCGGTTCCGGGCCGAAGAACTCGTCACGAAGCAGGGGTTCCAGGTTCCTGGGCGGTTCCACCACGTTCACTGGCCCCACCACGGGGAGGGCCGTGGTCGCGGCATTCGCGGCCGTCTCGGCCGGACCTCGCCAGCCGCTGATGGGCAGCTGGAACTTGCGCACCAACCGATTCGCGAACGGAGTCCGGGTCAACCGTGCCAGACGTACCGGATGATCGCTTCGGGTGACCTCGACGCGGGAGCCGGCGGGCAGATCCACCATGCGGCGGCCGTCGCACCACAGCACGCCACGGGCCTCCGTCCGGGTCAGGACCTCCACCGCCAGCGTGGATTCCGGTGCCACCACCAGCGGCCGGGCAAAGAGGGCGTGGGCGCTGATGGGCGCCATGACCAGGGCCTGCACCTCGGGCCAGACGATGGGGCCGCCAGATGAGAACGCGTAGGCGGTGGACCCCGTGGGAGTGGCCATGACCACGCCGTCGCAACCGAAGGTGGAGATCGGGCTCCCATCCACCTCCACCACGACCTCGATCATGCGTTCGCGATCCGCCTTCTCCACCGCGGCCTCATTCAGCGCCCAGGTGTGGGCGCGACGGGCTCCGTCGAACCAGACCTGCACGTCGATGGTCATGCGTTCCTCCACCGTGTAGTCACGGTTCAGGATCGCGGTGACGGTGGAATCAAGATCCGCCTTGTCGCTCTCGGCGAGGAAGCCAACGTGGCCAAGGTTCACCCCGAGCAGCGGCACGTCGGAACCGCGCACCAGTTCGGCGGTGCGCAGGATGGTGCCGTCGCCGCCCAGAACCATGCCCAGTTCGATGTCGTCCAACTGCACGTCGCGGCCCAGGACCTCGACGGAGAGGAAGCCGCTGTGCGGATACGCTCGGATCTGCGCGGCCTCGTCCGCCCTCATGACCGGGGAAAGCCCGGCCTCCTTGAGTTTCTCGCACGCCGCAATGGCGATGCCTACCGCCTCACGCCGCCCCGTATGGGTCAGGACCAGGATTCGCCTCATGCCGTCCTCTGCTTAGGATCTTCTGCTGCCCTCAACCATAGTCAACGGTGTCCAGCAAGGACCCCCGCGCCGGTATGTGTGGCATGTTGGGCCGCGCTGCAGGCACCAGGTGCAGGAAGAACTCTGCATTGCCGTCCTGACCCGCCAATTGCGAACGCCCCACGCCCAGGGCCACCAGGCCGGCGCGTTCTGCCGCGTCCACCACGGTGCTCACGGCGTCACGCCGTGCCCGAGGGTCGGTGACCACTCCGGTCCGAGCCAGCCGTTCCCTGCCCACCTCGAACTGCGGTTTGACCATCAGCAGCGCATCCCCATCGGGACGCAGCACAGAGGACAGGGGTGCCACCAGCAGCCTGAGGGAGATGAAGGACAAGTCCCCCACGATGAGGTCCACCCCACCCGGGACATCCTCGGAACGCAGTTGCCGCAGATTGAAACCCTCGCGATTCTCCACGCGCGGATCCGCCACGAGGACCGGATGCAACTGATCATGCCCCACGTCCACGGAGATGACGTGGGAGGCACCGGCCTCCAGCAGTACCTGCGTGAAGCCACCTGTGGACGCACCGGCGTCCAGCGCAACCTTGCCTGCCACCGGCAGGGGGAACGTCTCGAGCGCTCCCAGAAGTTTGTGCGCTGCACGCCCCACCCAGCGATCCGCTGCATCCGCCGACAGCTCCAGTTCGATTCCCTCACGCACGGTTTCCGAGGCCTTGGTCGTGGGACGGCCATCCACCCGCACGCGTCCGGCGGCCACGGCTTTGGCCGCCCGCGTCCTGGAAGGCTGCAGCCCGGCCTCGACGAGGGCCACGTCCAGGCGAGCGGTGCGTGTTACTTGCGCCAGTTCTCCAGTGCCCGACGTGCGTGGCTCGCTCACGCTCGATCCTCGCCTTGGCGGGGCCGCGTCACCAGTCGGCTGGGCTCGGGCTTGGCGGTGCCTGGTTCCCCGTCCGGTTCATCGCCCAGCGCGGATTCGTCATCCAGTGCGGCAGTCAGTGAGTCCAGCACGCTTTGATAGGCCTGCACATGGTCGGAAAGATCCGGAACCGTTGCGGACTCCTCCGCCTCGGTGACCTCGACGCCGTTGGTGACATCGTCATCGAAGGGAATCTGGTGCTGCTCCAGATCGAGAATCGGGCGCAGCAGCTCGCGCTCGGCCTCATTCAGATTCTCGGGCAGGCTCTCCGGGAGCTCGTCGCCCGCCGACTGCTCGGTCATGCCGAGACTCCCGCCTCGTTCCGACCGGCCTCGAACCGTGACACCTCGACGAAGAGGTCAGCCAGTGTGTTCAGGACGAATTCGGGGCGCTCTCCAGGGCCGACTGCGGCCGCAGACGCCATGGTGTCTATACCGGTCAAGACCAGAGCCGTACTGAAGCCTGCCGCGACCCCACCAGCCACATCCGTGTCCAGACGATCTCCGATCACCAAAGGTGCGTGCAGACCGAGCTGTTGAGCAGCGAAACGCATCAAGGTCGGCTGGGGCTTCCCCGCGACCAGGGGTTCAACGCTCACCGCACTTCGAACCGCGGCCACCAATGAGCCGTTGCCCGGAGCGATCCCTTCCGCCCGAGGAATCGTGGTGTCCGTATTGGTCGCCACCCAGATGGCACCTGCCTCGATCGCGAAGGCGGCCGCGGCAAGGTCCGTCCAGCCAAGGGTCGGGTCGAAGCCCTGAACCACGTAGTCGGGTTCGGTCTCAGGAGTGTGCGACATGGCGGTGCGGACCACCTCCACGCCCACCCCACGCAACTCGTTGCGCAGGCTCTCTGAACCCACCACCATGGCGCGCGGCCCTCTGGTGACGAAGTCACCTGGACGCGAGGCCACGTCGTCGGCCACCAAACTTGCCGCAGCCGCCGCGGATCCGAAGACCTGATCTGCGCTCACGTCCAGACCCAAACCATTGAGCTGATCGGCGACGACCTGGGCGGGACGCGAGGCGTTGTTCGTGACGAAGCCGATCTTGAGTCCGAGGCCGGCGGCCCGGTTCAGGGACTCGATGGCATCCACCACGGCGTCAGGGCCGGCGTAGACGACGCCGTCCAGATCGCACAGAAGTCCGTCGAAGCGGTCCGCCAGCATCGGGGAGGCGGTCACCGGGACTCGTCCTCGGCTTCCGCGTCGTCGAGTTCGGCATCCGCATCGGAGCCCATGAAGGCATCATCGGAGGCCTCCAGGTCGTCGGCGTCCTGCTCCTTCAGGTTCAACGGCCCAGCGAAGGGGTCCTCGAAGCCCTCGGGGAGCTTGTCCCCGTCCTCGTCCTCGCCACCGGTGGGAAGCGACGCGTCGGACTCGACGCTCAGGCCCTCGGCCTCGGCGTTCGCGGCGGCCAGGTCCTTGGCCTCCTGCTGCGCGTGTTCCTTTTCCTGGCGCTTGGCCTCGCGTGCTGCGCGCTTGGCCTCGCGTGCTTCCTCTTCCTGGGCCTCGATCAGGGCCACGGCCTCGGGATCGGCCGGCTCGTCCACGTCCGGGCCTTCGCCGAAGTCGACGATGGCTTCCTCGTCGTCTCCCACGGTGCCCAGGGCACGCTCGGCCACGGCGATGCGTGCACGCCAGCGCTTGGATTCCTTCTCCTCGCCGTCCGCTTCCAGTGCGTCGGCGTAGGCCTCGTACAGGCGCGGGCTGAATTCGTAGGCGCGGTTGATGTCAAGGGTTGAGATCTCCAGGGCCTTCACCGCCTCACCCGTCTTGCCGTCGTCCAGCAGAATGCCTGCCTCGACGATGGCGGCCTCGGCACGGGCTGCGCCGGTCAGCGCGCGAGCCTCAGGGGACGTCACGGTCTCCATGGCCTTGCCCTCGCGGCCCAGTGCGCGCTCGCAATCGGCGATCAGGGCGATGTGCTGGTCGTCGCCGGTGATGCGGCGGTAGGTGCGCAGCTCACGCAGGGCGTCCTGGTACTTGCCGCAGGCGTAAGCGGCAATGCCGACGGCCTCACGGACGATGCCCACACGGCCACCACGACGAGCCGCAGCGGTGGCGTGCTTGAAGGCGAGCTCCGGGTCATCGTCAAGATAGCGGGCGGTCATCACCAGGTGCCGGGCGACCCAACCACGGTGGAACTCATCGAGGTACTGCAGCTCGCGCTGGGTCCACTTGTCGAGTTCCTCCCCGGTCACGTCGCGATCGACATCGGGCAGGTTCTCGCCGGACTCACGGACGGAGGCACGGGTGTCGACGCGGCCGCCCTCACGGTCACCGCGGCCCCGGTCACGGCCGGCGCCCTGAGGCTTGCCACGGTTGCCATCACGCTTGGGACCACGGTCATCCCAACGACGATCCCCACCACGGTTGTCACGGCGGTCTCCCCCGCGGAAGTCACGGCGATCCCCGCCGCGCTCATCACGCTTGGGACCACGATCATCCCAACGACGATCCCCACCACGGTTGTCGCGGCGGTCGCCCCCGCGGAAGTCACGACGTTCGCCGTCACGGCTCTCGCGGCTGTCACGGCGGTCGTCACGCTTGGGGCCACGGCTGTACCCGCCTCGACGATCATTGTCGTTGCGCTTGTTACCGCGGTAACCGCCGGAGGAGCCGCGGCTTCCCTGGGAGCGACCGCTACCGCGGGAGTCCTGACCCTCTTCGTGATTCGACACGTAGACCTCTTCAAAAATTCGTGGGTACCGGAGGACGTTGCTCCACCGGCGCAATGACCCAGTCTACCGCCAGCATGCGGTTCAATGGAGCGCGGGAGGCTACGAATCCCGGAGACTGCTGTCACGCCGGGCCGGCCAATTCCATGAAATTGGGTACGGGTATGGGTGTGGCCCCGCGCCTCGCCCAGGTGTTCTGGGGGGCTGCGGGGCCACACCTTCTGTGGTTGTGTCCGGCGGTGTCCTACTCTCCCACAACCTCCCGGTTGCAGTACCATCGGCGCTGTAGGGCTTAGCTTCCGGGTTCGGGATGGGACCGGGCGTTTCCCCTACGCTATTGGACCGCCGTAACTCTTTCACCCCAA
>NZ_JALAGT010000052.1 GCF_022712295.1 Galactobacter sp.
GTGGAGGGCTTGGCCGGGGCTGCCGGCTTGGCGGGCTTGACGGCAGCCGGGGTGGGCACCTGCTCGTTGAGGTTCTGCTCGCTCACGATCTCTGGATCACTTTCTTCACTGGAAGAGACGTCCATTGCCCGCGGCCAACCGGGCCACGGCAAACGGACACACACGTACAAGTCACCAGTCTAAACGGTTGAAGCGCCCATCACACGACTTGGGCTGCGGCTGTGACACGCGTTGGAACTAGAATGGCTCAGTACGCCGTTTGACGGCCCAACCCTTCGATCTCATCAGGAGCGCCACTCAACCATGGCACGTAAGCCCTCGCTCACCGGATTCCCCGAATTGCTGCCGGCCGAAAGGGTCGTGGAGCAGCATGTGCTGGACACCCTGCGTCGGGTCTTCGAACTGCATGGTTTCGCCAATATCGAGACGCGGGCCGTGGAGCCTGTGGCTCAGTTGCTGCGCAAGGGCGAGATCGACAAGGAGGTCTACGGGATCTCCCGTCTACAGGACGAGAAGGCCGCCAAGGACGATCCCAACGCCTTGGCCCTGCACTTCGACCTGACCGTGCCGTTCGCCCGTTACGTGGTGGAGAACGCCGGTTGGCTGCACTTCCCCTTCCGTCGCTATCAGATCCAGAAGGTCTGGCGTGGTGAGCGCCCGCAGGACGGCCGTTTCCGTGAGTTCACGCAGGCAGACATCGACATCGTTGGCGACGGCGCGCTGCCGTTCCGTTACGACGTGGAGCTCGCGCTCGTCATCGCCGAGGCGCTCTCCAGCCTGAACCTCGGCGACTTCCGCCTGCGCGTGAACAACCGCAAGCTCTCCGAGGGCTTCTACCGCGGCCTGGGCGTTGAGGACACCGCCGCAGTGTTGCGCGAGATCGACAAGCTGGAGAAGATCGGCGCGGACGCCGTCGCAGAGAATCTCAGCGGCCAGGGTCTGACCTCCCAGCAGGCGCAGCAGGCGCTGTCCCTGGCCTCGATCCGTACCCCTGACACCTCCTTCGTTGAGCAGGTCAGGGCGCTTGGCGTCTCCGACCCGCTGCTGGAGGAGGGGCTGGATGAGCTCTCCCAGGTCATCGAGGCGGCCTCAACGTCCGCCCCCGGCCGCGTGATCGCGGACCTGTCCATCGCCCGCGGCCTGGACTATTACACGGGCACGGTCTACGAGACGGTGCTGGTTGGTCACGAGAAGCTCGGTTCCATCTGTTCCGGCGGCCGCTACGAGTCCTTGGCCTCCAAGGGCAAGAAGACGTACCCCGGCGTTGGTCTCTCAATCGGAGTGTCTCGCCTGGTCTCGCGCCTGATCGCGGAGAACTCCCTGGTGGCCTCCCGCGAGGTTCCCACCGCGGTCCTCGTTACGCTGACCCACGACGAGGACTGGGCCCGCGCCCAGGGCGTGGCCCGCCGGCTGCGTGAGCGTGGTATCTGCACCGAGGTGATGGCCACCGCCGAGAAGTTCGGCAAGCAGATCAAGCACGCCGACCGTCGCGGTATTCCGTTCGTCTGGTTCCTGGGCGCCGAAGGCGCCTCGGACCAGGTCAAGGACATCCGAACCGGTGAACAGGTGGACGCCGAGGCAGGCACCTGGGTGCCCGATGCTGACGATCTGCGCCCCGCCGTCGGCCCTGGCGAGAACGCGTAAACTTAACAACCGATTGACTTACACGGCGCCGACCGCCCCCGGTCTGCCCGCAATACACGTTTGAAAGGAAGTAGTTCGTGCTGCGCACACATGACGCGGGATCCCTCCGCGCCGAGCACATCGGACAGACCGTCACCCTGGCAGGCTGGGTGGCCCGCCGCCGCGATCACGGTGGAGTGGCCTTCCTCGATCTGCGCGACCGTTCCGGCGTGGCGCAGGTCGTGGTGCACGACGAGGCGGTGTTCTCTCCGCTGCGCAACGAATTCGTGATCGCCGTGACCGGCAAGGTCATGCAGCGTCCCGAGGGCAACGAGAACCCCGATCTGCCCACGGGTGCCATCGAGGTCTTCGCCGAATCACTCGAGGTCCTCAACACCGCTGCGCCGCTGCCCTTCCAGGTGGACGAGCACGTGGAGGTCGGGGAAGAGGCCCGCCTGCGGTACCGGTACGTGGACCTGCGCCGTCCCAAGCCGGCCGCGAACCTGCGCCTGCGTTCGGAAGCCAACCGGATCGCACGCGAGTTCCTGCACGAGCAGGGCTACCTCGAGGTGGAGACCCCCACCATGACGCGCTCCACCCCCGAGGGTGCCCGCGACTTCATCGTGCCCGCGCGCCTTGCACCGGGTAAGTGGTACGCGCTGCCGCAGTCCCCGCAGCTGTTCAAGCAGCTGCTGCAGGTGGGCGGCGTGGAGAAGTACTACCAGCTGGCCCGTTGCTACCGCGACGAGGACTTCCGCGCCGACCGTCAGCCCGAGTTCACGCAGCTGGACATCGAGGCCTCCTTCGTTGAGCAGGACGACATCATCGCCCTCGGCGAGGAGATCGTCCGCCGATTGTGGGCCCTGATCGACGTGAAGGTCGAGGGGCCGATCGCCCGCATGACCTATGCGGAGGCCATGACCAAGTACGGCTCCGACAAACCGGACCTGCGCTTCGGCCTGGAGCTCGTCGAGCTCAAGGAGTTCTTCAAGGACACCACCTTCCGCGTGTTCCAGTCGCCCTACGTTGGCGCGGTCGTCATGCCCGGTGGGGCGTCGCAGCCTCGTCGTCAGCTGGATGCCTGGCAGGAATGGGCCAAGCAGCACGGCGGTAAGGGCCTGGCCTACGTCCTGGTCCAGGAGGACGGCACGCTCACCGGTCCGGTCGCCAAGAACCTGACCGACTGGGAGCGGGAGAACCTGGTGGAGAAGGTCGGCGCCAACCCCGGCGACTGCATCTTCTTCGGTGCGGGCGAGACCAAGCCCACCCGCGCCCTGCTGGGTGCCGCGCGTGTGGAGATCGGTCACCGCACCGGCCTCATCAAGGATGGCGGCTGGGCCTTCGTGTGGGTCGTCGACGCACCCATGTGCGAGCCTGCGGCCGACGCCGTCGCCGACGGTGATGTTGCGGTGGGCGCCGGTAAGTGGACCGCCGTGCACCACGCGTTCACCTCTCCCAAGCCCGAATTCATGGACACCTTCGACACCGATCCGGGTACGGCCCTGGCCTACGCCTACGACATCGTGTGCAACGGCAACGAGATCGGCGGTGGCTCCATCCGTATCCACCGCCGCGACGTCCAGGAGCGCGTCTTCAAGGTCATGGGCGTCTCCGAGGAGCAGGCGCAGGAGCAGTTCGGCTTCCTGCTCGAGGGCTTCAAGTACGGCGCCCCGCCCATGGGCGGCATCGCGCTGGGCTGGGACCGCGTGGTCTCCCTGTTGGCCGGTGAGGACTCCATCCGTGAGGTCATCGCCTTCCCCAAGACGGGTGGAGGCTACGACCCGCTGACCGCGGCTCCGGCTCCCATCACCACGCAGCAGCGCAAGGAGGCTGGCGTGGATGCCAAGCCGGAGGCTCCCGCTGACACGGCAGAGAAGGAGCAGGCCAAGGCCTGATCGATTCGCTGGCTTGGGCGCAATGCCCGACGGCGGTGGCCGCCGCCCGCAGGGGAGGCGGCCACCGCCGGTTCGCACCTAATTGTTGGCCAGAGCTCCTTGGCCGAGCGTTCGTCAGCCAGGAAGGTCGGCCGAGTCGATCAGGATGGTGAACGGGCCATTGTTGGTGAGGTTGACGCGCATGTGGGCGCCGAACACACCAGTGGAAACCGACAGACCCATGCCGCGCAACAGGGAGGCGACCTCCTCGTACAAAGGCTCGGACACCGGTCCGGGGGCGGCCTGCGTCCAGCCGGGGCGGCGCCCCTTACGGACATCGCCGTACAAGGTGAACTGGCTGATCAGAAGGATGGGTGCTTGGGCCGTCAACGCGGAAACCTCGTCAGGGAGGATACGCAGGTTCGCGATCTTGGAGGCCACCTTGGCAGCTGTCGCCTCGTCGTCGCTGTGTGTCACGCCCAAGAGGACCACGAGGCCCTGACCCTCGAATCCGCCGGTCACCACAGGACCGGACTGCTCGTTCTGCAGTTCCTCACCGTCAACAGTGACATGAGCTCCGTCTGCCACCTGGACTACCGCGCGCATGTTCCCCCTTCCCGTCCACCGCAGACCACCTGCGGTGCACAAGAAGACACTACCGAGAACTACGTTCGACCTCGGAACCGAAGGCCCAATGTCGGGCGATCAGTATCTCAGGCGTTGGCAGCGGCGCGGCTGGAACGCATGGCCTTGATGTGCTCCAGCGCCGGATCGGCCACGAGTTCGGCATAGCGGTCGGTCCCGACTCCCACCAGGGCAACCTTGCCGTCGGCGTCGTGGTGGAAGCCCCAGCCGTATCGCTTCGCCAGGGGAGAGGCGCGCAGGCAGGCCTGGTTCTTCGCGAAGAACTCCTTACGGGCCTCCTCGCGATCCGCGTCCGGAATCCCGTGCCGGAGCGCGTAGACCTCGAAGAGGAGGTCATCGCTGGTGTAACCGTATGGATGCTCTGACAAGAGTTGGTACTCCAACTCCGCGATGCTGGGTCCGGAGTCTGAGCTAGGAGGGATCTGAGCGGAGGTGACGGCGTTGTCATCGGCGACCTGGATGAAGGTGCTCTTGTAGTTGGTGGTTCCCATGAAGCCCAGCCTAGACCGTGAGCTGCATCACTGCGTCGATTGGATGACCACAGCCCGCTTCACTCAGCGCCGCTCCGCTCGCGCCGCCGCCACGGACCACGCCACATTTCGTCCCTCCAGCGTGTAGTCCACGCAAAGGGCGCGAGCGCAACAAACTATTTCACCGGGCCCAACAAGCTATATCAAACCGTATCGTCGGAGGGCCACGTACTGATTGGTCTTGCCGTCACATCCCATGACAATCATGTCTGCTGAATGCATATTCGTTAGACCTGTTTCAAAATCGGCGTTGCGCTCCAATCACTTTTCAGGCAATCATCAGCAACTCGCAGCGCCGTCTTGACTAAGGCATCGCTACCCCGCCGGATCGTCCGACGGCACAGCCACCCAGCCTTGGGAGCTGAGCCGCTCGCCCGCATCGACCGGCGATCCCATCTCCTTTGCCATGACGACTCCCCGTAATCCCCGTCCGGCCTCGCCACCCGACCGATCGTTACTCCTGACCGGCGTTCACCCCCGGCCACGCCATTCCTCCGATCCGCTCCGAGTCCAGCAGTCCGATGCCCCTTCCTGCGACACCACCCTGTGATCCCACCGCACCTTCCCGCCCTGCGATGCCATAGCACCGCCCAGTGGCGCCAGCCGGCCATGCCGCCCAACTGACCGTCATTCCAGGCCTCACCTCGCCGCCGATCCCATCCGAGCCCTGTGGCGCGACCCTGCTCAGTCGCTTCGCCACTCAGCAATCCCGCCGTCGCACGCTTCATACCCTGCCCGGCGGCGCCGCCACCCAGCCATCCCGCCGCCGCGCGCTTCACACCCTGCCCGGTCGCGCCGCCACCCAACAACCCCGCCGCTGCAGGCTACACACCCTCCACCCGGCCACGTCAGTCCCCGCCAGTGGATCCGTCGTCCACCACTCCCATCCGGTCGATCCTCTCTCCACGCTCGGCCGCTCCCCTCGAGCTAATTCATTTCCCAAGCGACGCTTAACCGGCTTTCTGGAATCCAGGATTGATGATAGGCAGATTTGTGGGCGTGGCGTCCGCAGTTTGTGGATTAGTA
>NZ_JALAGT010000053.1 GCF_022712295.1 Galactobacter sp.
CGTAGGGGAAACGCCCGGTCCCATCCCGAACCCGGAAGCTAAGCCCTACAGCGCCGATGGTACTGCAACCGGGAGGTTGTGGGAGAGTAGGACACCGCCGGACACAACCAAAACAGGTGTGGCCCCGCAGCCCCCCAGACAACACTGGGCGAGGCGCGGGGCCACGCCCATACCCGTACCCAGAACACAGTCACCCTGCCAACCCAAACGGGCCGGCACACGACCCGGATGCAACAAGCCCCTCATGCAGAGCGGCTCGCGACCCGCAGCGGTTCACCGAGACATCACGCGGTGCACACAACACGATTCACCCTCAACACGTATAGATCGACCTCATTACGATGCCTGCGATCGGATACAGGGCTAGGCTCGAGTTCATGGACGGTTTGTTCTCTGATGCCCCCGACCCTGCGGTTCATCCAGGCACTCATCCGACCCCGCCTGAGAACTGGACCATCGAGTTGCCTGTAGGGATGATGCAGGCGGCTCAAGGCTTTCTGGACTACCTCCACCTTTGGTGGCCCACCTCGCTGTATTCGGTCGGAGGTGCCGGCGGTCAGCTCTGGTGGGACGCGGAACGCCTGGTCGAAGAGACCGACGACGGCGAGTCCATCGTCTGGGCCACGACCGAGGTCTGGGATCCGCCGCTGACCGTGAGCTGCGAGCTTTCGCTGCCCGGGGTGTCAGGCGACCGCTGGGTCTTCACAGTGGAACCTGGCTCGGGCGTATCGCACGTCCACTTCAGGGCCCCACGTCCGCGGCGCCTGCCCGGCACAGGAGACTCGGCGACAGAGCGTGGCGGGATACCGGATGACTTCTGGGGTTCCGTTCTGGGCTTCTATGGACGCTTCATGGGCGCCTCCGCGGCCCCCGAAAGAAGCTGAGGCCGGGCCGAGGCCTAATAGATGGCGCACGTCACAGGTCGGGACAGTGGCCTCGATTTGGGAACGACGTGTGCCGCGGGGTAGAGTGAATGAGTACTGCCACGGGGTGTGGCGCAGCTTGGTAGCGCGCGTCGTTCGGGACGACGAGGCCGCAGGTTCAAATCCTGTCACCCCGACCAAACAAGGCTCCGATTCACTGGAAACAGGGAATCGGAGCCTTTATCGTTCCTGCGGCAGCGCCGCAACGCGACCCGCTCATCCGGGGACGGGGGCTGGCGCCATCTATTCGCGACGCCGCTGACGGGCGCGGGTGATCAGAGCGTCCGCCACGGCGTCCAGGATCAGGAGTCCGCCGGCGAGAACCACCACGGTTCTCCAGCCGCCACCGGGCCAGCTCGTACCCATCAGTCCTGCACCGAGAACGGCTTGGAGGCCTGAGACCGTCACTGCGGTCCGCGGGTGCGCCATCAGGAAGCCCTCCCAGCGTGCGTAACCCCGGCGGCGACGTGCGCGCGGCAGCACGTTGACGGTTCCGTCCAAGATCACCTGCTTGATGTTGGCCCAGACGTTCTTGCGTGTGTAGGTCCTTTCCCCGGGGAGCTCGGTCTCCCTCACCGCCGGATGGACCAACGACGTCGGGAGTCCACAGGCCAGCACGAACTCCTCGATGCGTTGCTCCATGGTGGCAGGGAAATTCGGGGCCAGTGCGGCCTGTAGGCGCATCCCGTCGACCTTGAGCTGAGGGTCCTGGAGAAGCTTGGCGGTGTCGCCGCCAGGGTCAAGGTGCGCATTGAGCAGCAGCGCCAAGACGGGCTGGGCTTCGGAAGAGACCTCTGACGGCTGGAACACGGCCCGAGAATGCACCGAGGCAGAGATCCAGATGTAGAGGGCTTCATCCTTGCGTGCCGTCCGTGTCTCCACCACCGCCACAACGCTGCCTTGCGGATCGTCCGCGTCGCGGCTGACGACGATGGAGGGCAAGCACCCACGAGAGGTCCACGCTACGTCGTGATCTTCTGGGTCAGGCACCGTCATCCTGAAGACCGACCAGTCTCCGTCCACGCCGCTGGCCACCGCGTCCGCCCGCGTCTCCCAAACCAACTCCAGGCCGTCGCTCTGCCCGCGGCGTGAGAACACCAAGGTCCGTTGTGGGGCAGGCACCCAGTCTTCGTCCGCGTCGTCGAGATCACTGGCATCATGCGGCTCCAGGTCGGCGTCATCGGCCGTCTGGCGTGCGGCAGGACGATCGGCGTAGCGATGCCCCTCACCATCGACCCAACCGACGTCCTTGACCCCGGAGGCGCCCCCGTCTGCCGGAGCGCCGGTGGCGGCATTCCCGTCGATACCGGCGGGTGCTGCCGGTGCATCGTCGTCCTCGTCTTCACCGTCGTCGCGCCAAAGATCCACGTCGCAGCCCAAGACGGTAGCCAGGTCCGCTTCGACCTCGGACAGCGTCTTGCCCGGAACCATCTCACCGGTGGCCGAAAGCTGCAGCACCCGCCCCTGTGCGTCGCAGGCCAGGTTGAAATACACCTCGTCGTCCTCGTCCATTGGAGGAACATGTTTCACCGACGCCAGGAAGCGCCCGCTGCGCAGCACCTCGTGCACACGGTCCGGGCTGAGGGAAGAAACACCGTCGTCCAGGTCGTAGGCTTCCCCGTTCACCACCACGTACGGGGAGATGTCCACGAGAATCGGGGAAGCGGATGCCTCGGCCAAGGTAAGGGTCCTTCCGGTTGAGGATGTGCAAGAACGACGGCGGCGAGGCAGTCGGAACCACGAAGGGCTCCGCCGACCTCGCCGCCGACTCTACCGTCGTATCCGGAACGAACTACAGGCAGCTCAGGCCTTCAACCACGCGGTACCGGGACCGGGCAGCACGCCGTCGATCACCGGCACGGTGGAGAGCAGCACCTCACCATCAGGCAGGCCGAACGGCTGAGAACCGAAATTGGTGACGTTGATCCAGCCGCCCGGCCGACGGAACACCAACACTGACTCGGTTCCGATCTCGTCCCAACTCAAGCTCTCATCGCCCTGCAACTGACGACGCAGCTTCAGCGCGGAGCGGTACAGGTTCAGCGTCGAGTCGGGGTTCTCCGACTCGACGTCCGCAGCGAACTCCTTGAACCACGCGGGCTGAGGCAGATGCGCCCCGCCGGAGCCGAAGCCGAACGCGGGCTCGGACGCGGCCCACGGCAGGGGCACACGGCAGCCGTCACGGCCCTTGACGGTATGGCTGCTGCGCCACCACTTGGGATCCTGCAGATCGGCGACGTCCAGGTCCGCCACCTCGAACAGACCGAGTTCCTCGCCCTGGTACAGGTACGCGGAACCGGGGAGGGCCAACAGCAGCAGGGTCGCTGCGTCGGCACGCCGGCGTCCCAGAGTGAAGTCCTGCGCGGGGGAGGTGCCGTGCGTCATCAGCCAGGCCTCCTCGTCGGTCCCCAACGGCAGGGCGTAACGGGAGGCATGACGGATCACATCGTGGTTGGACAGGACCCAGGTGCTGGAGGCGCCGGACTCTGCCGCCAGGGCCAGATTGTTGTCGATGATCTCCTGGAACGCAGTGGCGGTGAACGGGGCTCGCAACAGATCGAAGTTGAACGCCTGTCCCAGTTCGGTGGGACGTGCGTAGAGCGGGATCCGGGCCGCCGGTACCCAGGCTTCCGCCACCGCGGTGCGCGGTGGGTCGTACTCGTTGAGGACCTCACGCCAGCCGGCGAAGATCTCGTGGACCTCGTCGCGATCGTAGAGCGGATCGGAACCGTCCAGCGGCAGGTCGAAGGTGCGCTTCGAGGAACGGAACGGCTCGGACAGATCCTTGGCGAGACCATGGGCCACGTCGACGCGGAAGCCGTCGACGCCGCGGTCGGACCAGAAGCGCAGGGTCTTGTGGAAGTCCTCGCGCACCTCGGGGTTGTCCCAGTTCAGGTCCGGCTGCTCCGGGGCAAAGATGTGGAGGTACCACTGGCCTGGGGTCCCGTCGGCGTTCGTGGTGCGGGACCAGGCCACGCCACCGAAGTCGGATTCCCACTGCGACGGCGGCAGCTCGCCGTTCTCGCCGGCGCCGTCGTGGAAGATGTAGCGGTTACGCGCCGCTGAGCCCGGAGGAGCGGCCAGCGCCTCCTGGAACCACACGTGATCGTTGGAGGTGTGGTTGGGAACGATGTCCACGATGATCTTCAGGCCGGCGCTGTGCGCCGCTGCGACCATCGCGTCGAAGTCCTCCAGGGTTCCGAGCCGGGGGTCCACGTTGCGGTAGTCGGCCACGTCGTACCCGCCGTCCGCCAGCGCTGAAGGGTAGAACGGGCTGAGCCACACGGCATCCACGCCCAGCCGCGACAGATACGGAATACGGCTGGTGACGCCCTTGATGTCGCCCAGGCCATCACCGGTCTCGTCGGCAAAGCTGCGGGGATAGACCTGGTACACCACGGCCTGGCGCCACCACGCGGGATCGGTCCCGTCGATGGTGAACAGTTCGGCCTCGGTTTCGTTGGTCAAGGAGATTCCTTTCGGGGGTTGGTGCGCGCCGCGCGGCGCGCGGCGGCGAGATGCCCGACGGCGGGTGCGAACCCGCCGTCGGGCATCTCACCGTGTGCAACGGTGGTCAAGTCTCGGGGACAGCGCCGGCCCCGGAACATGATGTCAGTGTGACCTGGGTGTTCACCCCTTCACTGCGCCGGATGTCAGACCGGACACGATGGACTTGCGGAAGATCAGCACCAGGATCACGATCGGGACGGTCGCCGCGACGGAGGCCGCGAAGATCTGCCCGTACGGGGTGGAGAACTGCGTTCCGAAGAGCGCGATACCCACCGGGATGGTCCTGGAACCCGTGGTGGAGTTGAACGTCAACGCCATCAGGAACTCACTCCACGCGGCCGTGAAGGTGAACACGCCTGCCGTGAACAAGCCAGGCTTGGACATCGGCAGGATGACCGACCACACGGTGCGGATGGGGCCCGCACCGTCCAACTCGCAGGCCTCCTCGATGGAGGCCGGGATGCCCTGGAGGTAGTTGCGCATGATCCAGATGGCGAACGGAAGGTTGAACGCTACGTAGGGGATGATCAGCCCGGGGAAGGAGTTGAGCAATCCCAGCTGGCGTTCCAGCAGATACACGGGTGTCAGGACGGCGACGGCAGGGAAGACCGAGAGCATCAGCAGGCCGGTCATGATGCCCGTACCACCGCGAACCTTGCGGCCTGTGAAGGCGTAACCGGCCAGCAGTGACAGCACCAGCACGATCACCGTGGTGGAGACCGCCACGATCACCGAGTTGAGCATGTAGGTTGCGAGGTTGTTGGTGCCGAAGGCTTCGCCGAAGTTGTCGAGGGTCCATTCCTTCGGCAAGGCTGAAGGCGGCGTCGAGGCGACGTCCTTGGGCGTCTTGAAGGCTGAGACGAACAGCCAGTACAGCGGCACCGCCGTGAGGAGGGCGATGACGAGTCCTGAGATGTTGACGGTATTGATCCACCGGCGCCAGCCGTGCCGTACTTTGGTGCGAGGCATCAGTCGTCTCCCTTCGCTTGGTTACGGAAGGCTCTCAGGAAGATCATGCATCCAAGGCCGACGATGAGGGCTGTTGTGGTGGCGATGGCGGCTCCAGGACCGATATTGAGGTCCTGGAACAGGACTCTGTAGCCCATCATCGCCAAGGTTTGTGTACTGGTTCCTGGTCCGCCCTGGGTCAACACGAACGGGAGGTCGAAGACGCCGAAGGCCTGCAGCACACGGAACAGCACGGCGATGGTGAAGGTCGGCATCAGCTGCGGCATCACCACACGCCAGAACGTGGTCCAGGCGTTGGCTCCGTCCAGCTCTGCGGCCTCGTAGTGCTCCTCCGGAATCATCACGAGTCCGGCCAACAGGATGATGGCGACGAACGGGGTGGTCTTCCAGATATCGGCGACCATCAGTGCGGTGGCGGCCGAGACCGGTTCGCCGAGGATCACGGGCGGGGAGTCCGTGAACAGCCCTATGAACCAGGTGGCCACGCCGTAAGTGGCGTCGTAGATGTACTTCCACAGCTGGGCGGAGACGATGGTGACCAGGGACCACGGGATCAGCAGCAGCGCCAGCATCCAGCCGCGGGTCACGCCGAGGCGCTCCAGGACCAAGGCGACGAGCATGCCGAGCACCAGCTCCACACCTACGGTGATGACGGTGTAGAGGACGGTGAAGCCCAGCGCCTGGTACCAGGCACTGCTCTCGAAGAGGGCCCCGTAGTTGCCTGTGGTGAAGCTCTTGATCCCGAAGCCCTCGTAGCCGATCTCCACCTTGGCGAAACTCAGCACCACCGAGTAGACCACTGGGAAGATCGTGACCAGGCCGATGACGATCAGGGCGGGGGTCGCGAACCACCAGGCGGAACGCGCACGAGATTTCTCGATGCCGGTGGGTTTCTTGGGCTTGGTGTGTCCGTGCTTGGGATCCCCCTTGCGCACGGTTCCGGTGACGGTGCTCACAGTGCCCTCCCCTCCAATGCGATGTTCATCTGGGATGCCATCTGCTTGGTTCCGGACTCAAGGCCCTTCTGCCCCAGGATGATGGCGTTCGCATTGACGAAGATGGCCTGGGAGAGCTTGGGGTAGAAGCCGGTGGCGGTCGGTCGTGCCACGAGGGTGATGTCCTTGGCCGCCTCGTACTGAGGACGCTTCTTCTTGGCCGCCGCCTCGGAGTTCAGCGCGTCCATGGATGCTGGGATGACACCGCCCTTGTCCACGATCAGCATCTGGGCCTCCTCGCCGGACATCCACTTGGCGAACGCGAGTGCCGCCGCGGGATGTTCGGTGTGGGGGTTGATGTAGTTGCCCCAGCCGCCGATGGTGGAGTGACCCTGGGGGCCGCCGTCGAAGCCGGGGCGGGGGCGGACGCCGACCTTGCCTGCCACGTTGGAGGACGACGGGCTGTTGGCCACGTCGTACGCGTAGGACCAGTTGCGCAGGAAGGCCGCGCGTCCGGTGGTGAAGGCGTCCAGGCTGGCCTGCTCGATGTAGGTCATGGACGCACGTGGAGTCACGCCGTCCTTGACGAGGCTCTGCATGAACTCGAGTGCGCTGCGGGTCTCGGACGAAGTGACGGTGGACTTGGTGTAGTCGTCGTTGACCAGGGTTCCGCCCGCATCGGCGGTGAACTCGGTGACGCTGCAGGTCAGGCCCTCGTACACGTTGCCCTGGTACACGAAGCCGGACTTCACGTCCCCGGCCTGGATGAGCTTCTTGGAGGTCGCGGCAACCTCTTCCCAGGAATTGGGGACCTGCAGTCCGTGTTTGTCGAGGAGATCCTTGCGGTAGCAGAGGAAACCCTCATCGATGTAGACGGGGAACATGTAGTACTCGCCGTCCACCTGGGCCGCATCCCGCAACCCCTCGGAGAACTGGTCCCAGTAGTCGGAAGGGACAAGGTCGTTGGCCGGGACCGCGAGCTTGTTGCGGGCGAACTGGCCGGGCCACGCGATGTCGCCGAGGGAGACGTCTGGCGTGGGGGAGCCGGCCGCGATCTGCGTGGTGAGCGTGGTGCGGTTGACGTCCGTATCGGACGGACCCGCCACCAGGTTCACCTTGATGTTGGGGTAGCGCTTGTGGAAGGCCTTGATCAGGGTATTGCGGAGGTCTCCGCCGGAATCATCGGGGATCGAAGAGCTCCACCAGGTGATGGTGGCTTTCTCGTCTCCCGGTTCCGTGGGCCAGTCCGCGACAGTGGTTCGGTTCTGGCCCGTGGTGCAGCCGGCCAGTACGGCCACTCCGGCTGCGCCCAGGGATCCAGCCACGAACCCGCGGCGTCCGAGTTCCATGTACGTCCTCCTTGACGAACGAAGCACGGAGTCCAACTGGCCGGGGTGGCTGGGGGGAAGCCGTGCAAGCAATGACAGCGCTTGCATGGAAATGTATGAGACATCACATTCAATGTCAATGAGATTGGAACGCTGGTCGGTTGCCGATTTTCGGGGGCGGTCGTGGCCCGCAAACGCGAATCGCTATACGGCGGTACCCTGTTCGCTAGACATGCCGTCGTACGGCGATAATTCTTACCCCGGTGCCACTTTCGGTGACGTCGGACGAGTAATGGAGCTCTACGAGTAGGAGGTGCCGCGAGCAATGGGCGGGATGCAGGCTGACGAGTCATCGTCCGGGGCCGTTTCCCCAGCGCCGCAGGCGCACGCCAGCATGCACGACGTCGCGGTGGCGGCCGGCGTCTCCACCTCCACGGTCTCCCGCGCCCTACGCGGTCAGAGCAACGTTCGCCCCGATACCGCTGCTCGGGTCAGGGCCATCGCGGAGGAGCTGGGATTCACGGTCACCGCCAGCGCCTCCGGGCTGGCCTCGGGCAAGGTCAAGCGCATCGCCGTGCTGCTTGGCTCCCCAGTGAGTGACTGGTTCAGCGGACAGATCCTGGATGCCATCATCAGGGTGGTGCGCGGTGCCGGATACGACCTGTTGCTGTACCGGGTTCACGGCGCCAAGGAGCGTGAGTCCTTCTTCCGCACCATGCCCGCGCGGCGTAATGCGGATGCCATGATCGTGGCCTCGTTCCGACTGCAACCGGAGGAGCAGGCCACCCTGGCCCGCATCGGAATCCCAACGGTCTACCTGAACCAGAAGGTGGAGGGTTATCCGGGGGTCGGCATGGACGACGTCGGCGCCGGCGCAGGGGCGACGCGGCACCTGCTGGATCGGGGCTACCACCGTCTGATCTACCTCAGGGAACTCCTGGAACAAGACTTCGTGTGGAGCGCTCAGGACAGGTACACGGGATTCCGTGCAGCGGTGGAGGCCGCGCATGAGGCCGTGGAGGAGAGCGGTGTGGTGCAGGTGCGGCTCGCCGAGGAATTCCAGGACGACCTGGCCCGTCAGCTGGCCGCCGACGTGGAGAAAACGGGGCGGCCGGTGGGTGTCCTGGCGGAGAACGACGCCCTGGCGATGCGGTTGCTGACCGGGCTCCGTCGCAACGGAGTGGACGTCCCCGGCCAGGTGGGCGTGGTGGGATTCGACGGCCAGGACTGGAGCCTGAGGCTGGGACTCACCACGGTGGTGCAGCCGGTTCAACGGCTCGCTTCTGCAGCCGCTGAGATCGCCCTCCGATTGGCTCGAGACGAGGCCACGGACCACGACTCCGAGTGGTTGGAGGTGCCCACGGTGCTCCGCGAATCAGAGAGCACCTGAAGCCGGTTCAAGCCCAGGCGCAGTGCAAAAAACACGGCCCGACGCCGTGGCGACGGTCCTTGCGGGGCGTCGCCACGGCGTCGGGCGTGTGAACTGCTGCGGGTCCGAGTCAGACCGCGACGGCGGGTGCCGCGCGGTGCGTATCGGCCAGACGATCGCCGGAGGCGGTGTCGAAGAGGTGAGCCTGGGACACATCCGGAACCAGCTGTACAACGTCGGTGGGCTTCACCAGCGAACGGCCGCCGGTACGGGCTTCCAGAGCCACGCTCTGGCCGGCGATCTCGGCATGGGCGTGGATGTAGGCATCGGCGCCCAGCTCCTCGACGAGGTCGGTCGTCGCGGAGACGCCCCCTGCGGAGTCGAGGTGCAGATCCTCAGGGCGGATGCCGAACGTCACCTTCTCCCCGGTGAGGCCGGAGGTCTGCTCGGGGGAGAGCGTGATGGCCGTGTCGCCGAAGTGGAGCACACCGTTCTCCACGGGGAGCTCGACGAGGTTCATGGCGGGGGAGCCCATGAAGCCGGCCACGAACACGTTCTTGGGGGTGTCGTAGAGGGCACGCGGGGTATCGACCTGCTGCAGCTTGCCCTCGGAGAGCACCGCCACGCGATCACCCATGGTCATGGCCTCCACCTGGTCGTGGGTCACGTACACCGTGGTGACGCCCAGCCGGCGGGTCAGGGAGGCGATCTGCGAACGCGTCTGAACACGCAATTTGGCGTCCAGGTTGGACAGCGGCTCGTCCATCAGGAAGACCTTGGGGGAGCGGACGATCGCGCGTCCCATGGCCACACGCTGACGCTGACCACCGGACAGGGCCTTGGGCTTGCGCTTGAGGAACTTGGTGAGGTCGAGCAGCTCCGCTGCCTCTTCGACTCGCTTCTCACGCTCGGCCTTGGGGACCCCCGCGATCTTCAGAGCGAAGCCCATGTTCTCCGCCACCGTCATGTGGGGGTACAGGGCGTAGTTCTGGAAGACCATCGCGATATCGCGGTCCTTGGGGGCGGTGTCGGTGACGTCCTTGCCGCCGATCAAGATCTTGCCGGCGTCGACGGGCTCCAGGCCTGCGAGCATGCGCAGGGTCGTGGACTTACCGCAACCGGAGGGGCCGACGAGAACGAGGAATTCGCCGTCTGCGATTTCCAGGTCGAAGGAGTCCACAGAGGGGACCAAGGCCCCTGGGTAGACGCGACTTGCTGAGTCAAAAGTGACAGAGGCCATGGTTGATCAACCTTCCACGGGCAGGTACGTGCCCGACGATCCGTAGTGAACAGGTGTGATCAGTGTCTCACATCGGCGAGCGTTCCGAGTAATACGGCGACGTCACCCGGCCCGTCCACCCGGTATTGCGCGGAAGTATCGCCGCCTCCGACCTTCACACCGAGGTCCCCGGAGGCCGGATCGAGCCGCACGAAGGCGTTCTCGTCGGTGCGGTCGTCACCGGCGAAAACCACCACGTCTGCCTGAGTCGTGGCACGTAGCCAGTCCAACCCCTGGCCCTTGTCCGCAGGCAGCACGCTGATCTCCACGACGTTCTTGCCCAAGGTGATGTGGACACCATCGCCCAGAGCCTGCATCCGCGTTGTGGCCTCATGGATCAAGCCAGGGATCGCGGCCGGTTCCACCATGCGGGTGTGCAACACCAAGCCCGCCGGCTTCTCCTCGACCCAGGCGCCGGAGTGGGTCTGCGCCAGGTCCACGAGTTCGAGGTGGGCGGCACCCAGGGTCTCTGCGGCCTCGAGGGAGAGGTCGGCGGCGAGGTCTGCCGCGCCGTACTCGGCCGGGGCGTAACGTTCCGCCCCATGGCTGCCCACCAGCAGGACCCGTGGGTCGGGGGAGGCGACCTGTCTCAGGGACGCCAGAGAACGGCCGGAAACCATGGCCACCACGGTGTCCGGCGCCAGAATGAGTTCCTCGATGGCCCGTGCGGAGGCGGGGAGTGCGCGGGCATCGGCTGGGTCGTCCACGAACGGCGCCAACGTTCCGTCGAAGTCGAGGGCGACCAAGAGACGACGGGCGCGCTTCGTCGCCATCGCACCGTCGCGCAATTCCGGGGGCAGACCCGTCATGACCGGCCCTGCTTCCCCGCGTCCTCAGCCGTTGCCGGGCGCGCAGCGCGCGGACGCGCGCCGCCAAGATCGGTTCCGAGGGATTCCAGGAAGTCCTTGGACCAGCGGTTCACGTCATTCTGTTGCACGGAACGACTCATCAGTCCCATGCGGCGCTTGGCTTCCTTACGTGAGAGATTGATGGCCTCCATGATGGCGGCCTTCAAACCGTCGATGTCATGCGGATTCACGATCACGGCCTGCTTGAGCTGATCCGCTGCGCCGGCGAATTCGGACAGCACCAGCCGTCCGTTGCCGTCCGCGCCGCGCGCCGAGGCATATTCCTTGGCCACCAGGTTCATACCGTCCCGCAACGGGGTCACCAGGAGGATGTCCGCGGCGAGGTACAGCGCCACCATCTCCTCCACAGGGTAGGAGTGGTGCAGGTAGCGCACCGCAGTGTGGGAGAGCGAGTCGTATTCACCGTTGATCCGGCCAACAGTGCCTTCCACCTCCTCCCGCAGCTGCTGGTAGGAATCCACCTTTTCCCTGGACGGGCTGGCGATCTGGATGAGCCCGGCCTGACCCACCTTGACCGCGCCGTCCTCCAACAATTCCGCGTAGGCCTTGAGGCGGTGACGGATGCCCTTGGTGTAGTCGAGGCGGTCCACACCGAGCAACACCGTCTCCGGGTTACCGAGTTCGCGGCGAATCTGCGCGGCACGGTCCTGCACCGCCGGATCCTTGGCCAGGTTCTCGATCTTCTCCGCGTCGATGGAGATGGGATGGGTTTCCGCGCGGGAGATCCGGTCCGATCCGGGCACCTGCACGCCGCCGCGGCGGGGAGTGATCCCGAGGAAGCTGCGGACGGAGTTCAGGAAATTCGCGGTGTCGGAGGCGCGCTGGAAACCGATCAGGTCCGCTCCGAGCAGGCCCTCGAGGATGCGCTTGCGCCACGGCAATTGCGCAAAGATCTCTGCGGGTGGGAACGGGATGTGGTCAAAGAAACCGATGGTCAGGTCGGGGCGGGCATCCCTGAGCATCTTGGGCACCAGCTGCAGCTGGTAGTCCTGCACCCACACCGTGGCACCGGGGGCGGCCACGGCGGCGGTTGCCCGGGCGAAACGGGCGTTGATCTCCCGATAGGCCACCCACCAGGTTCGGTGGAACTCCGGCGGAACGATCACGTCGTGATAGAGCGGCCACAGCGTGGAGTTGGAGAAGCCCTCGTAGTACAGACGCAATTCGCTGGCGCTCAGCGGGACAGGGACCTGGTGGATGCCGTCCTCATCGAACTCCTCCAACTTCTCCCCCGGTGCGCCGTGCCAACCCACCCAGGCGCCTCCGGAACGCTGCATGATGGGGGCCAGTGCGGTCACCAGCCCGCCGGGGCTGCGGCGCCAGCGCAGGGTTCCATCGGCGTCGGTGACGCGATCAACCGGCAGACGGTTGGCTACGACCACGAAGTCGTGTTCACCGGTCCCATCGGGAGCGGAGACGTGTGCGGTCCGCGTTGCGCTCGCCGTCGGGGCTGGGTCGGAGGTGGAGTTCATCAGTGCACCTTCTCGAATGCTGGAGACGTTGCCAGGTGGCCTGGTCATGAGCCTACCCACAACCTGTTGCCTGTCGCACAGCAGACTCTGAGGCAATCACAGTCGGCTCCCGTAAACTGCACTTGAAAGTGCAATCAACACGATCGTTGACGTGTGCCCGCGTAAACCTGACGGGCCGCCACGGCAGTGAGGACCGAACCGACAGATGGCATCCAATAGCCCCCGGCCCAACAAGGCCGAACGCCTGCAAGCAGCCCGTGAGGCGGCCCGCGCCAAACGCGAAGCCGCTGAGAAGCAACGTCGCCGCAAGGCCGTGCTCGTCCGCTGGTCGGTCGTGGTGATTGTCATCGCCATCATCGCCGCGATCGCAGGCATCTATTACTTCAACGTGTACAAGCCCAGCCACCAGAAGGTGGCCACCAGCGGCGCTGTTCCTGCCCACGGTAACCAGTACGGCGGTGTGGTGCTCACCGGCCCCAAGGAACTTGCCGACTCCCCGAAGGACACCCCCAAGACGGTAAGCAGCAAGGGGCTGGCCACCGATGCGAACGACGCGGCGGCCAAGGGACTGATCGGTGAGAACATCGACATCAAGGCCTCCGGGGCGGAGTCCACCTCGGGTAAGCCGAAGATCATCATCTATGCCGACGTCATCTGCCCGTACTGCAAGCAGTTCGAGGACCAGTACGGCCAGCAGCTGGAGACCTGGTTGGAAGACGGCGACGTCGAGGTCGAGTACCGGATGCTCGGTTTCCTGGACGGGCAGTCAAGCACCAACTACTCCTCTCGTGGCGCCAACGCGCTCTCCTGCGTGGCTGACCAGTCCCCGGAGAACTACCTTCCCTACCTGCAGTCGCTGTTCAACGCTCAGAACCCCAAGGACGCCGGCGGCGAGGGCGTGCAGGAGGGTGGCAAGGGCCTCAGTGACAAGAAGCTTGCCTCGATGGCAGTGGATGCCGGTGCTCCGGACAGTGTGAAGTCCTGCATCACCGGTGGCGACTACCGCCCCTACGTGAAGTACGGCGTCGGCACCGCCTACAAGGACCACGTGCGCGGCACGCCGAGCGTCGTGGTGGATGGCGAGAACTGGGATTCAACCAAGGACACGGACCTCACTGCGTTCGTGCAGGACAAGATCGACGCGGCCGCGAAGAAGTAACGCCTTCTCGCAGCGCTGCCCACGGCTCTGAGCGCCGGGCCCCGGACCACCACGGTCTGGGGCCCGGCGCTTTTTCTCCGCGAGCGGCGCCGTTGTCATAGGCTCGGGGGCATGCGCCGAGCCCTCACACTCTTCACCGCAGTCCTCGCTGGTTCTGCCCTGGCCTTGGCGGGGTGTACCTCGAAGCTGCAGGCACCGGGGCCCGCGTCGGGCGCCGCGTCGTCGCCCAGTGCCATGCCCGACGGTACGGAGGGGCCGAGCGCCCCTTCCTCCGGATCGTCGGGCACCGGCCAGGCCCAGGGCGCCTCCGGCGCCCCGCGCTACGGCACGGAAGCCGGCGGCGTGGTGAGCGCAGAAGAAGACGAACTGGTTCCGCTGGAGGACCTGCCCGAGCCGGCCGACGCGGCTGACTCCGGGCCGGTGGACGGCAAGGTCAGGGTGATTGTCTATCAGGACCTGATGTGCCCCTACTGCAAACAATTCGACGACAACTTCGGTGAAACCTTGGCGAAGTGGGCGGAGGACGGCGACGTGGTGGTGGATCACCGTGTGGTGAGCATCCTGGATGGCATGTCCACGACGCAGTACTCCACGCGGGTGGCGGGCGCCATGGCCTGCGTGGCGGATGAGGCACCCTCCTCCTACACGGCGGTGTTGAGGGCTTACTACAAGGCGCAGGGCCCCAAGGCGGAGGGCGGGCTCGACGTTTCCGAGGGCAGCGCCGGGCTGACGGATCAACAGCTGACCGAACTCGCCGAGGCCCAGGGCGCCCCGGAGTCCGTCGGAACGTGTATCCAGGAGCAACGCTTTGCCTCGTGGGTGAAGGCTTCCACGGCCCGCGCGTCGGCGAACGACGTGAGGGCAACCCCCACCGTGCTCGTGGCCGGGCAGGCATGGGACTCGACGGACACGGACTTCGAGGCCTGGGCGAGGAAGGTCATCGACGCGGAGTCCTGACCGACGTGGGGCAGATGTGGTGATCGCCGCATGGTTTCCGGTTCGGGGGATGGCCGGGCTCTCCGCTAGGATCGTTCGGGGTGCTCCTTGCGCCCTGTTCGCCTCCTTAGCTCAGCTGGCCAGAGCACCTGTTTTGTAACCAGGGGGTCACCGGTTCGAATCCGGTAGGAGGCTCGCACACTGCGGCCCGGAATCCATGCGGATTCCGGGCCGCTTCGCTGTTGTCCTGAATACCGCTACACACGCGTCGGTGCGCCAGCACACGCTTCGGTGTGGGTGGGCGGATCGGCACCGACGCGTGTGCTTCTGCGCCGACATTTGTGCCTGACCGAGACGTGGTGCGAACCACCTACCCCCGATTTGGTTCACCGCAGGGGCTCGGGTAGAGTTATCGAGTGCTCAGAGCGCTGCTTCGGGTGCAAATATGGATCTTTAGCTCAGCTGGTTAGAGCGTTCGCTTCACACGCGAGAGGTCGCTGGTTCGAGTCCAGTAAGATCCACCAAAAAAGAAGGCTCCGCCCATTCGGACGGGGCCTTCTTCGTTCTCCCAAGTGCCCGAATTCCGGTCGCCTTGGTCCCCGCACCGGGCACGGCCCGGCGCTAGGTGAAGAACGCCGAGACGGCGAGCAGGACGCCGTGGACCACAGTGGAGGCCACGATGCTGCCGCTCTTGGCGCGAAGGTATCCGAACAGCAGGCCCGCCACGGTGGTCCACAAAGCCCAACCGCCGTGGCCGAAAGCTGCGGGCGAAAGCAAATGGGCCAAGCCGAACAGGCATGAGGCAATGACCCAACCCCAGCCGAGGTCGGCCCCGAAGACCCGCCACGGACGACCGAATGCCTGATCCAGGCGCGTCTGGATCACCCCGCGAAAAAGCAGTTCCTCGCCCGGCCCTACGACCAACAGCGCGAGCAGCACGGCGGACACGATCGGAGCCGATTCCTTGGTCGCAGCGGAGGCGGCCATCGCTGCAACCAACACGAGGGCGGCAATCACCACGTGAGCCGCAGGCAGGGTGGATTCGGTGGTGGAGGGGATCTTTCGGACCAGCAGTCCCACGAAGGGGACGGAGATTGCATATGCGGCCGCCAGGACGAGACCGCCGAGCCAGCTCATCGGGGACCAGCCGAGCAGCCCCAGTAGCGGAAAGGCCATCCCACTGATCGGACCAACCACAGCGAGAGCGGTCAGAGCGGTTTCCATGTAACGGCGGAGACCACGGAACGTGACTCCGAGCGAACCTGGCTGGGCACCCCGCAAGGTCACGACGACGAGGGGCACGATCATGAAGGCCAGGATCTGCACCAGCCACGGACCGCCCAACACCATCCGCTCCCATCGCGACCAGGCGTGAATCGAGTTCACGATCCACAGTGTGGCCATCGTCAGACCGAGCACCGCCATTGCCTCAGCGACCGCGCGTGGACGGGATGCTCCGGCTGAGCCGAAGCCCGGCATACCGTCGTCAGTGGCCGCTGGGGGAGCCGTCATCATGATCTTCCTGGCCGGGCACGCGGGGTGCGTGATGGTGACGGCCCCGTACCGGCTGGAACTGTCACGGCTGACGTGTTCATTCTCCACCGACATCCAGGGCCCTGCTACTCGCGGCGGCGCTCGTCCGTGCTTTCCCAGCCGCCACTCCGGATTCGCTCTGACCGCGCCTCGAAACTGTTCCTAAGATGGAGTTCGTCGGGTGCGCACGCATCCGGCTCCAACGCAGTTCGCGGTGTCGGTCAGAAAGGGTGGGCGTGAGCAAGCGTCAAGGGCAACAACCCGGGAAACGACCTCGTCGGCAAGAGGGCAGCAAGGAGCAGGCCGCCCGCACCCCGGAAAACCTCCCGACGTGGGACCATCACCCGTTGCCGGCGGTCCCTCCGTCGCAGGCGGGAGCGGGAAATCGTGCAGGTGAGGCCACGTCGACACCCAAGCCGTCCCAGAGGAGCACGGGCGGATCCCATGCGTTGCCCCTCGACGTCACGGCGGAGGACCCTCGTACCGATTCCATGCCGTTGAGATCCACCATCACGTCCAGGGTTTCACTGCTGCGACAGATCGCGGCGGCGCCGGTCCCCGATGCAGACACCGGCCAACCGAACCAGGCCGGTCTCGACCGTCCGGACGTGGCACCCATCGACGGCTACCGAACCGGGTATCCGACCACCGGCTCCTCCAGTGCACCCGACACGGGTCCCGGAACCCCATCGCAGCCCGTCGCTTCGTCGACGGCGCAAGACTCCGGTCAGGGGTCGAGCCCGGACACCCGAGCCGTCCCGATCGCTCCCACCCGGGGCAATGATCAGTATCAGCTCAGGGTTTCAGGGGCCACCACGGCCGTGCCCCAGGTAGCCCATCCGGGCGCGAGGAACGTTCTGCGCCGCATCTTGGAGGGCGAGGCCCCGGCCACCGTCAGTTTCAACATCGTGGACCGGCTGGTCGGCTCCCCGTACGCCAGTTCCAAGCGCACCGAGCGTGAGGCCCAGGCCGAGGAAGCCCGCCCCATCCTGGTGCTCGCGCTCGACCTGGCCGAGTCCATGCTCCGCTGGGGCGCGGGCGCCTTGGACGTGGAGACCAGCATCATTGCGGTCACCACATCGTTGGGATTGCGCCACGTGGACGTGGACATCACCAACCAGTCGGTACACCTGAACTGGACGCGTGAGGATGCGTTCCCCGTCAGCGTGCTGCGCGTGGTCCGTTCCATCAGCGACAACTACGCCGGACTGTCCCTGGTCCACCAGTTGGTGGGGGACATTTCTGCCGGTCGGACCAATTACGACGAGGCCAAGAAGCGCCTTCGTCAGATCCGTCGTCGGCGACTCCCGTACAACGAGATCGTCGAGTTCGCCATGGGCGCGCTCTTCGCTGGGTTGTTCGTGATCCTGATCGGCGGGAAACTTCCCTCGGCGCTGGCATGTGTTGTCACGACCACCATGGCCGCAGCCATCGTCAAACTGGGTAAGAAGTACAAGGTCCCGAATTTCTATGCGGTGGCGCTCGCGACGTTCGTGGTCACCCTGATCTCGCTGGTGTTGTACTCATGGGAGTGGATCCACCAGCCGTCCACGGTGGTGGCAGGCGGCATCATGCTCTTGCTGCCATCGGGCCGATTCGTCTCTGCCGTGCAGGACGCCATCAACGGTTTCCCGGTGACCGCGGTGAGCCGACTGTTCTCCGCCACCTTGGTCTTCGGCGCCATCATCACGGGAGTCATGCTGGGCGCCATCGTCGGTGTGGCGTTCAACCTGTCCCAGCTGGATCCGACGCAGACACTGCCCCAACCCGACCTTGCGCTCTGGGTCCTGACGCTGCTCGCCGTCGGCGCGGTCGTGGCCGGCGGCATCACCCAACAGGTGGCAGGCAGACATCTCGGGGCGCTTGCCGTCGTGGCGTTGGCGGGGTACCTGATTCATTGGTCCGCCGCGAATCTGTGGGGTGCGGGCGACCGCTTGGCGCCGGCCATCGCCGCCGTGGTGATGGGGTTGCTTGCCCGATTCATCGGACTCCGGATCGGTGCTCCCGCTCTGGTTCTGTCCGTCCCGTCCATCGTGATCCTGCTGCCTGGCCTGACGATCTTCCGTTCCATGTACGCCATGGCCGTGAGCTCCACCGACATCAACGCCAGCCTGGGCGGCATCATCACGGCGTTGATGGTGGTCCTGAGTATCGCTGCAGGCGTTGCCCTCGGCGACACGCTGGCCAGGCCGCTGACCAGGGACTGGAATTCCCGCGTGCGCAGGCGTCTCAGGGAGCGCTGAGCGCTCGGGGCCAATGCCCGACGGCGGGTCACGGGCCCGCCGTCAACCCGCCTTGGGCGGGTGACCCGTGGGTGGTGGTCACAGCCCGTCGGGCACGAGGTTCTTCAGCCGAGCGACCAGTCCACGGGCTGGGCGCCGAGTCCGATCAGTGCCTCGTTGGCGCGGCTGAAGGGCCGCGATCCGAAGAACCCGCGGGAGGCGGACAGGGGTGAGGGGTGCGCGGACTCGATGACCGGGTGTGATCCGAGCAGCGGTTTCACCTGCTGCGCCTGACGCCCCCAGAGGATCGCGACCGGCGGGCCGGGAAGGCTGCCGAGGTGCGTCACCACGGCGTCGGTCAAGGCCGCCCAACCGAGCTTGGCATGGGAGCCGGCCTGCCCGGCCGTGACCGTGAGAGAACGGTTGAGGAGCATGACGCCCTGATTCACCCACGCGGAGAGGTCGCCGTGTTCCGGCATGGGAGCGTTCACGTCCGCCTGCAGTTCTTGGCGGATATTGGTGAGGCTGCGGGGGAGTGGGCTGACCGTTCGTTCCACGGCTAAACTCAGCCCGATGGGGTGGCCCGGGGTGGGGTATGGATCCTGTCCCACGATGAGGACCCGCAGCTCGCGGGGTGCTGTGGTGAGGCTGCGCAGGACGAACTCCGGGCGGGGGAGGACCAGCTCTTGATTGCGGAGGTGAGTGGCGAGTCCGTCGCCGATCCGGCCGAGGGCGGCGTCGAGTGAGAACAGCACGGGAAGCCAGTCCTCCGCGATGCCGAGTTCGCGCCACCGTTGCGTCCAGACTTCCCGCCAGCCGGTGGGATCCTGCTGAATCTCGGTGCTGGTTGGCATGATCAGGGCGGGGGAGTCCATGGGTTCCATCCTGCCACCCGGCTCACATGGATGCGTGAAGAGGGGTTGACGTCGCTCCGGTTACATGGTTAGTTAGTCGAGTAACTAACCAGTGAACCCGGAGGAGATGACATGATCGATGAATCCCGTCCCCTGTTCATGCAGATCGCCGAACAGGTCGAGGACTCGATCGTGGACGGCACGCTCGCCGAAGACGAGCGGGCTCCCTCCACCAATGAGCTGGCTGCCTTTCACCGCATCAATCCCGCCACCGCAGCCAAGGGAGTGAATCGACTCGTGGACAAGAACGTGCTCGTGAAACGCAGGGGTGTGGGCATGTTCGTTGCCCCCGGCGCGCGCAACCTCCTGCTTGCAGAACGCCGGTCCGCCTTCGCCGACCGCTACGTGGGTCCGCTCCTCGCGGAAGCCCGCAAACTCGGGCTCACCCCGGACGACGTCACGCGGCTCTTCCAAGAGCGCGCCGCAACCGAACGCTGACGCCGCTCGCGTCAGCCGACCTCCTGAAACGACAACCCAGAACGGAACCGTTATGGAACCCGTGATCCAGGTCAGGAACCTCACCAAGCGTTACCGCGACAAGATCGCGCTGGACGGCGTGGACTTCGACATCCAGCCGGACACGATCTACGGCGTCATGGGACGCAACGGCGCAGGCAAGACCACGGCCATGTCCATCATCACCGCGCAGAACACCGCCACCTCCGGAGAGGTCCTGGTCTTCGGGGAGAACCCCTATGAGAACACCGGCGTGGTACCACGCATGTGTTTCGTCCGCGAGAGCCAGCGCTACCCGGATGATTTCACCTGCCTGCAGGCGCTGAGGTCCTCCGCGCTGTTCTTCCCGAAGTGGGACCAGTCCTTCGCGGACCAGCTCGTGAAGGATTTCCAACTGCCCGTGAAGCGGCGCATCAAGAAGCTCTCCCGCGGGCAGCTCTCCGCCGTCGGTGTCATCATCGGACTGGCCTCCCGAGCCGATATCACCTTCTTCGATGAACCGTACCTCGGCCTCGACGCGGTGGCCCGGCAGACCTTCTACGACCACCTGCTGACCGACTACGCGGAGCATCCCCGCACCGTGCTGCTCTCCAGCCACCTGATCGATGAGATCTCCGACCTCGTGGAACGCGTGTTGGTCCTGGATCAGGGGCGCATCATCATGGACCAGTCCACCGATGAGGCCCGGGCGCAAGCCTCCACGCTGGTGGGTGACGCCGCCACCGTGGATCGTTTCGTGGCAGGTAGGGAGGTCATCCACCGGCAGCACCTCGGCAAGGTCGCCTCCGTAACCTTCATGGGGCAACTCGACAACGACGAACGCTCCGAAGCCGCGCGCACCGGACTCGACACCGCGCCGGTTTCCCTCCAGGAGCTCATCGTGCGGATCACACAGAACAGCGCCTCGGATGGCGACGAAACGGGTTCGAGCCCGTACGCGTCGTCGGGCACAAAGTAAGGAAGGAGTCACGCCATGACAGCCATGACCATGACTACCCCGGCCACGCCCGCCCGGCAGGGCTCGCGCCTGCTGAAGGTGGTCAAACTCCAATACGTCAATCGATGGACCTTTGTCCTCACGCCACTGATGGTCTTCGCCGCGGCCTGGGTCATCACCCTGGCGATCTTCGCGATGGTGGACAAGGTGGCAGACGACGGTGAGACATCGGCCAACATCGGCGGCGGAACCCAGGCACCTCTCTGGTACCTGCTGGCCGTGGGCATCATGTCCATGACCACCACGTTCCCCTTCTCCCAAGCTCTGAGTATCACCCGCAAGGAGTTCTTCACCGGAACCCTGTTGGCAGCCGCCTTCAGTGTGGGCGGGCTGGCCATCCTCTTCGTCCTGCTCGGATGGGTGGAACAAGTGACGGACGGTTACGGCATCCAGGGATACTTCGGCTATCTGGGCTGGGTCTGGGAGGCAGGGCCGCTCGCTGCATGGCTGACCTACTTCGTCATGGGGATGTTCTTCTTCGTCATCGGATTCTGGGCCGGCACGGTGTTCAAGCGCTACGGATCGGTGGCTATGACGGTGACGTTGATCGCGATCGCCGTGGTGCTGCTCGGGCTGGTCGCTCTCATCACCTTGACCGAGTCCTGGCCGGACGTGGTTCGCGTGTTCCAGGATCTGGGCTCGCTCGGTCTGACCGTCGCCGGACTCGTCCTGACGGCGTTGCTGGCCTTCGGCGCGTATCTCACACTGAGGAAGATGCCGGCCTGAGCGGTTCGGTTCAGGGTGTGAGGCTCGGTTCAGGGTGCGGGACTCGGCTGAGTGGTGTGCTGAGAAGGAAGGCGCGGGTCGCGGTAGTTGCGACCCGCGCCTTCCTTGTCTGCTTTCTTTGCCTGCGTTGCCGTCTGCTTCGTTGCCCGTCTGAACGGCGCCGAAGATGGGGGTGGTGGCTGGCGGACCGAACGAACGGAGCCTGATGGCGCCGCGGCGGAAGGCCGCTTGTAAATCACTATGGGCATAGGTATTGTCTGTGGCGCACAACACATTCGAGGTGCGCGGTAACCATCAATTGCGCTGGAAACCGGCCTAGCTCGGACCTCGAAAATCTGTCCGCAGCGACAGTGCAAACGACATTCTCTCCCCGACGTGACCAAAGAAGGTTGCCACTGCCATGCCCAAGACCATCGCCCCAGCTCGCAGTCTGCGTTCCCACATAGCGAACTCTCCGATGACGGCCTACCAATGGTTGGTCGTCGCCTGCGCGGTGCTCCTCAATGCGAACGACGGTTTCGATGTGGCAGCCATGTCCTTCGTCTCGGTCAACGTGGAGAACGAGTTCGGCCTCTCGGGGTCGGTGCTCGGTACCGTCATCAGCGCCACGTTGGTCGGCATGTCCATCGGCGCCATCTTCATAGGTCGTCTGGCAGACGCGATCGGACGCCGCTGGACCCTGGTGGCCTCCACTGCCATCTCCACGCTGGGCATGTTCCTGGCATCGTCCGCACAGAACGTGGTGCAGCTCGGCATCTGGCGCGTCGTCACGGGACTGGGCGTGGGCGGCATCCTGGCGGGAGTCACCGTGGTCGTCGCAGAATTCTCCTCCACCCGGTGGCGGGGACTCGCGATCGGCATCTACTCTGCCGGCTACGGAATCGGAGCCTTCCTGGGTGGTATCGCAGCGAACTCGCTCCAGGAGAACCTGGGCTGGAGGTCCGTCTTCTTCGTTGGCGCCAGTGCGAGCGTTGTGATCCTCGTGGCGGTCATCGCCATCATGCCGGAATCCGTGCAGTTTCTCGTCACCAAGCGTCCCGCCTACGCGGACAAAGCGCTTGGCAGGATCGCGACCCGAGTCCACTTCGACCCCGCCAAGGCCACCCTGGCCGCACATCCTGTCCAGACGTCCGAGAAAGCAGCCAAAACCGGATTCCTGGATCTCTTCAAGGGTGCCGCGCTTCGCCCCACGCTGTTGCTGTGGGCCGTCTTCCTGACCATCATGTTCGCGTTCTACTTCGTGAACTCGTGGACACCTCGACTGATGATCGAAGCAGGAATGACCACAGAACAGGGCGTCTACATCGGGATGGCGCTCGCCGTCGGCGGTGCAGTGGGTTCCGTCCTCTTCGGAATCGTCGCGGCCAAGGTGTCCGTGGAACGAGTGCTGTTGATCTTCGTCCTGATCAGCGCCGTCAGTATCGTCGCCTTCGTGTTCTCGACTGCCGTGCTGGCCGTCGCGATGACCCTCGGCGTCTTCGTGGGCCTCGTCGTGAACGGATGCGTGGCAGGAGCCTACGCGGTGGCCCCGACCCGCTACGAAGCGGCCGTTCGCGGAACCGGCGTGGGAGTCACCCTGGCCGTGGGGCGCCTTGCAGCCATCTTTGCGCCCATCTTCGGTGGCGCCATGCTGGACATGGGTCTGAGCGTTGTCGTGTTGTACTCAGTCGCGGCCGTGGTGCTGGTGGTCGGCGCGGTCGGCCTCGTCGGGCTCAGCAAGGTTCCGAGGTCGGAAGAGACCGCCTGAACTCGGGTGAAGACTGGTGAAGAAAGCGTGGGACGTGGAGCGGAGCGTCCCTCGCTTTCCGTTTCCACCGGGTGGGTGCCCGTAGGATGAGGGCACGGGCCGAGTTCGTGAACCGAGGCGAAAGGTCCGGGTGAAGCAACGAACTTGCAGGACGACGAGTTCAAGGAGACGGAGGATCATGGCCGACACCGTGGGGCCCCAGGGCGGGGCGGAGCACGAATTCAGGCTGGATCTGACGACTCGCATGATGTTGCAGCTTGAGGGCCGCCCGTTCAAGTACGCCGGCGCCAAGCAAGAGGCGATCCGTTCCACTCTGCACATGTCCAGCGCCGAATATCACCAACGGCTCAACTCCGTGATCGACTCTGAAGAAGCTCTCGCCTACGCACCAATGGTGGTCAGGCGACTGCGCAGAGCCCGTTCTGGACGGCTCCCGACCGCCGGAGCCGCCACCGCATCACACTCCGACGCCGCCCCTGAAGCCGAAATCCGAGACCGAGAAGGCCGCGCATGACCCAGTATCCGCACGATGAGTTCGACGACGTCCCTGAGCGCACCGAACGCGAAGGCACGCACCGAGAGTTCCTCCGGGTGAAGAACCCACGCGTAGGCCTCTGGGTGCTCGTCGCCTGCGGCGTCGCGGTGCTCATCTTCGGGCTGGTCATGTTCACCTGGCTGCGCCCGGCGGACCTGAACCAAGACGACGACGAATCCGACCAGGCCACCGTGTCGGCACCGGCCACGACCGGGCAGGCCCCGGAGGGAACGGAAGATGCCACCGAGTCCGCTGAACCCAGCGAGTCCGAGACTCCGACGGAAGAGGCGACGAAGAGCGCGGAACCCACGCCCACGCCGTCGGCCACCGAGACGTCCGAGTCCGCGGAACCGAGTGAGAGTCCGTCCGAATCCGCGGAGGTGAACCGCTCCGCCGGCATCGGTGTGTACAACTCGACGGGACAATCCGGGTTGGCCGCTCAGAACGCCGGACAGCTGCGCAGCGCCGGATTCACGTCCGTCTCCAACAGCAACTGGACCCGCCGCGGGGACAACTCCGCCGTCTACTACAAGAGTGCTGAGGACGAGGCAACGGCACGCGAAGTCGCCTCCGTCTTGAACATCTCCTCGGTGGCTCAGACCAGCAACATCGGCACCGACATCGCGGTGGTCATCGGGAACTGATCGGCTGCTTCATCCACTGGGTGTGAGTCCGGGGGTGGGGCCGGGATCGCGCCCATGGCGCCCTTGCGCGGAGGTGTCGATTCACGCCCAGCGCGAACCGTGCCGCTGCGGGTCCCCGCTCTGTTGCACTCTCCCTCCGAGAGTGCCAACATGGACTTAGCACTCGGTGGGGGAGACTGCCAGGAGAAGGGCTCTTCTCCGCAGGCCGTCACAGCCCACCGGGACCGGAACAGTAGGTGAGGGTCTTCCAACGATTCGCTACAGATGGCGGATCCGCGAACCCGTCCGTCGCGGGCACCCGCTGTCCCCGGGATCAGCAAAGTACGTTCTGGAAAGGACCACGCCTGCCATGGCCAAGACCATTGCATTCGATGAGGAAGCCCGCCGCGGCCTGGAGAAGGGTCTGAACACCCTCGCCGACGCCGTCAAGGTCACGCTCGGCCCCCGAGGCCGCAACGTGGTGCTGGAGAAGAAGTGGGGCGCCCCCACCATCACCAACGACGGTGTCTCCATCGCCAAGGAAATCGAACTCGACGACCCCTACGAGAAGATCGGCGCAGAGCTGGTCAAGGAGGTCGCCAAGAAGACCGACGATGTCGCAGGCGACGGCACCACCACCGCCACCGTCCTGGCCCAGGCGCTCGTCAAGGAAGGCCTGCGCAACGTTGCCGCCGGCGCCGATCCGCTCTCCCTGAAGCGCGGCATCGAGAAGGCCGTCTCCGCCGTGACCGCAGAGCTGCTGGACACCGCCAAGGAGATCGAGACCAAGGATGAGATCGCCGCGACCGCGTCCATCTCCGCAGGTGACTCCCAGGTGGGTGGCCTGATCGCCGAGGCCCTGGACAAGGTCGGCAAGGAAGGCGTCATCACCGTCGAGGAGTCCAACACCTTCGGCCTGGACCTCGAACTCACCGAGGGCATGCGCTTCGACAAGGGCTTCATCTCCGCCTACTTCGTCTCCGACGCAGACCGTCAGGAGACCATCCTCGAGGATCCCTACATCCTCATCGTGAACTCCAAGATCTCCGCCGTGAAGGACATGGTCCCCGTGCTGGAGAAGGTCATGCAGTCCGGCAAGCCGCTGCTGATCATCGCCGAGGACGTGGAGTCCGAGCCGCTGGCCACCCTGGTGCTCAACAAGATCCGTGGCACCTTCAAGTCCGTGGCCGTCAAGGCCCCGGGCTTCGGTGACCGCCGCAAGGCCATGCTGGGCGACATCGCCATCCTCACCGGTGGCCAGGTCATCGCTGAAGAGGTGGGCCTCAAGCTGGAGAACGCCGGCCTGGACCTGCTGGGTCAGGCCCGCAAGGTCGTTGTCACCAAGGACGAGACCACCATCGTCGAGGGCGCAGGCTCCGCCGAGGAGATCGCCGGACGCGTGAACCAGATCCGCGCCGAGATCGACAACACCGATTCCGACTACGACCGCGAGAAGCTGCAGGAGCGCCTGGCCAAGCTCGCCGGCGGCGTCGCCGTCATCAAGGCCGGTGCCGCCACCGAGGTGGAGCTCAAGGAGCGCAAGCACCGCATCGAGGATGCCGTGCGCAACGCCAAGGCCGCGGTGGAAGAGGGCATCGTCGCCGGCGGCGGCGTGGCTCTGATCCAGGCCGGAGCCGTTGCCTTCGACAAGCTGACCCTTGAGGGTGACGAGGCCACGGGTGCCGCGATCGTCAAGGTCGCCATCGAGGCTCCGCTGAAGCAGATCGCCTTCAACGCCGGCCTGGAGCCCGGCGTCGTGGCAGACAAGGTCAAGGGCCTGCCCGCAGGCTCCGGCCTCAACGCCGCCACCGGTGCCTACGAGGACCTGCTCGCCGCAGGCGTCAACGACCCGGTGAAGGTGACCCGTTCCGCACTGCAGAACGCGGCCTCCATCGCCGGCCTGTTCCTCACCACCGAGGCCGTCGTGGCCGACAAGCCGGAGAAGAACGCTCCGGCCGCCCCGGGTGCAGACGAGATGGGTGGCATGGGCGGCTTCTGAGCCTGACCCGCTGCCCGACCGCACGAGGTCGGTGACATGACACTGTGTCGGTGCTGAAGGAAACTTCAGCACCGACACTGTGTTTTTCTGCCGACGTACTGCGCGATCGAACTCTGGTCGGGATCAGTTTCTGCTCAGGACAGGCGGGCCAGCTCGGCTTCGAGATTGGCCCGTGCCGCGGCCTCCCACAGCTCATGGCCGGTCGGGGTGACGAACAGCCGGTCCGCTGCCAGCAGGTTGGTCAGCACTTGCGCTCGACCCCTGGCGAAGTCCTCGTCGTTCACTTGCGCGTAGTCGCGCCTGACGTCCGCCACATACCTCTCGTAGGAGGCCGACGGGCGTGCCAGCACTCGGAGGTCCGCATCGGAAAGCAACGCCTGCGCCGGATCGTCGCCGGGGCGGTGGTGGGCGGTCATCTCGATGGCGTCGGTGACCCGACGCAGAATGCCCGACGGCACGGCGTCGGCCAACGCGCTCGCTGCCAGTTCCGCCGACGCGTGCTCGTCCTGCCCCTCCACGCCGTCATACACGGCGTCGTGCCACCAGCCGGCCAATTCCGCGGCCAGAGCAGTTTCGCGCTGTGCGGCGTTGGGCGCGGAGTCCTGCTGCGTGAGCCTGTCCACGCCTCTGAGGACATCGGCCAGGTGGCGCTTGTCGTGGTAGTTGCGTGTGGGGCCGCCCCAGCTGTCCAAGAGATCCTCGACTCGGGTCCCGTCCTCGGCGAGCCCACCCGAAAGCAGCGCTGAGAATCGCCGGCGCAGCCAAGCGTCGTGCCGGTCGGCACGGTCACGGGACCTGATCCTCAAGGGAGAGGCCAGCAACCGCCTGGTCAACTCTCCTGCAGTGAGGGGAATGGCCCCAGCGGCGACGAGTTGGTCGCGAAGACGCGCGGGGACGTCGTAGTGGTCGCGGTCGAAGGCCCGCCCCGAGATCTCCTGTTCACGGGCAAACGCATGAAGTTCTTCCAAGGACGTATCCGAGACCAAGTGAGAGAATGTGGTCCCATGAGCGGGCCACAGGGGCGGATCGATCAACACGGCCATACGTCCCACCCTACGTGGAGGTGGCTGGTCCCCGTGCCCGGGACGGTGGACCCGGACACGGGGCCGGTGAAGCACAGATCGTAGAAGCCTCAGCCGCTGAAGAGGGCCACGTTGGCCTGCTCCACCTCGTCGTACCGGCTTGAAGCAGAGGTGAGCGCCTGCCCTATCCGCGAGAGGGAGTCCTCGACCTGCGCCTGGACGCCTCGCCACTGCGTGAGCAACTCCTGGAAACGCGCGCTGGCGCCTCCGGTCCAACTTCCGCTGAGATCCTGCAGTGAGGACTGCAGCGCATTGACCTCCCCACGTAGCTGTTCAACGGTGTTCATGGCCTGAGCACTCTTGGTGCGCATGGCTTGTGTGTCTGCGGTGAACTGGGTCATCGTCGCCACCCCTTCTTCTCGGCTCGACCTGGGCCGGGCGACCTCAGGTGCCAAGAAGAGTGCCAGGAAACGCGGACGGGCGCTCGCGAAATCGGGCAGGAAAGGCGGTCGATGTGGAAGACACACCGGGCCCGCCCACAGATCAGTCCTGAGGCTTCGGACCTTCACCACGCTCGGAGTCATGGCCGTCTGTGGAGTCCTTGCCGGTGTCCGACTCCCGGGCCTTGCCGTGCTTGCGTTTGTCCTGGCGCCTCTCGGCCTTCGCGCTCTTCTCGGACTTGCGCGAATCGGCCTTCTTGCCGACCTCCCCGACACGACGGGTGGCATCGGTGGCCTTACGCGTCAATCCGCGCAGGCGCTGCAGCACACCTGTATTGGTGCTCGGTTCCTCCGGTGTCCCGGCACGGTCGGCCGGTGTCTCGACGACAACCGGCTCGTCGGCCGGGTCCATGGGAACGTAGGGCACGTGCAGGGACATGGTGGCCCCACCGCCTGGTGTCTCCGAGAGCCTGATCCCACCGTCGTGCTGCTTGGAGATGGCGGCAACGATAGCGAGCCCAAGACCGGTCCCACCGGTGCCACGCTGGCGCGAGGCGTCCGAACGGTAGAAGCGTTCGAAGATTCTTTGTGCATCCTCCTCGGGGATGCCGTTGCCGTGGTCCACGACGGACAGCACCGAGTCGGAGCGCCCTTCCATGACCGGCCGAGTGCCCACCGCAATCTCGATGGGGGTCCCTTCCGGCGTATACCGCAGGGCGTTGGTCATGAGGTTGACGATCACCTGTCGCAGCTTGGCCTCGTCGCCCACGGTGGGGGCGGACCGCGGTGGAGCACCGTCCACGCCGACCAACCGCACCTTCCGGTCGGGTGCGTTCACGGCAGCGTCCGCCACGGCGTCGCCGGCCAACACCAACAGGTCCAACGGTTCCGATTGCAGGGGACGTTCCTCGTCCAGCCGGGCCAGCGTCAGCAGGTCCTCCACCAGCTGGGACATGCGTTTTGCCTCGGACTCGATGCGGCCCATGGCCTGATCGAGCGGTTCGCCCTGGGGGATGCCACCGTGCCTGTAGAGCTCGGAATAGCCGCGAATGGTGACCAACGGGGTGCGGAGCTCATGAGAGGCGTCCTGGATGAAACGCCGCATCTTCTCCTCGGAGGCCCCCATGGCCCGGAACGCCGTCTCGATCTGGGAGGGCATGGCGTTCAACGAGTAGGAGAGCCTGCCCACCTCGGTCTCGATGGGGTACTCCTCCACGCGCCGGGAGAGCTCGCCCTGCGCAATGGCGGACGCCGTGCGTTCCACTCGGCGCAGTGGCCGGAAGGCCCGCGTCACGACCGCGTAGCCCACCATGGACATGAGCATGGTGGCCAGCGTCCCCGTCACGAGGATGGAGGAGGTGGCTCGCTCCACGGTGTCTACCGTGTCCTTCAGCGGCGCGGCGACCACCACGGTGCGTCCCTCCGACGAGGAGTTCACCATCAGGACCCGCCACCCACGCGAGCCGGATTCGGTGCCGCGCACGGTGTACGGCACGCGTTCGTGATCGTCTGCATCCGCTGCCGAGACCTGTTCCAGGGCCGGGCGGTCGTCCGTGCGAAAGGTGGTCCGGTCGGCGAGCACCTCGCCGTCGTCGTACAGGGCGGCATAGATCGTGGCCGGGGCGTCCTCGGGGATCTGTGCTGTGTCGGCGTCATCGTCCAAGGAAGCCTGCAAATAGGAGTCCACGGTGGAATACGAGGAGCGCAGACCGTCGTCGATCCGTCCGACCAACGCGGACTTGCTTGATTGTGCGGTGGCCCAGGCGATCCCGGCCACGCCGAGCAACATCAGCACGGCCATGAGCGCCACGAGTTGGGTGCGCAGTGAGATGTGACGGAAGAAGATCCACATGGGGTGAGGAGAGGGAGACGAACCGGAAGGTCAGCGGCGGTCGGCCGTGCGCAGTAGGTAACCCACTCCGCGCTTGGTCTGGATCATGGGCTCCCAGCCCTCCTGCGCGTCGATCTTCTTGCGCAGGTAGGAGATGTAGGACTCCACGATGGACGCGTCACCGTTGAAGTCGTACTCCCACACGTGGTCAAGGATCTGTGCCTTGGAGAGTACCCGGTTGGGGTTCATCATCAGGTAGCGCAGCAGCTTGAACTCGGTCGGGGAGAGGTCGATGACCTGCCCAGCTCGGCGGACCTCGTGCGCGTCGTCGTCCAGTTCGAGGTCGTCCACCGTCAGTACGGCGGAGTCCTCTTCGGCCTGGGTGCGGCGCAGTACGGCGCGGATGCGGGCCACGACCTCGTCCAGGGAGAAGGGCTTGGTGACGTAGTCGTCGCCGCCCACGGTGAGGCCGGTGACCTTGTCCGTGGTCTCGTCGCGGGCGGTCAGGAAGACCACGGGGAAGTGACGCCCCTGCGCGCGCAGTCGACGGGTGATGGTGAAGCCGTCCATGTCCGGCAGCATGACGTCCAGCACGGCGAGGTCGGGTTCGTCCTTCTCCACGGCGTCCAGGGCTTCACGCCCGTTGGCGGCCGCAGTGACGTCGAATCCTGCGAAACGCAGCGACGTGGAAAGCAACTCGCGGATGTTGGGTTCGTCGTCGACGACCAGGAGTTTCGCTTCGGGATGGGAGGCAGTCATGACTCCATCCTGGGAGTCGTTCCTGGGTGCTTGCTGAACGGGGGCTGTACATCTTGGCGCCTGTGGCAGCATTCACGGCCATGCCCGACGGGCGCACGGCGCCGTGCGCCGCATAGTCGCGACCCGCCGTCGGGCAGTGGACCACGCGGCGTGCGCCGCTCAGGCGCCGAGCACCTTCACGGCCTCGCGCTCCGCAATGCGGCGGTCCCGGATGGCGATGCAGATCAGCCACGCCAGCCCCACGAAGGCAACGGGGAAACCCCACAGCCCCACTGCCATGAGGGAAGGCCACACGGCCGTGTGCGCAAAGTACTGCGCAAGCATGCCGACCACGCCGATGAAGGAGACCACGGTGGCCAGCAGCGTGAGAGCCATCACCACCTTGCGGACGGTGTGGCGGGGCGCGGGGGTGCTGGACGCGGAATCGGTTGACACCCGACCATGGTAACCGTATCCGCGGGTAGGCTATGAGCCGATGTAACCCTGACGCGGAGGGCGCCGGCCGTCCGCAACACCTGAAAAGAGGCCCTCCAGTGCCACGCACGCCGAAACTCGACCCACAGCTGGCCGAGTCCGTGGACGAGGCTCGGAATGCACTGAGCGCGGTGGTCCCCGCCGACACCGTGATCGGTGAGCACCTCGGCGTCGCGGCAGAAGCGGATCGTATGGTGACCCACCGCTTCGCAGCGCAGGAACACGGGTATCAGGGATGGGACTGGTTCGTGACGTTGGGGCGGGCCTCCCGCTCCAAGGTGGTCACGGTGTGCGATTCCGGGCTGGTGCCGGGGGAGAAGGCGCTGTTGGCCCCTGAATGGGTGCCCTGGAGCGAGCGGATGGCGCCGGAGGAGATCGCGGCGGCCAAGGCCGTGGCGGACGGCGCGCACCCTCAGAAGTAACTCCACCCTCTACCGACCGTGTCCACGGCGACCCGGAACGTGTCGCTGAATGTTGGATCGTGTCGGTGCAGTGCCCGACGGGTGAGACGACGACGCCCCGGTGACCTTCCCTCTCGGGGTGGTCACCGGGGCGCCGTGGTAGGGCGCACTGGCGGGCGCCGGGAGACTCAGGCCTGCTGCTCCAGCACGTAGTCGATGCACTGGGTCAGCTTGGCCACGTCCTCAGGATCGATGCCGGCGAACGTCGCGATGCGCAACTGGTTGCGGCCCAGCTTGCGGTAGGGCTCGGTATCCACGATGCCGTTGGCGCGCAGGGCCTTGGCGACGGCGGCGGCATCCACGGAGTCATCGAAGTCGATGGTGCAGATGACCTGGCTGCGCTCCTCAGGGTTCTTCACGAACGGGGTGGCCAACTGGTGGGCATCGGCCCAGGAATACAGGTGCGAGGACGACGCCGCGGTGCGTCCGGTGGCCCAGTCAAGGCCGCCGTTGGAGTTCATCCAGGCGATCTGGTTCTCGAGGGTCACCAGCGTGGACAGCGCCGGGGTGTTGTAGGTCTGGTTCTTCGCCGAGTTGTCCACGGCGGTCTTCAGGTTGAGGAAGTCGGGGACCCAGCGGTCGGTCGCGGCGATCTCCTCGACACGATCCAGGGCGGCGGGGGAGAACAGGCCGATCCACAGGCCGCCGTCGGACCCGAAGTTCTTCTGCGGTGCGAAGTAGTACACATCCGACTGGGAGACATCCACTGGCAGGCCGCCCGCGCCGGAGGTAGCGTCCACGAGCACCAAGGCGTCGTCGTCGGCCCCCGCGACTCGCTGAACCGGGGCGATCACGCCGGTGGAGGTCTCGTTGTGAGGCCAGGCGTAGACGTCGACGCCGGCCGTGGCATGCGGAGCAGGCCGCGTGCCGGGGTCGGAGGTGATGATCTCCGAAGCACCAAGGAAGGGCGCGTTGTCGGTGGCCTTGGCGAACTTGGAACCGAACTCACCGAAGGAGAGGTGCTGGGCGCGCTCGCGTACCAGGCCAAATGCTGCGGCGTCCCAGAAGGCGGTGGAGCCACCCACGCCGAGAACCACCTTGTATCCCTCCGGGATGGAGAAGAGCTGAGCCAGACCCTCCTGGATGTCCCGCACCAGATTCTTCACCGGCGCCTGGCGGTGAGAGGTGCCGAGCAGATCTCGTCCGGCGGCAGACAAAGCAGCAACCTGCTCCGCGCGAACCTTGGACGGGCCCGCACCGAAGCGACCATCTGCCGGCAACAGATTTGCGGGGATCAACGGGTAGTCAGGCACTGGATTCTCCTTGTTGTGCGTCTTGTCCGTGCACACGAGTCTCTGTAGCGACAGTGTTGCAACAACCCCATGGTCTCGCATCAGTGGTGACGGGGTGACTCCATGAGGGGATTATGACGCTGTCCCGACTGATTCCAGATAGGGTGGACAAAGCGCGAGTCAGAGGTCGCCGCCTTCGAACAGCGACCCGCGCGTGCCAGCTCATCACAAGAAGGAGCCCACAGAGTGTCAGACCTCATCGACACCACCGAGATGTACCTCCGGACCGTCCTCGAATTGGAGGAAGAGGGCATCGTTGCGCTGCGCGCCAGGATCGCTGAACGTCTGGGACATTCGGGACCCACCGTGTCCCAGACCGTGGCGCGCATGGAGCGCGACGGCCTGATGAAAGTCCAGGAGGACCGTCACCTGCAGCTGACTGCCTTGGGGCGTAAGCGTGCCACCGAGGTCATGCGTAAGCACCGTCTGGCCGAGCGGCTGTTGGCAGACGTCATTCACCTGGACTGGGAATACGTCCACGACGAGGCATGCCGCTGGGAACATGTCATGAGTGAGCGCGTTGAGCGCCGCCTCTTCGACATGCTCGGGCACCCGGAGGAATCGCCCTACGGCAACCCCATCCCTGGTCTCGAGGCCTTCGGCGGAAACGCTGTGGAGGACTTCGGGGAGGGCGTGATCAACCTTGAGGACCTGCTGAATCAGAACCTGACCGGCACGTTCACGGTGGAACGCCTAGCCGAGACCATCCAGGTGGATCCCGAACTGTTGGTCCAGCTCAATGAGGGCGGTATCCGTCCGGGGGCCCGCATCACCACGGAACGGCAGGGCGAATACGCCGTGGTCCGGGTCCAGGGCGTGGAAGGTGCGCTGGAGCTTCCGCCCGAGGTCGGCGCCCATGTGTTCGTGGCCCGCGGCTGAATCAGGTAACGATTAGGTAGCGCCCCACCGCGTCCGACGTGATCCGCTGCGGGCGGAGCTGACGAATTTCCCTCCGTCTGGCCGCACTTGCGGATGCTTAGGTAACGGCCGAGTAATAGTCACAGTCAACCTCACAGCTCCGCCGTGAACCTCGCGAGATCCCCGTGAATACGGGGATCTCATTGCGTTTCGGAGCGGTGCGGCAGCGGCGTGAGCGGTGCAGAAAGCGGCGCGCACCACACTTCCGTGACCTCAGCGTGACATTCGGGAAAGTATTGGCTACGCTGTTCCAGTGCCCATACGAACGCGTGGGGCACCCGGGGTCGGTCAAGCCGAGCACTGCCACTGACTTTCCGGAGCACAGAGACACAACTCGTTTTGGCAGTGGCGGGGGACCCAAATTCGGTTCCGAAGAGATTCGGGACCTTGGGGTGAAGCGATCGAACCGCAAGGGGAGAACGCCGGGAGACTCCCTCCCGAACCCGACAGCTCACCTCGTAGGCACAAGGAGAGGTAAACACCATCGTGACCAAGCGCGTAGAGGCAGCCCGCCACCGGGCAGTCAGCACTGGAACCTTCGACCAGCTTTCCAAGGCTGTGGCAGGCAACGCCGGGACCATGTCTCGCCAGGCGGCCGTCGTGGCCGCTGCTGGTGGCCTCGTCGTCACCCTGGGTGTTTCCGGCTCCACCGCAGCCAGCAAGACCGAGGCCGCGCCCAAGGCTGACTCCAACACCACCTCGTTGGACATCCAGCGCGTTGCCAGCACCGAGATTCACGCGGCTCCGGTGAAGAAGGCCCCGAAGACCGGTTCGCTGGTCAAGGTCGTCGCCAAGCCGGCCGCCCCCGAGCGCAGCCTGGCGCAAGGCACCGTTATCCAGCCGGCGGCACCCGCTGCTTCCGAGACCAACGAGCGCACGCTGCCGCAGCTCGAGCGCACAGTGGACACCACCCCGGCCACCACCGCTTCGGACTCGGCCTCCAACGATTCTGAGTCGACCTCCAACGATTCTGAGTCGACCTCCAGCGCTTCGGACTCGTCCTCCGCGACGAAGACGGCCGAGCAGACTGCTGCCAAGCCCTCCGTGAACAACTCCAGCATCGTCTCCACCGCGATGTCTTACACGGGTTCCCCCTACGTCCACGGCGGAACCACTCCGGCCGGTTGGGATTGCGTCGGATTCGTCAGCTACGTACTCAAGCAGCACGGCTACTCCGTCAGCAATTCGTACGGCTCCATCCTCTCGGCCGGTCGCCAGGTGCCCTACTCCCAGGTGCAGGCGGGCGATATCCTTGTCTGGCCCGGTCGTCACGCGGCCATCTCTACAGGCGGATCAAGCAATGTCGGCGCCTGGCAGCCTGGCATGGGAACCAAGGTCGGCCCCAACAGCTGGATCTCCGGCACCCCCACCGTTATCCGCGTGGGCGCCTGATCCTCCAAAAACCTTTCAAGGGAGCTCCTGATCGTTATACGGTCGGGGGCTCCCTTCGTTTTGCGTTCCTTCCCCGTGTTCGTGCGGTTTTCGGGAGTTGCAAGGGGGCGCGGCCTGACCCTGAGGGGCGGACCCGTATCGCAGGGAGCACGTTTCCGTGATCAAAGCGTGACATTCGAGTGACCCTTGGTTACGCTGTACCGGTACCCAGACAAATGCCGTGGGTGCCCGGGGTCGGCTACGCCGAGCACTGCCACCGACTTACCGGAGATCTGAGACAACACTCGCACTTGGCAGTGGCGGGGGACCCAATACCGGTTCCGGAGAGATTCGGGGCCTTGGGGTGAAGCGATCGACCCGCAAGGGGAGAGCGCCGGGAGACTCCCTCCCGAACCCGACAGCTCACCTCGCAGGCACAAGGAGAGGTAACCACCATCATGACCAAGCGCGTCGAAACCGTCCGCCATCGGGCAGCCAGCACTGGAACTTTCGAACAGCTCTCCAAGGCCGTGGCAAGCAACGCAGGGACCATGTCCCGCCAGGCAGCAGTCGTTGCCGCTGCTGGTGGCCTCGTCGTCACCCTGGGCGTTTCCGGCTCCGCAGCACACAGCAAGACTCAGGCTGCCCCCAAGGCCGATGTGACCAGCGGATCGACGGATTTCCAGCGCGTTGCACAGACTGACATCCACGCCGCTGCCGTGAACGGGGCACCGCAAGTCTTTTCCCTGGTCAAGGTCGTGGCTAGTCCTGCACCCGAGCAGCCCGCAACGAAGTCCGGCCCGGCGACCCTGACCGTGAAGACCCCGGCGCCCGCCACCGAGCGGCCCGCTACCGAGCAGCCCGCCACCGAGCGGCCCGCTGATGACTCCGCCGCCGAGTCCTCCCCGTCCAAGGCGCGCCCCACGGTACAGACCCGCACCGAGAAGACTCCTTCCAGCCCCGCGAACAAGTCGACGTCTGCCTCGAAGCCCTCGACCCCTACCACCACGGTGGGTAGCGCCTCGACCGAGCACGGCATGACTGCGTCTGGCACCACCTCCACCGCGAGCAGCTCCAACGGCGCCGGCCTGGCCGCTACAGCCAAGAGCGGCCTGGGGGTTCCTTACCGCCTGGGCGGCAACACCACCTCCGGCTGGGACTGCTCCGGGTTTGTCCGTTGGGTCTACGCGCAGAACGGTAAGAACATCTCCGCGCGCACGGCCTCAGGGATCTGGAAGGGCGGCCAGTTCAAGGCCACCAACAACCCCAAGCCCGGCGACATCATCATCCAGCGTGGCGGCGCGCACGTCGCCATCTACATGGGCGGCGGCAAGTACATCGGTGCCCAGAACCCGTCCGTGGGCACCACCTGGCGCGATCTGGGCACCACCACCGATTCCTTCAACGGTTACTACACCTGGGTCGGCTGAACTGCTCCTTGATGCGAAAGTCCCCTGACCGAGTCGTCGGTCTGGGGGGCTTTCGTCTGGATTCGGATGCGTTCGACGCCGGCCGGCCAGGGCTCGGGTGGCCGGGGCCGGGGTAGTCAGAGCCCATGCGGCCAGGGGCCGTGAAGGGCCTGCAGGGTCAGAGGAGAGTGGGCAGAATGCGTTCCCGAAGCAGTGGAGCCAGGTCGTCACGCTGCAAGGCCTCGGAGGGGTTCATCCAGGCACCTTCGGCCAATTCGGCGCCGACGCCGGCCTCACCGTCGGCCTCCTGATCCCACGTGGCTGAGAAGAGGTGGGCGGTGAGCGTGGTGTCCGGTTCGTTCGCGGCAGGACCCTCCCAGCGTCCCAACTCGGTCAGCCGCTCTGCATCCCAGCTGAGGCCCAGCTCCTCACCGAGCTCTCGGAGCGCGGCCTCCAGGGGTGCTTCACCGGGTTCGAGTTTTCCGCCTGGTTGCATCCAGCGCCGGGTGCCCTTCTTTCGGACCACATAGATCAGACCTTTGGAATTTACGAGACGGACTGCGGCGATGTTCAGATGATCAGGCACCTCGGCAGGCTACCATCACAGTGAACACCTGCTCGTTGATGAATCGTTGCAGTGCGGAGTGGCCGCAACGGCTCTCCGATCGTCAGCGCAGCACAGATTGTCTGAGGTCCGGGGTTTTGGTGAGGGACAAGGTCCGGACGCGAAAGGAACCAAGGATGCAGCGAGGAACCAACCTCGGCCGGCTGGGCGGCTTCAACCAGGCGGTGGTCCTGGAGGCGGTGCGTCACCACCCAGACGGGATCTCCCGCGTGGAGCTTGCGGAGGTCACGGGACTCTCTCCTCAGACCATTTCCAACGTGGCACGCCGGCTCATCGAGGGTGGATGGATCCGTGAGTCCGGAACGGTGATCTCCGGCCCTGGCAAGCCCAGAACCATCTTGGAGCTCATCCCCGA
>NZ_JALAGT010000054.1 GCF_022712295.1 Galactobacter sp.
CTTCCTCACCGCGCCAACGCAGACCACCCAGTGGGCCGGCCTGTTCAAGGACGCGCAGTCCGAAGCGCAGCGTCAACCAAGGATGCGGGGGGATTCGTACCAGGGGGTTCAGCGCGACGTCCGCGAGCTCATCCATCTGTCGGGAAAGCGGACCCAACAGGTGTTTCCACGCTACGCCGTCCGCACCCAGCGCTTGGGCGGTCGCCTCGATGTCGCGGTAGGCGGCCACACCGTGGCCGGGGCGCAGCGCATGGGCATAGGAGATCTCAGGGGTCTCGTAGTGGAGGCCGTCCAAGGCGTTGGTGACGCCGAGCGCCTTGAAGAACGGTGCGGGAAGCACCAACGGGTGCACTGCAGAACAGACGTCACGACGGAATCCCTCCGGTCCGAACGGGACCGTTCGCACCCCACCACCGTGCGACGCTGCGCCCTCGTGAACCGTGACCTTCAGGCCAGCTCGCGCCAGGACCACCGCGGCCGCCAACCCGTTGGGACCCGAGCCGATCACCACGGCCGTTCGAATTCTGCTCACGACCTCCAGCCTACGGGGGTTACGCAGCCGGTGGGGGGCTCAGGAACACACGTTCTGGGTACCCGCGTAGCATGGTGGTCAACGCCCGCACCCACCAAGATCCAGGAGTTCCACACCGCCGTGCGTACTTCACTGAGCAAACTCGCACACCGAAAGTCCACCGGGGGTGACCCCATCGTGATGGTCACCGCCTACGACTACACCTCCGCCAAACTCGTGGAGAGATCTGCCGTGGACGTGATCCTGGTGGGTGATTCCCTGGGCAACGTGATACTGGGACATGACAGCACACTGCCGGTCACGGTGGAGGCCATGATCCACCACGCCTCCTCCGTGGTGCGTGGGACTTCCTCGGTCCCCGTGGTGGTGGACCTCCCGTTCGTGGCCATGGCGACCGAGGACGACGCCGTGCGCGCCGCCACCGGGATCATGGCCGAGACCGGCGCACAGTCGGTGAAGCTGGAGGGAGGTGCCCACATGGTTCCGCTGATCTCCCGCCTGGTGCAGGCCGGCATCCCCGTCATGGGCCACCTCGGATTCACCCCACAGTCCGTGAACACACTGGGGCTCAAGGTGCAGGGAAAGGACGAGGCCGCTGCCGTTCGTCTGCTCACCGATGCGTTGGCCATCCAGAAGGCTGGCGTGTGGGGCATGGTCCTGGAGCTGGTCCCCACGGAATTGGCGGAGGCCATCGGCTCCCGGCTGGACGTACCCACCATCGGCATCGGAGGCGGCCCCGGCTGCGACGGCCAGGTGCAGGTATGGCAGGACCTTTTGGGCCTGGACGAGGATTTCACCCCACGGCATGCCCGCCACTTCGGGTCCTTGGGCGCCGCAGCGCGTAACGCACTCGACGCGTATGCCGCAGAGGTTCAGGCGCGAACGTTCCCTGCCGAGCAGAATGTTTCCCACTTGGATCCCGAGGTCCTCTCCCGCGCCCTGGCGCGAGTGCCCGCCGCAGACCCCGACGCCGAATGAGCGCGCCCGGTCGCCGGTCAGTGCCCGACGGCGAGTTCTCCGGGCAGACGGTTCTCGTCACCGGAGCGCGCGACGGCATCGGCTTGGCGACCGCTTCGCTCCTTGCCGCCCGCGGCGCGCGCGTGCTGGTCAACGGGCGCTCCGCCGCCCGGTTGTGGCCCGTGGTGGATTCCCTACGGCCGGTCTCCGAAGCCGGAGGCGGTCGGGTGGAGGCCTTCGTGGCCGACGTCTGTTCCCCCACCGCCGTGGCGGAGGCCTTCGCCGCTTTGGACGAGTCGATGCGGCCCACCGTTCTGATCAACAACGTGGGTGGTCGCGACCGTCGGGGGCTCACCGACATGGATACCGCCGGGTTCTCAGCCCTGGTCCAGGCCGACTTGGTCTCCGCCTACGATGTGACGCGGGCCTTCGTCTCCCAGGTTCCTGCCGACACGCGGGGAGCCATCGTGAACGTCTCCTCCATCGCCGCCATTCGCGGCCGGGCAGGCGACGTCGGATACGCAGCGGCCAAGGCAGGCATCGAGGGGATGACCCGGTCTCTGGCCACCGAATTGGGGCCGCGTGGATTCCGCGTCAACGCTGTAGCGCCGGGGATGGTGACCACTGCCGTGAATGCCGGGCTACAGGAGGACGCCCGCTTCAAGCAGCTCGTTGGCGAGCGCACGGCTCTGGGTCGCTGGGCGCGGCCAGAGGAGATCGCGGAAGCCATCTGTTTCTTGGCCTCCCCGCGGGCCTCCTACATCACCGGCCAATCACTGGTGGTGGACGGCGGGTTCTCGAACCTGTTCTGAGCCCTGCGCCCATAGCCAGATATACCCCCCAGGGGTATCATTGGAAGCGGAGGAGGCCCCATGAACACCAAGGCCAAGCAGTCCGTCACCGATCCCGTGTGCGGTATGACGTTGGACCCTGCCCAGGCAGCGGCGAGCGAGAAGGTGAACGGGCAGACCTACTACTTCTGCTCCGAAGGATGCCACGCGAAATTCGTGGCCCACCCCGAAGAGTACGCGGACCACGGGGACGAGCAGCCTGCTCACCCAGAACACGCGCACGCAGGGCACCCTGAGCACGAGCACGAGCACGAGCACGAGGCGCAGCATGACCACACGGGCCACAAGACGCACGACGGACAAGGCGGGCATGATGATCACGCAGGACGGCACCCGCGCCCTATTCCCCCAGCCGTTTCGGGCCCTGTGATCTACACCTGCCCCATGCACCCCCAGGTGCGTCAGGAGGGCCCGGGCACCTGCCCCATCTGCGGCATGGCCCTTGAGCCTGAACGCGCCACCGCCACCACCGAGCCGAATCCCGAGCTCGCCTCGATGACGCGACGCTTTTGGATCTCCGCGGCCCTGTCCGTGCCGATCCTTGTCCTTGGCATGCTCTTCCCCATGATCCCCGGGCTCAGGGATCTGATCCCCATGGGAGTGTCCCAGTGGATCCAGTTCGTCCTGGCCACGCCGGTGGTGTTCTGGGCAGCAGCCCCGTTCTTCCAGCGCGGCTGGGCCTCCGTCCGGCATCGCTCGCTGAACATGTTCACGCTGGTCTCAATGGGCGTGGGGGCGGCATACATCTACAGCGTCGTGGCGCTCCTGGCCCCGAGCATCTTCCCCGCCGCCATGCGCATGCACGGTCGAGTGGAGGTCTACTTCGAGGCATCGTCCGTGATCGTCGCCCTCGTGGCCCTTGGACAGGTGCTGGAACTGCGCGCGCGTGAGTCGACCTCCGGGGCCATCCGTGCCTTGATGGACCTGGCACCTGCCACGGCCAGGCGCATCGACGGGCACGGCAACGAGTCCGAGATCCCCCTGGAGGACCTGCAGGTCGGTGACCTGGTCCGGGTCCGCCCCGGAGAGAAGGTCGCCGTGGACGGCACCGTGGTGTCCGGCCGCTGCAGCGTGGACGAGTCCATGGTCACCGGTGAGCCCCTGCCCGTGAGCAAGGAGGAGGGCGACCAGGTGGTCGGCGGGACCGTTGCCGGATCCGGTTCTCTGGTGGTCCGCGCCGAGAAGCTCGGCGCGGATTCGATGCTGTCCAGGATCGTGGACATGGTGGCCTCGGCTCAGCGCTCGCGTGCGCCGATCCAGTCTCTGGTCGACAAGGTCTCCGCGGTCTTCGTGCCCGTGGTCATCGGCGTCGCCGTGCTTGCGTTCCTGATCTGGATCCTGATGGGTCCCACGCCGCGCCTGGCGCACGCCCTGGTCGTCGCGGTGAGTGTGCTGATCGTCGCCTGCCCCTGCGCCCTCGGTCTGGCCACGCCCATGTCCATCATGGTCGGCGTCGGCCGCGGCGCGAAGGACGGCGTGCTCATCCGAGACGCTCAGGCCCTCGAAGCCATGGAGAAGGTCGACACGGTGGTGGTGGACAAGACCGGCACCCTCACCGAGGGCCGCCCGGCCCTCACCTCCATCGAGACCCTGGCCGACCTCGACCGATCCGAGATCCTGACCCTGGCCGCAGCCGTCGAATCGGACTCCGAACACCCCCTGGGACAGGCCATCGTGGCCCGTGCCCGCGAGGATGGGATCGACATCCCACATGCCTCCGACTTCGACTCCGCCCCCGGTGGCGGGGTCGCCGCCGCCGTGGACGGGCGGAAGGTGCTGGTCGGCAATGCCGACTTCGTGGGCGTCGGGCAGGAGATGGGCAACGTCCGGGCACGCGCCGACGCCCTGCGCGCCGACGGCGCGACGGCCATCTACGTGGCTGTGGACGGGACACCGCAGGCGATCCTCGCGATCGCCGACCCGATCAAGCAGACCACCCACGCCGCCGTGAAGCAGTTGCATCAGCAGGGGCTGAAGGTCGTCATGCTGACCGGGGACAACCTGACGACGGCCACAGCCGTGGCCCAGGAGCTGGGCATCGACGAGGTCCATGCCGAGGTGCAGCCGGAGGACAAGGCCGCGGCGATCGCCGAACTGACCAACCAGGGCAGGATCGTGGCCATGGCGGGCGACGGCGTGAACGACGCCCCGGCGCTGGCCGCCGCCCGCGTGGGACTGGCGATGGGGACCGGCACCGATGTGGCCATGGAGAGCGCGGGCATCACGCTGCTGTCCGGAGACCTGTTGGGGATCGTGCGCGCACGGTCTCTGTCGAAGGCGACCATGGGCAACATTCGGCAGAACCTGGTGTTCGCGTTCATCTACAACGCGATCGGCATCCCCATTGCGGCGGGCGTGCTCTATCCGGCGCTCGGCGTGCTGCTCTCCCCCATGCTCGCCGCGCTGGCCATGGCTCTCTCCAGCGTCAGCGTGATCACCAACGCGTCGCGGCTGCGGGTCAAGCGCCTGGAGGACTAGGGCTGCAGGGCTCAGGCCGCCGACTTCGCCAGCTGATTCACACGTTGGCTGGAAAGCCCCAGGGCACGACCAATATCCGCTTGGCTGTACCCGTCGTCAAGGAGCATGGCCACAGCACGTCTGGCATCGGCGGCTGCTTGTAGTTCGAGTTCGCGAGCCAGCGCCGCAGACTTTCGAGACTCGTCCCACAAGGTCCGTGCCTCAGTGGGAAGCTCAATCGTCAAGGTGACCGCGAAGCCATCTGTCGGTTGGTCAGTCATCAAGGACACAACTTCACGCGCGGCTTCTTCCGCCTGTGCCAATGTCGCCGACTGACCCACAGCTTCAAGTTCCGGAACCTCGATGAGCCACCAACGCCCGTCGCGGCTCACCTTGACCGCATACGTGTTCATACGTCCCATCATGTCCATCCTTTCGGCTTCTCCTCCAACAGGGACACGAGCTGCCGCACAACCCCAGCCGAGACATCCCCGTGGCGTGGAATCACGAATCGGCGCCCTGCCGGTGACCGCCACACTTCGTGGGAGCCGCTTGTTCGCAGCAGTTGCCAACCGTTCCGTCGCAATACAGATACGACATCCCTGTACTTCTGAGGAACAACCATGAGTCTAATCCACCCCCTCTTGATATAGCAATAAAGGGGGGCTTGAAAATCGTGGCAAGTGATGATCGTCCACGCTTCGAAAGCGCCACCGTTTGGGTCGCCGTTGCAACACTGGGTTCGAGATCATGGCCCAAGCGCACCAGATTCCTGAGCGCTGTGGGCTACCTTCACCGCCAACCGTGGACGACACGCCTGCGGTGCCGCTCCATCCGGCGAATCTGCCGCCCGAGACCATTCGGCGAGACGCGACATATGCGCAGATTCAGCGGCTCATCGTCCCGGTGTGAAGGTCCATTCCCCTTGCGTCTGGATGGACATCACGCCAGGGGTGGTGATCTCTTGACGTTCCTTGTATGTCGGGTCGTCCGACCCGAACATCAGCGGCTGGTTCGTATCCGCCTGGAAGTACCGGGCCTGCACCTTGTCGCCGGGGCGGCTGCGCTTCCACTCCAGCACGGCGGATGTGTGCTTCCCATCCACCCAGAAGACCCTCGATCCCTTGCCGTGAACCGTGCCCGATTCCCGAGGCGCCGTGTTCCAGCTGGAGACGGTGAGCTTCCACGGGCCGCGCGCCTGCACCCACACCTCCTGGGCCGCTGACTGACTCTTCATGGGGGACATCAGGTAGGAGCCGCTGCCGCCCTTCGGGACCGTCCCGAACGCCGCGACGCGCTGCGGACCGGTGATGGTCACGGGACCGGTGCACGTAGAGCAATCCACGGTGACCACTGCGGCCAGATCGCCCTGAACCGTGTACTTGACGTTGGTGTCGCCCTTGCCCGCGGCTCGTGCCGTATCCGCATCGCTGACCGTTCCGGCGGTGACGGCCTTGGCCGGTCGCTTGGCGAAGGTGGGGTCCGCGTGCGTGGGCGCCGAGCTGCTCGCGGCGGGACTCGACGCCGTCGCGGACGTCGGAGCGGTGCTGCTGGTCGCAGCCGCCGAGGGCGCATCCGGCGTCGGGGTGGCGGCGGCCGCGCCCGAGTCGCTGGTCGGGGTTGGTGCCTTGGTGCTGGACGAACAGGCGACGGCCCCGACACTCACCACCGTGCCCACGAGCACGACACCGGCCAGGGACCGCATAGGCTGGATCCGTCTCATGCGCTCAAGCCTGACACATCCGGCCAGGCAGTGGGAGGTATCCGGGTGGGCGCTTTCCGACCGGCCGGCTGTCTGGGGTCAGCTCAGCGCGATGAGGGCCTGGTTGTCGATCAGCCGAACGTCGCCAGCCCACGCCGCCACGATCGCCAGCGCCGGGGTCCCCGGGGTCACGACAGACAATGGCTCGAAAGTATCCGGGTTCACCACAGCCCAGTACTCGGGGCGGGCCCCCGCGGAAACGAGGGTGCTCTGGGCAGCGGAAGCGAGGGACGCGACGTCGTGCATTCCGGCCGCGACGGCGGCCTGCGCCTGGCGCAGCGAGGCGCCAAGGGAGAGCGCTGCGGCGCGGTCGCCATCCGACAGGCGAGCGTTGCGCGAGGACAGCGCCAGGCCATCCGCGGCGCGGACCGTGGGAGCCGCGCACACCTGAACCGGCTGATTCAGGTCAGCGGCGAAGCGTCGCACCACAGCGATCTGCTGGGCATCCTTCTGCCCGAAGTAGGCCCTGTCCGGGGCCACGATGTTGAACAGTTTGGAGACCACCAACGCCACGCCATCGAAGTGGGAGGCCCCGCGCTCGGCGCCCTCCCAACGCTCCGTGATCCCAGCGACCCTCACGGACGTTGAGAAGCCGTTCGGGTACATCTCCTCCACGGAGGGCGCGAACACCACGTCGGCTCCCGCACTCGCGGCGAGCGCGGCGTCCGCTTCAAGGTCGCGGGGGTAGGCATCCAGATCGGACGCGTCGTTGAACTGGGTGGGATTCACGAACACGGAGACCACCACCAAGGCTCCATCGGCACCGGCGGCACGGATCAGCGAAAGATGCCCCTCATGCAGGGCTCCCATGGTGGGAACCAGTGCAACCTTCCGTCCGCTCGTCCTGGCCTGCGCCACCGCGTCCCGCACCTCAGTCACCGTCGTGATGACCTGCACTGTCAACCTCCAGCTCTTCACGCCGCCGGAGCGTCCCACGCGATTCGCGAGGCGTCTGCCCGGCAGCGACAAGCAGACATCAACGCTACCGCAACGTTGCGGCCCCGCGGATCCTCGGGTCCGCGGGGCCGCCTGACTACTGCCTCACAACAAGCTGCCCGGACGCGTCACGACGCCAAGGGTTGCTGCCTCACGGCACCAGGACGCCGCGGCCCTGGATACGACCATGGTGGAGGTCATCGAAGGCCCGCACGGCGTCGTCGAGCGGGTACCGCTTCACCTCGACACCGATCTTGCCCTGCTGAGCCAGGGCGATGACCTCACGCATCTCGGCGCGGGTACCTCCGTAGGCGCGCTCGATCTCCACACCCCACGGAAGTGGGGAAGCGGAGCCGGCCACGTAGTCGAAGCCGCCGTTGCCCAACCCGACGAAGCGAATGGCTCCACCGTTGCGCACCACGTTGACGGCAGTGGTGACCGTGGGCTGCACGCCCACGAAGTCGAACACGACATCGGCCCCGATCCCGTTGGTCAGGTCCATGATCTTGTCAGCGGCGTCCGCGTCGGAGGGGATCGCGATGGCGCCCTTGGACTCGGCGAAGGCCAGTTTCTCCGGGTCGGTGTCCAGGCCGATGATGCGCGCGCCGGTGGTGGCCAGCAGGATCTGCAGACCCATGTGCCCCAGGCCGCCCAGGCCGAGCACCACCACGGTGGCGTCACCGGTCAGACGATCCTTGACCCTGGAGATGGCGTGCATGGGGGTCAGTGCGGCATCCGCCAGCGGTGCGGCCGCCACGACGTCCAGGTCACCCAGCGGGTCCAGGTGGCGGGCCTTGACCTTGATGTAGTCGGCCATACCGCCGTCCACACCGATACCGGGAGAAAGCGGGGCCAGGCTGTTGCGCGGTGACACGACCTCACACTGGTTGTCCCGCCCGGCCAGGCACTCACCACACTGGCCGCAGGAAAGGACCAGTGCCACCAGCGCGGCATCGCCCACGTTCCAGCCCTGAACGTTCTCGCCGAGCTTCTCCACCGTTCCGGAGACCTCGTGCCCCAGCGTGGAGCCGATCAGCGGGTTGTCGTCCCCCATGCCGATGATGGCAATGTCGGAGTGGCACAGGCCTGCGCCGCCCACCTTGAGTAGGACCTCGTCCGCGGCGATCTCCGGGATCGGCTTCTCATGGATTTCCACGGTGTCATTCTTGACGTACGTGACTGCGCGCATGGGGTCTTGCCTTTCCCGGACGGAGTTTCCGCCCTCAGGATTCAAGCTACGCCTGTCTACTAGCTCCACCTATAGCAAATCCTCGAGATCCACGTTGCGGTAGGGATGCACACGCGTCGGTGTTCATCGTCGGATCCACACCGCTATTCGTGCCACAGCACCGCAGTATGTGCCAGGCCGCGCGCTCACCGACCAGCGTTGCGAGGGTGCCGCTTGGCCACACGCTCATTGCCGCGCTTGTAATTGCCGGTCCAGCGGGCCATCACCTGTTGCGGGTCGTATTCCACCTCTTCCAGGAACTGCTCCGCACGATCTCCACGAAGCACGGTCGCTCGACGGCCGTCATGCGTGATCAAGACGGTTCCGTCGCGTTGCGCGCTGTAGTCGAATCCTTGAGGGCTGCTCATTGGCGGAGCATAGCGCTTCGGCCGCGCCACGGAAGGGAAGCACCCCACCTCAGGACGTGCGCTTCAGCTTTCGGCGTCCCCGAGCCTGACTGATTGCGGTACGGATGCACACCCGTCGGTGTGAATCGTCGGATCCACACCGCGATTTGTGCCAACGCACCGCAATTTGTCGTGGACAGCAAAAATCCCCGGGACCGCGAGGGTCCCGGGGATCGGGTTGTGGAGCTTAGGGGAATCGAACCCCTGACCTCTTCATTGCGAACGAAACGCTCTACCAACTGAGCTAAAGCCCCATGATTCCCACCGGCCTGGGCCGAAGCAACCTTCAACAGGATACCGCCGCCGCCTGTGTGCTCCAAACCGGGCGTGGTCCGCACCGAGTTGCTACACAGCACCTGGTCCTCAGACCTCCACGTCTGTGTCCTCTGCAGCAATGGACTGTTCCGTGGCCTGGTACTGCTGCGCGATATAAGCCTCGAATTCGCTGCGTTCCACCCGCCATACGCCGCGTCCACCCACTTTGATGGCCTTCAGTTCTCCGCTACGCACCAGGGCACGAGCCTGCACCATCGACACGTTCAGTTCATCCGCGACGTCCTCCAGGCGCAGAAAGCGAGGTGAATCCATGCCCCCGATCCTAGTGCCAGGGAGAACACCCGCCTACCTTCACCATTCGCTTGTGGACAAGTCCGGTTCTACCCCTGCCCGACGGCGCGTTCCCGGTCCGGTGCCCCACGGCCGGTTCCCGGCCGGCCGTCGGCCGGTCGGCGACCCACTCCGGCCGAGGCCAGCTCACGGCCGTCAACTGACGGCGGAGACCAGGGCAAAGGCGCCACCGGTGAAGGCAGCGGTGCCAAGCAGCCACCAGCCCGTGAGCTTGGCCATCCAGTGCACGTCGGATGGCTTGAGCGCGGCTTGTCCGGTCTTGTAGGCGGCCCAGCCGACCACCACGCGTTGCCCAGGAGTAGCCCTTGGGAGGTCCAGATGGTTACGCACGCTCACCCAGCGGCCGTCGTCCAGCAGCGCCACCGTGGAATCGGTCCGGTGATCCACACGCCATGACATGATGTGGCTTCCGTGGCGGGCCATCAGGATGTCCGCGCCGGGCGTGGTGGCGGCGATATTGCGCAGGGTCTGCTTTTGGGTCATGGACACACTTCTTCTCGTGGAAAACGTGGATGGGGGCGTACCTCGATTCTAAGAATCTGCGCCCCCTCCCGGACCCGTTCCGTCCGCGAGATCACACGCCCTGACGCGTCACACATGGGTGTGAGCAGATCAAGGCACCGCCGCGGACGAGACCAACCCCAACGGGCCCTACCCCTCCACGCTCAGCTCACCAGATGCTCGAAGACCAGCGAGGTCCTGGTATTCGCCACAGCAGGATCCGAGGAGAGATGCTCCACGACGAAGTCCCGCACTTCCGCGGCGTCGGCAACCTGAACGTGCACGGAGAAGTCCTCGTCGCCACCCAAGAAGAACACCTGGACCACGCCAGGGGCCTTGGCGATGTTGCGTGCAAGCTCGGCCATGCGGTGCCGTGCTCCTGGACGGATCCGAACGAACACCAACGCCTCGAGGCTCTTCCCCAGTGCGCTGGCATCGACATCAACGGTGAAACGGCGGATGATCCCCCGTCTTCGAAGTGCCTTGATCCTGGATAAGCATGTGGATTGCGCCAGCCCCAGTTCCTGGGCCAGCGAGGCGTTGGATCGCCGCGAATTCTCCTTGAGCAGGCTGAGCAGCTTCTTGTCGGTCTCGCTCAGCTCGGCTGTGACCTGCAGATCCTTCATAGGTGACCCTTCACACAGACATCCATCTCGCGTAATTCTGCCACTTTCACATCCAGATTCGCAGATTCCACCGATCACCCCCAGATGGTCCGCAGATTTCCTTAGTCTCTGGTTCAACGGTTTGTGAACGGGGACGCCCCCACTCAAGGACCGCACGCATCAACCGAAGCATCACATCGACCCCGCACCACCGCCAACATCAGGAGGCAGCCATGAGGATCGGCATTCCCACCGAGATCAAGAACAACGAGTTCCGCGTCGCGGCGACCCCGGCCGGAGTGGCCGAGCTGGTCCACCACGGCCACGACGTGATGGTCCAAGCCGGTGCCGGCGTGGGTTCCGGCAACCCCGACTCCGCGTACGAGGCCGCCGGGGCCACCATCGGAGCAACTGCTGACGAGGTGTGGGCCCACGGCGACCTGCTGCTGAAGGTCAAGGAGCCCATCACCGAGGAACTGCACCGCCTGCGTGGCGACCAGGTCCTGTTCACCTACCTCCACCTCGCCGCCTCCCGGGAGTGCACCGATGCGCTCCTGAAGGCCGGTACCACCTCCATCGCCTACGAGACCGTGACCCGCGGACGCTCGCTGCCCTTGCTGGCCCCCATGTCAGAGGTGGCCGGTCGCCTGGCAGCACAGATCGGCGCCACGACGTTGCAGCAGCCCGCTGGTGGTTCCGGAATCCTCATGGGCGGCGTCCCCGGCACCCGCCCGGCCAATGTGGTGGTCATCGGCGCGGGCACCGCCGGGGAGAACGCCGCCGTTGCTGCGGCGGGCCTGGGCGCGGATGTCACGGTCGTGGACATCAACGTCGATCGACTCAAGGAGCTGGACACCGCCCACCACGGCCGCATCAAGACCATGTACTCCACCAAGTACGCCATCGCGGAGCTCGTTGCCGATGCCGACCTCGTGGTGGGTTCCGTGCTCATCCCGGGTGCTGCGGCCCCGAAGCTGGTCACCCTGGACATGGTGGAGAAGATGCGCCCCGGCTCGGTGCTGGTGGACATCGCGATCGACCAGGGCGGGTGTTTCGAGGGCTCCCACCCGACCACGCACGCCGATCCCACCTTCCCCGTTCACGACGCGGTGTACTACTGCGTCGCCAACATGCCCGGTGCTGTCCCCCAGACCTCCACCGCCGCGCTCACCAATGCGACGCTGCCCTACACCTTGCGAATCGCCGACCGCGGTTGGCAGGCCGCCTTGTCCGCGGACCCCGGCTTCGCCGATGGCCTCAGCACCTTCGACGGCCACCTCACCAACGCCTCCGTCGCCGCTGCACACGGCCTGGAGTCGGTTGCAGCGGCTGACGTCCTGGCGGGCAAGGTGCCTTCGCGCGCCTGAGGCGCGCGTCAGCGCGCTCTCGGTGCCCGACGGGTGGTGCCCCGGCCTGGTCAGGCCGGACCCCACCGGTCGGGCATCGGTGTGTCTCAGACGTTTGCGCCGAAGCCCAGGGCGATGCCGCCCAGGACGACGACCACGATCACGATCGTGGCACACAGGCCAAGCAGCAACGGGCGCAGGCCAAGCTTGAGCAGCGACTTCACGTGCACGCCGAGACCCAGGGCGAACATGGCCGTGGCGAGCAGGAACTGCTGAATCCATTTCACGATGTCCAGCACCGGCTGTGGCACCCATCCCGTGGTGGCGACGAGGACCATGACCACGAAGCCGAGCACGAAGAGCGGGACGATGGGTGGGCGCTTACCGTCGGACGTATCGGTGTTGCTGCGGCGGCGGGCCAGGGAGACACCCGCGACCACGGGCGCCATGAGCACCACGCGCGCCAGCTTCACACTCACGGCGACGGCCAGGACGGAACCGCCACCGGCGATGCCGCCAGCCGCCACGACCTGCGCCACCTCGTGAATGGAACCGCCGATGGCGGTGCCTGCGTCCCCAGCGGCAAGGTCCAGGGCAGCCACGAGCAGCGGCATGACGGGAATCATCAGCGTGCCGAAGAGCACCACCAGCGCCACCGCCGCAGCGACCTTCTCCTGTGTGGTCCGCACTGCGCCCTGCACGCCGGCCACTGCCGCAGCTCCGCAGATCGAGAACCCACCCGCGATCAGAACGCTCAGATCACGATCCACGCCGAGCAGCCTGCCGAGGCCCAGGGTGGCGAGGAAGGTGATGGCCACAGCCGCCACGACGATGGCCAGCACCCCCGGGCCGAGGTCCAGGACCTGCGGCAACGACAGCTGCAGACCGAGCAGCACCACTCCCCAACGCAGTACCCGCTTGGCCGCCACCCCGATTCCTGGTTCCAGCGTGGCCGGGACCGGTGCGAGGTTGCGCCAGAGCGCGCCCAGGAGCACGGCGACGAGCATGGCGGACAGCCCCGTCACCAGGTTCCCCAGGCCGATGCAGACGGCCGCCACGACCGCGCACACCGCAAATCCCCACCAGATGCTCGGCTTGCTGCTTGGTTCGGTGGTGGAAAGCTTGGCGGTTGACCGCGTTCCCGGTGTTGCTGATTCGGATGACATGCTTCCCATTTGACCCGCCCACGGGCGGAACCGGTAGCCGTGAAGAACACATGAGGTCATACGCTTGCGCTATGACCTCCTCCGACGATCACGTCTTCACCCCGGCCACGTTGCGGCTGCTCGTGGCCGTACAGGAGCACGGCAGTATCGGGGCTGCGGCCCGCTCGCAGGGTCTGACGCAACCGCAGGCCTCACGCACTCTGAAGGCAGTAGAGCGTCACCTTGGATGTGAGCTGGTGGCGCGGTCCCCGGCCGGGTCGAAGCTGACTGCTGCGGGCACCACGCTGTGTTCAGAGGCCAAAGCCGTACTACGAAGCCTGGACCGGTTCACTGCCACCGCTTCCGCCCTGGCCGATCCTGGCCCACCCCGGCTCGACTTCGCGGCCAGTCGCACGGTCGGGGAGCACCTGGTGCCGGGCTGGCTCGGCGCGTGGGCCGCTGCCAGGCCCGATGTCTGGGTCTCGACCCGATTCAACAACTCCACGGGAGTGATCGACTGGGTTCGGGACGGCGCCATTCCGCTCGGGTTCATCGAGGACCCGGAGCCCCCGGATGACCTGGCCAACGAACAGCTCGGCCGCGACCGGTTGGCCGTGATCGTTCGGCCAGGTCATGCGTGGCAGGACGCTGTCGTGGGGCCGTCCGATCTGGCCGGCACGGGGCTCGTGGAGCGCGAGGAAGGCTCCGGCACGCGGGCCACGCTGGATGCCGTGCTCCCCCAGCGGCATCGGCCTGTTGCCGTATTGGATTCCAATGCGGCCATCGTCCGAGCCGTCGCGGCTGGAGTGGGTCCGGCCGTGCTCAGTGAGATGGCGGTGAGACAGCCGGTGGCCGACGCCGCCGTGGGGCTTGCCCGATGGCAGGGACAACCGCTGTCGAGAGGACTGCACGCCATCTGGCGGCAGGACGTCCTGGTCCCGGAACCCACCGCCGCCTTCCTGGACCTGGTGCGCTCGCTCGCGGTGGGGACCTGAGACCGAGGAGCTACTTCACGCTGCGGACGCGGTACACCGATGCCGCCGCGAGAATCGCGATCACCGCCGCGCCCGTGAAGAGCACCGTGTAGCCGCCCAGGTGGGTCACGGCCAACCAAGCCAGGCCAAGGGAGAAGATCTGTGGAAGCGACGCCGCCACGTTGATCAGTCCCATGCCGCGCCCGTTCTCCGCTGCATCGGGCAGAACCTGCGTGATGAGGGCGAAGTCCACACCCAGGAAGGAACCGTTCCCGATCCCGAGCACCACTGCGGCCACCACCGCCATCGCCATGGACACTCCGCCGAAAAGTGGCGCCACCGCAAGCAGCACCGCAGCCACCGCCACGAGCGCACTCGCCACCGCGACCAACGGCCTGCGACCGGTGCGGTCGGAGAGCTGACCGGCCAGCGCCGCCGTCACCACGGTCCCTACGGCGTAGACCGCCGTCAGCAAGAAGACGCCGGCGGGCGGATCGGAGTGATGCAGCTGATCCCGCAGGAAGAAGAGCAAATAGACGATCAACAACTGGATGGCCGTCATCATCAGCAATCGTCCGAGCCAGGCCCACCCGAAATCACGATGAGTGCGCAGATTCACGGCGAACCCGCGCATGAACTCGGACTTGGTGATGCGGGGTACGGCACCTGCGGCGAGCTGCGGATCGTCGCGCGTCAGGAGATACGGAATCAGTGAGACGACGAGGCCGACCACCACCATCAGATAGCCCAAGCGGACCCGCTCACCGGCCACCATGCCGACACCGGACCCGAGCATCACGCCAACGGTGATGCCCGTGACCACGATGCCGCCCACCAAACCGCGACGCTCGGGGCGAACCCGGTCGGGGACGCACGCGGTCACGGCCGCCATCATGGCGTTCAGGCCGGCCTGGGCACCTGCCCAGAACAGGCACAACGTCGCCACCGATTCCGCAGTGGAGAGCAGCAACAGGAAGCCACAGGCCACCAGAGCGCCCACCAGAATCCACGGTGTGCGACGCCCCGAGCGCGATCTGGTCCGATCGGACAAGGCACCGGCCAACAGGTTCACGACCATGGCGACCACCACGCCCACAGTGCCGGCCAAGGACAGTGCAGCCTCTTTACCGTGTTCGCCTGCCACGTCAAGAGATTGCATCGGCAACAGCTGATTCAGGGTCGCGAAGATCGCGGTGTTCAGCCCGACGTTGACCAGCGCCACGGAGGCCACCCATCCGGGACGAACGGGATGCTGGAACGCGGGCAGACGCTGGCTGGGCGAGGACGAGGTCACCTACGTCATGCTAGCCGCGTCGCCGAAGGCGACGCCGGGCACCCGTCCGGCGAACCGCCGTCGGGCAGAGGAGATACAGAACCGCCCGGGTGCTACCTCGCATTCGCTGCGGCCAGCTGCTGCGACGCGGAACCCGGGCGGTCTCGTGAGCAGCCGGTGTCAGTCGGCGTCGCCGATCAGGGCCTCGGCCTCGTCCAGCTCCATTTCCTGATGGTCAACATGCGGCCCCTTGTTGGCGGCCTTCACGAAGTGCCACAGGGAGAAGAAGAGGATGAGCGCCACGACCGTGGCAGCTGCGCCATAGACGTAGGAGGCGCTCCAGACGAAGGAGTGACCCAACGCGGAGGCGATCGGAGGGGCCACGGAACCGCCGAGGAATCGCACGCCGGAGTATGCGGCGGAGGCAACGGGGCGCGGCAGGTCGGTGGACTCCATGGACGCCTCGGTGAGCACCGTGTTCATGATGCCGAGCACGAAACCGGAGATCACGATCAGCACAACCAGTGCCACGACGTTCTCCACGAGGAAGATCGCTGCGACCATGACGGCCAGCAGCGCGATCAGCCCGCCGGCCAACACGGTGGTGCGATGGAACTGGCGTGTCAGCGCGGGGGCACCGAAGACGGACATGACGGCCAGCGCGATGCCCCACCCGCAGAACGTGAAGCCGATCCCCAGGGCACCGAAGCCGAGGGGGAACGGGGAAACGGCCAGGATGACGAAGAAGGCCATGTTGTAGAAGATCGCGACGAGGCCGAAGGAGAGCAGCTGCGGGCGGCCGAGCGCCTTGATGGACGCCAGCGGTGAGGTGTGCTTCTTCTGCACAGAGCCCGACTTCAGCATGGTCACGATCGCGACGAAGGAGACCGCCATCAGCACCGCCGTACCGAAGAACGGGAACTGCCAGCCAATGGAACCCAGCAACCCACCCACCAGCGGGCCCAGCGCCATGCCGACGCCCAGGGCCGCCTCGTACAGGATGATGGCGCCATCGGGGTTACGTGCCTCGGAGACGATGGTGGAGAGCGCGGTGGAGATGAACAGGGCATTGCCCAGGCCCCACACGGCGCGGAACCCGACCAGCGCGTTGACCGTCGGGGAGAAACCCGACAGCAGCGAGAAGATCACGATGATGCCCAGGCCGAGCAGCAACGTGTTCTTGGCACCGATGCGGCCGGAGACCCATGAGGTGAAGAACATGGCGATCGCAGTGATCAGCAGATAGGAGGTGAAGAGCAACTCCGTCTGGGCCTCGGTGGCATCCATGTCCGAGGCGATGGCCGGGAGGATGGGATCCACCAGCCCGATGCCCATGAAGGACACCATGGTCGCAAACGCCACGGCCCACACGGTCTTGGGCTGGCTCCACCAGCCGCCGGAGCCCTTCTGTTGCCGACTCGCGTGGAGTTTCGCGAGCTCCTCATCCGTCTCGATACTCATTCGCCCTCAGTCTTCTCAGTTGTGCTTGCGGTGTCGGTGAGTGCCCACGGGCCGGGGTCCAGGTGCCTGCCCAAGAGTTGCGCTGCGTCCCAGAGGGTGCGGCGTTCGGCCTCGCTGAACTCTCCGAGCCCCGGCAACACCGTGCGGACCACATCCTTGGTCCGCTCGGTCAGAGCGTTGTCCCCGGCCTCCGTCAGGGAGACCAGGGTGGCCCGGGAGTCGCTGGGGTCTGCGGTCTTCTCCACGAAACCCAGATCGGCCAGCAGGTTGACGGTCTTGGTCATGCCCGGTTGGGACAGGTGGACCTGCGCCGCGAGGTCGCCCACACGATAGGCGCCGTGGTCCTTGAGCAGACCGAGCACGCGGTAGTGCGTGGGGGAATGGCCTGGGGTTCGGGATGCCGCGAAACGGTTGACGGCGTAAACGCCGGTCATCAGGGCCAGCAGTGCTGCACCGGTGCTCGGGGTCTCGTCGTGTTCACTCACGAACACCAAGCATATCGCTAGGTTATATAACTTGGCTAATCATATGACGTTGGTGCACGCGTCCGACGCGGCGGACCCAGAACGGGGCACCTACGTCGGATACGGGCACCGAGAGGTCAGCGGAGGAGGGCCCTCGCCGCGATCGCGGGGTCGGCGAGCGCCTCAGCGTCCACCGGCTTGGCCCGGTCGGCCAACCGACGTGCGGCACGCGCCAGCCGTGAATCGTCAATGGTCACGGCACCGGTCACCACCACCTGCCCGACGTCGGAGCTCGCCTGAGCGCCTCCCGGCGCCTCAGCGCCGTGCCCCTCGTCCGCACCTGCCGGAACGCACCAGAACACGGCGCGCAGGCCGCGGTCGTCCCGGCGTTCGATGTCCACCGTTGCGGCGGCGGGGTTCCCCACCACTTCGACGTGAGATCCGTGTCGATCCGACCAGAACCACGGCACACCTCGCGTCTCGGCCCCTTGCCCGAGCACTGCGGCCGCGGCATCCTCTGCGGAGTGCATGGCCGCTTCCCAGTGACCGCTCCACCGTTCGCCGGAACGCGCCACGTCACCGATGGCCAGAACCCGCTGATGCGACGTGTGACCGGCGGAATCCACTCGAACACCGCCCACGGCGTCGTCCCAGACCTCGACCCCGGCCGTGCGGGCCAGCCCATCGGCAGGCACCGCTCCACCGGCATCGATCACGAGGTCGGCGTGCAGGACCTCTCCGGTCTCGAGGCTCACGTCGACTCCGTCTCCTACGTTCTGCTCCCCCACCGAGAAGGACGTGATCAACCGGACGCCGTGGGCCACGTGCTGCTCCTCCAGCTCTGCGGCGGCCGCAGGCCCGTAGCCCCGCGCACCGGCCGGCGCAGAGCGATTCACCAGGGTCACCCGCGCGCCGGCCTCGACCGCGGCAGAAGCTGCCTCGGCACCGATGAGCCCACCGCCCAGGATCACCACACGCGCGCCCGGAACCAGAAGCGAGCGCACCCGATCCGCATCCGCCACGCTGTGCAAGGTCGTGATGCGGTCTCGCTCCACAGCGGGTTGCACATGCGCAGTAGCACTGACGGGCCTGGCACCGGTGGCCAGCACCACCAGGCCTGCAGACAACCTAGTGGGTTCACCCCCATCGGCGCGGGCCACCTCGACGAGGCACACCTCGTCCGGCCCGGTGACGTCCCCGTCGGTCTCGCCAACGCCCGGCACCGCTCCCTGCACCGCTCCCTGCGCAGGAAGCCGCAACGCCGTCGCGGTCCCGTTCACCACATGGATGTCGCGTTCGACATAGAAATCGGCGTCGCGGAAGTCGAGTTCCTCGCGGGACATGTTTCCGCGCAGGTACTCCTTGGAGACCGGCGGCAGATCGTGCGGCAGCCCGGTCATGGAGACCATCGCCAGGGAACCCCGATACCCTCGCAACCGCAGCTGTTCCACGAACGTATAGGCCGCCACTCCCCCACCGAGCACCAGGATGGAGTCGGGCAGATCTGCGACGGTCCTGGTCACTTGCGCACCGCGTCCGCGACCGACTCCCCCGGGTGCAGCAGCACGCGCCCGTCCACGACCTCCACCACGTGTGTGTACGTGTCAACGGTGGCGGGCATGCACAGCGCCTGGCCGGTGCGCAGGCAGAACTCGGCCGCGTGCAGGGGGCACTCGACCTTGTCCCCCTCGATCCAACCCTCTGACAGCGAGGCGGTCTCGTGGGTACATTCGTCATCCAGCGCATAGAACTCCCCGTCCTCGGCGTGGAAGATCGCGATCTCTCGCGGGACCCCGTTCACGTCGGCCTCGACCGCGAGCGCCTCCCCTTCGGGGATCTCTTCCACCCCGGCCACATCGATACCCTGCATGATGCCTCCTGACCCACGTTCTCAGCTGCTTGAAACTCTGGTTACCACGCTACCCGGGTCTTCCCAGGCAGAATGCAAGGCATGGTGAGCACCACAGCACCCGGTGGCGAACACGTTCCCGCCAAGGATTCCGCCACCGTGCTCCTGCTCAGGCCCGCCGCCACCGGCCACGGCGGTGTCGAGGTCTTCATGCAGCAGCGTGCGCTCTCCATGGCGTTCGCCGCGGGGATGGCCACCTTCCCCGGCGGCTCGGTTGACCCGTCCGACCACGTCGGCACCCAGGACTGGATCGCTACAGCGGCCGGGGATCTCGACGAGCCCGATCACGTCGCTGGACCGGCCGCCACGGCCCCGGTGACCGCCGCGGCCATCAGGGAAACCTTCGAGGAATGCGGCGTCCTCCTGGCCCGCGATGGCGGACCACACGGCGCAACCCAAGGTCCGACGTCGGGCCTTGGCCGGGTGCCGCACTCCGCGCCCGCGCGAGGCGAGCTACGCGCGGCCCTGTCGGAGCACCGCCTCGGCGTCGCGGACGCACTCGACGTGCTGGGCATGGCGCCGCACACCGACCAGCTGCACTATGTGGATCGGTGGATCACACCGGAGGGCCTCCCCCGCCGCTACGACACCCGCTTCATCGCCGCCTCCGTACCGCCTGGGCAGGAACCCGAGAACCTCTCCACGGAATCCGTGAGGTCCTTCTGGATCAAACCCGTCGCGGCGCTGGACGCCTATGCGACTGGGGAACTGGACCTCATGCAACCCACCTGGGCGCAACTGCGCAGACTGGCCGCGGCACGCACCCTGGACCAAGCCCTGCTCCCGGCCCGGACCGGCGTCACCCGCAATGTCCTGGTGGAGATGAACGGCCACGTGGTGCCTTGGGGAGCCGGGACCGAGGACTTCCTTGCCTCCGGGCCGCTTGGGCAGTGAGCCCGGGCCAGGGCAGGAAAGGCGACGGGTCGGAAGACCGGATCAGGGCAGCCGCAGCTCGGGCTCGTCCTGGTCGGGGCCGTTGCCCAAGGTCTGGGCATAGAACCACTCGATGTGCTCCCGCAGCAGGGCCGCGGCCTCCGCACCCCGACCGTTGCTCGCGGCGTCGAAGATCCGCCGATGCTGCTCCCGCAGGCCGGGCACCACGCCGCCCCAGGTCTCGTCCGTGGAGGCACGTACCGCAACGTAGTCGGTGATCGCGTCCTTGAGGGAGGCCATCATGGCGTCAACGACCCGGTTACCTGCCAGACGCGCCAGCACCAGGTGGAACTGGGTGTCCAGGGTCTGGAAGGAGGCGCGGTCCAGATCCGGGTCCTCCATGGCCTCCAGGAGATCGCTGCCTTGTCCCAACAGGGCCTGGCCACCATCCGGCAGCGTGTCGAGGTCCGCCACGGACGCCGCCCAGGACTCCAGCAACGCGCGAACCTCGATGACGTCCTGCGTGTGCAGCCCTGCGCTGGCCAGGTGCATGCGCAACATCATCGCCATCCCCTGTGCGGGCCGGGAGATGAGAATGGCACCTGATTTGGGCCCCGAGCCGGACGAGGTCCTGACCAGCCCCATGACCTCCAGCGTCCGGATGGCGTCCCGCACGCTGGCGCGAGAGATCCCGTGGGTCTCCGCCAGAGCGCGCTCGCCCGGAAGCTGGTCCCCCACCCTCAGGTTTCCGGTGCGCAGTTCGGCTTCGACCCAGTCCAGCACCTTCTGGTAGGCCCTCACCGGCATGGCTTCGGCCGGGTAGGCGTCCGCATACGGGTGGGCCCCGGGGATCGACTCTGACGAATGGGTCATGATGAACTCATCCTTCCAAAATCGATCCTCGGGGTCCGTGTCACGGCTCGGTGAGAGCCGTCACAGGCAAGCGATCACACGTGCGCGAACTGGGCCTCCACGAAGACGATGCAGCACAGCACCAGCAGCATCGCCGCGGACCAGCCGATGACCTTCTTCAGGATCACGGATTCCTTGCCCTCCATGCCCACGGTGGTGGCGGCCAGTGCAAGGTTCTGCGGGGAGATGAGCTTGCCCACCACACCACCGGAGGTGTTCGCAGCGGCGAAGAGGTGCGGGTCCACGTTCAAGTTGTGCGCTGCGGTGGCCTGCAGGTTGGTGAACAGTGCGTTCGCCGACGTGTCGGAGCCGGTCACCGCGGTGCCGATCCAACCCAGGATGGGAGACAGGAAGGCGAAGAATCCGCCGGCGCCGGCCAGCCATGTACCGATGGCCACGGTCTGTCCCGAGAGGTTCATGATGTAGGCCAGAGCCAGCACCAACACGATGGTGAGACCGGCGAACTTCATGTTGACCACTGTGGAGCCGAGTTCCTTGATGGCGCCTACGGGTCCGATCTTGTAGCGGCCCTTGCCGTTGAAGATCGAGAAGACGATGACCACCAGCACCACGGTGATGAAGATCAGCGAACCCGGGCTGGACAGCCACGGCAGGGAGTAGGTCGTGGAGGAGACCGGATCGCCGGTTGCCGTCACCACGGAGTCGTGCAGGCCGGGCCATTCGATCTTCACGTCGGTGGAGGCCAGCCACGCCGGAACGTCCACGCCGAGCTTCCAGAGCTTGGCAACTCCGAACACGGCGACCACCAGGACGTAGGGCAGCAGAGCCATCCAGGTGTCAACGCCGTTGAGCTTCTCCTGAGTATCGGAGGACTCGTGGGCGGCCGCGGAGTTCGGGTCCAGCACACGGGCACGGGCTGCATCGCGGTTCTTGGGCTTGTAGAAACGCAGAAGCAGGATGACCACGGCGAGCGCGCCCAGGGAGGCGACCACGTCAGTGAGCTCGTAGGAGAAGAAGTTGGAGGAGAGGAACTGCAGTACGGCGAACACCACGCCGATGACCGCGGTGACGACCCAGCAATCCTTCAGGCCCTTCTTGCCGTCCAGGATGAAGACCAGCAGGGTGGGGACGAACAGGGCGAGCACCGGGGACTGGTGACCGATGATGGCACCGATCTGATTGGCGGAGTCCACCGGGTCTGCGGTGCCGAGCAGGTTACCTGCCGTGGTGATGGGGGTGCCCACGGCGCCGAAGGCCACTGGCGCGGTGTTGGCCACGAGCACGGCTACGGCGGCCTTGAGCGGGCGAATGCCCAACGCCATCAGCATGGTGGCGGTGATGGCCACGGGTGCACCGAAACCGGCCAGGGCCTCCATCAGCCCACCGAAGCAGAAGGCGATGAGGACGGCCTGAATACGCACGTCACCGCCGCCGACCACGTTGAAGACCTTGCGCAGGTCGTCGAAGCGGCCCGAACGCACGGTGACCTGGTAGAGCCAGATCGCCATGACGATGATCCACACGATGGGGACCAGGCCGTAGACGCCACCGAGCAGTCCGGCGTTGAGCGCGTGTTGAACAGGCATCTTGAAGGCGAACACCGCGACGAGCAGAGCCACGACGACCGCGCCGATGCCGGCCTTCCACGCCTGGACCTTGAAACCGGAAAGAAGAACAAAGAAAGCTACGAGCGGCAGCAGGCCGCACAGGGCTGACAAGAAAACGCTTCCGCCCACCGGATCGGTGGTGGCGGTGAAGGTCTGCGCCAAGACGAGACTATTGACCACGAACGTGCCTTTCGAGTGCGTGATGAACATGGGTGCTTGAACTCGCGGGCCCGTGCGGATCCCGTCAGTTCCAGGCCACACCTCGCAGCTGAAGTTCGACGTCGCTGTCGGTGCGGTACTGTGGTCAGACAACAGTGGTCAGACCACGCCACTGTACACGGAGGTTGCCCCTTTCGTCGCCGCATACTCGACGGAACCGGTCTTGTGCCTCCCCCGGCCGCATCCGGGAACGTGTCCAACGGCGTGCGTCGAGTCCACTGACTTGACCGGCCACGCTCGTTCTTCGTCGCGACGACACGTGGCTCACGCACGCTCGGAAGGACACCATGCGTATAGCGCTTTTCGCCACCTGCATCGTGGACGCCATGTACCCCTCCACGGCCATCGCGACCGTGAAGATCCTGGAACGCTTGGGCCACGAAGTGGTCTTCCCGGCAGGTCAGGGCTGCTGCGGACAGATGCACGTCAACTCCGGATATCTCGAGGGCGCGCTCCCCGTGGTCCGCAACCATGTCGAGGCCTTCGAGGCAGAGGACTACGACGTCGCCGTGGCACCCTCCGGATCCTGCGTGGCCTCCGTCAAGGATCAGCAGCCCATGGTGGCTCGCCGCTGTGGTCAGGATTCCCTGGCCGAGCGCGCAGAGGCAGTGGGAGCCAAGACCTACGAACTCTCCCAATTGCTGACCGATGTCCTGGGCGTCACCGATGCCGCGGAGCAGCTGGGTTCCTGGTTCCCGCACCGCGTCACCTACCACTCCTCCTGCCACGGCATGCGTCTGCTCGGCCTCGGCACCCGTCAGTCGGATCTGATCGCCTCCGTTGACGGCATCGACTACGTCCCGCTGCCGGAGGCCGACCAGTGCTGCGGCTTCGGCGGAACCTTCTCCATGAAGAACCCCGACGTCTCCGGCGCCATGCTGGCGGACAAGGTCAGCAACATCTCCTCCACCGGCGCTGGCCTCTGCGCCGGTGGCGACGCCTCCTGCCTGCTGCACATCGGCGGCGGCATGTCCCGGCTGAAGTCGGGCGGAGCGACCGTCCACCTGGCAGACATTCTGGCTTCTACGCACGACGATCCGTGGACGCCTCCCGCGGCCGCGGCACCGGCCGCCGTGTCCACCGCGACGGAAGGAGCGGCACGATGACCGCCGTCTCACTGGGTATGCCCAAGGTCCGTGCGGAGGGGAATCTCTTCGAGGAGACCCCCTTCCCGGACTACGCCAAGTCCGAGCTGACCAACACCCAGTTGCGTGCCAACCTGCGTCACGCCACCCACTCCATTCGCGACAAGCGCGCCAATGTCGTCTCCGAGCTGCCCGACTGGGAGCAGCTGCGCGATGCAGGCTCCGCAATCAAGCAGAACGTCATGGCCAACTTGCCGGACCTGCTTGAGCAGTTCGAGGCCAACTTCACCGCGCGCGGCGGCGTGATCCACTGGGCTCGTGACGCCGACGAGGCCAACCGCATCGTCACGGATCTGGTCAAGGAGCAGAACGCGACCGAGGTCGTGAAGATCAAGTCCATGGCCACCCAGGAGATCGGGCTCAACGAGCACCTGGAGACCCAGGGCATCGCCGCCTATGAGACCGACCTGGCGGAGCTCATCGTGCAGCTGGGCCACGACAAGCCCAGCCACATCCTGGTCCCCGCCATCCACAAGAACCGGTCCGAGGTCCGCGACATCTTCCTGAAGGAGATGCCGGAAGTGGACCCGAACCTGGACGATGAGCCCGCGCATCTGGCCGAGGCCGCGCGCAAGCACCTGCGTCAGAAGTTCCTCTCCACCAAGGTGGCCATCTCCGGCGCCAACTTCGGCATCGCCGATTCCGGCACCTTGACCGTCGTGGAATCCGAGGGCAACGGTCGCATGTGCTTGACCCTGCCGGAAACCCTGATCACCGTGATGGGGATCGAGAAGCTGCTGCCCACCGCTTCGGATCTCGAGGTGTTCATGCAGCTGCTCCCCCGTTCCTCCACGGGCGAGCGCATGAACCCGTACACGTCCAACTGGACCGGAGTCACTCCGGGCGATGGTCCTCAGAACGTGCACCTGGTGCTGCTGGACAACGGACGAACCAATGCCCTGGCGGACAAGTACGGTCGTTCCGCGCTGCACTGCATCCGCTGCTCGGCGTGCATGAACGTCTGCCCGGTCTACGAGCGCGCCGGTGGGCACGCGTACGGTTCCACCTATCCGGGTCCCATCGGGGCCATCCTCACGCCGCTGATGACCGGCGTGGACGAGTCGGAGAACGGTACCCTCCCGTACGCCTCCTCGCTGTGCGGTGCCTGCTACGTGGCCTGCCCCGTGAAGATCAACATCCCGGAGATCCTGGTCCACCTGCGTTCCGAGGACGTCAAGGCCCGCAAGGCCAAGTCCAAGCGGATCACGGAGATGGATCTGCTGATGGCCGGTGCGGGTTGGGCCATGTCCAAGGGCTCCCGTATGCGACTTCTGGAACGCGGTCTTCCCATGGCCGGGATCGTGGCCGGTCGCGACAAGAAGATCAAGAAGCTGCCCGGTCATCTGCTGGGCGGGTGGACGGCCTTCCGCGACATCCCCAAGCCGCCCAACCACTCCTTCAGGCAGTGGTGGGCCAAGGAACACGAGGGCACGGCATCCGCAGGACGCGCAGCGTCCGGAGACCAGGAGGCAGGCAAGTGAGCGGAACCGAGAACCCCACGGCCGCGTCGTCGGGCATGGGAACCGAAACCGGCGCTGGCAGCGCCAAGGCGGACATCCTGGCGCGGGTCCGCGCCGCACTGGTGGACGCCCCGGCGGACGTCGACGTGCCGCGCGAGTACCGTCGCGGGTCCGACATGAGCCGCGATGAACTCGTGGACCTGCTCGTTGACCGTCTGGTGCATTACAAGGCCGGAGTCGAGGTCGTGGACACGGACCAGGTGCCTGCTTCCATCCAGCAGCTCCTCACCGCCGCGACGTCCTTCGTGACTCCTCCCGGACTGGCCCAGGAGTTCCTGGGTGAGTTGGCATCCGACGCCCGTCGCGTGGTCGACGAGCCGGGCCACGTCCTGGGCGTCATGGAACTGGATGCCACCTCCGCCGTGGTGACCTCGTCGGCTGTCTCCGTCGCGGAGTCCGGCACCATCATCCTGGACGGTTCTCCGGATCAGGGTCGCCGTGCCATCACCCTGGTGCCCGACCATCACGTGTGTGTGGTGCCGGCCTCCACCATCGAGCGGCTGCTCCCGTCTGCACTGGAGCGCCTGGACACCACCCGACCCCTGACGTGGATCTCCGGTCCGTCCGCCACCAGTGACATCGAGCTGGAGCGCGTTGAGGGCGTGCATGGTCCCCGCACGTTGGACGTGCTGATCGTCAAGGACCGTTGACCGCAGGGGATCTACCCCGGTTACGCATGAAGCCCCGGCCTGATGGCTGGGGCTTCATGCGTAGGGCTTTGATTCGCGGCCGGATTGCCGTGCCGCGACCGAATCCGTGATCTGAGACCGTCGCTCGACGGCCGCGAAACCATGGTGGGCCTCAGAGGAGGATGCACGCCGCAGATCACGCTTGGGGCCGCAAATACAGGTCATCCGGACGGGATCGGCTCGGTGCAGAACCTGAATCAGCGCGCCGCTGCAGCACGCGTGTCCACGGTGTTGGACGTCAGTTCACGCGGGAGGGGCCCGGGAGATCCACGGCGCTGGTGGCGGACGGGAAGAACCCACCGGATTCGCGCTCCACGTGAGCGTCAGCCTCCTCTTGGAGGGCCGCGAGTTCCGCCTCGAGGGATTCAACGGAAGCCCGGTGCTCTCGGTCGTCGTCGTTGGTCTCCAAGGCGCGGGCCAGGGAGGCGGCAGCCTCTGCACGGCGCATCTGCAGCTCGCGGTAGTAGGCCTCATCGGTGGCCGCGGTCTCCGCCTGCGACGCCTCGATCTCTTGAGCCACCTCCGCACGCTTCTGGAACATGTGGACCGTCAGGTGGGTGATGAGCAACAGCACCACCGGAGGCATGGCAGCGACGAGAGCGGCGACCACGGCTGGGATGTCGGGAGACCGGTCCACGGACAGGATCGCGTGGGTGGCGTTGGCCGCGGTGGAGACGATCGCACCGAAGAACAGCAGCGTCCAGGGGTAGACCATGGCTCGACGACCGTGCCCGTTCAGCGCCACGATGGCCACCGTGGCGGCGACGATCAGGCCGTCGACGATGATGGGCCAGATCCAGGCCAGGGTGGAGTCGATACCGGAGCGCACGGCCAGGTCCGTCAGGGAGGCGAAGGACAACACGAACGCGCCGATCGCGATGACCACCGTTGCGGCCACAGCGGTCCAGAGGACGCCGCGGCCGGGAAGGTTGCGGGGCGCAGTAGTACTCAAGGGGCAGTCACCGTTTCCGGGTCGGGGTGGGGATCGGTCTGGTGCCGAACGCCGACGTCCGGAGCATGACCTGGCCACCATTTTAGACGCCGACCCTGAGCGTAGACAGGGACGGCGAACCAGGTCACAGAAATACTCGTCCGTCCACGTCGCGCGGGTGTATCGAGACTCACACCACGATAGTTGCAGCTGATCAACCATTCGGCGTATGGTTGCACTCAATCAACCAATGAAGGTCCCCGATGCCGCCGTGCGGCTCGGGGCCTTTCGTTTTCTCACATCTCCGGTCGGTTCGGCGCGCGCCCACGCCAGTTCCGGCTCCACGCATGAAAGGTCTTAGATGTCCAAGACCAAGGAAGCCCCCGCGGTTCCCGCGGGACTGCACATGACCCACGGTCAGGTGCTGCGAGCCCTGACGGGCCTCCTCCTCGGCATGTTCGTGACGATGATCGCCAACACGTTGGTGTCCACGTCCATGCCGAAGATCATCACCGACCTCGACGGTGAACTGAACCAGACCAGCTATTCGTGGGTTCTGGTCGCGACCATGCTCGCCACGGCGATCTCCACGCCGATCTGGGGCAAGCTCTCCGACCTCACCAACCGCAAGGTACTGCTGCAGATCTCCCTGATCCTGTTCGTGGGTGCCTCCGCCGTGGCCGGTTTCTCCGAGTCCTCCATGATGCTGATCATCTGCCGTGTGTTCCAGGGCCTCGGTGCCGGCGGCATGCAGGCACTGTCCCAGATCGTGATGGCAGATATCCTCTCCCCGCGTGAACGCGGCAAGTACATGGGGCTCTTCGCCGGCGTCATGGCCATCGCCACGGTGGGCGGCCCGCTCATCGGTGGCTGGATCACCGACGCGTTCTCCTGGCACTGGAACTTCTTCCTCTCCCTGCCCTTCGCCGTGGTCGCCGTGATCATGCTGCAGAAGACCCTGCACCTGCCTCCCGTGGAAAAGCAGGAAAAGGCACGTTTGGATTGGCTCGGCACCGTCCTGCTCACCGGCGGCATGTCCCTGGCGCTGATCTGGCTGTCCCTGGCGGGCACCTCCGCTCAAGTGGACTCCGGTTCCAAGCAGATCGAGTACGGCTCCTTCACCACCGTGTGGATGCTGGCTGTGGCCGCTGTTGCGCTGATCGTCTTCGTGTTCGTGGAACTCAAGGTCGCCGACCCGCTGCTGGACATGCGCCTGTTCAAGAACCTGACCTTCACGATGTCCACCGTCGGTTCCATCGCCGTGGGCGTGGCCATGTTCGGCTGCGTTGTCTACCTGTCACAGCTGATGATCATGTCCCGTGGCGCCACGCCTTCCGAGGCAGGTCTGATGACCATCCCGATGATGCTCGGCATGATGGGTATCTCCGTGGTCGTCGGTGGGCTCATCACCAAGACAGGCGTGTGGAAGCCCTACATGATTGCCGGTGGCGTCCTGCTGATCGCCGGGCTCTACCTGATCTCCACCACCGATGAGAACACCAACTACTGGCTGTTGGCCGCGTGGATGTTCGTGATGGGTGCAGGCGTCGGCATGATCATGCAGAACCTGACCCTGGTGGTGCAGAACGCCGTTCCCCCGAAGGATCTGGGTGTCGCCACCTCGGCCGTCTCCTTCTTCCGTACGCTGGGCGGAACCGTGGGCACCACCTGGCTCGGATCGGTTCTGGCCTCCAAGCTTCCCGACGTCCTGGCCGACCACCAAGACAAACTCGGTGCTGCGGCGGCCAAGGCGGTGGCCCCGAAGGTCATCGCGGAACACCCCGAACTGGCCCAGGATCCGCAGGGACTTCAGGCCTACTTCGGCGCTCATCCCGAACTGATCCAGGGCTACATGGCCCAGGTGAGCCAGCCCGCCTCCAACGGGTTCGCCAAGACCGCTGAGCCGTTCAAGTCGATCTTCGAGGGCGCCTACGCCGACTCGATCACTCACTTGTTCCTCATCGCCGCACCTATTGCGATCATCACCCTGATCTGCATCATCTTCCTGCCGAAGCTTGATCTGTCGGATCAGACCCGTTCCGAGCGCACGGCATCCGAGAAGGCCGCATTCACTGTGGAGCACGAGCCCATCGCCACCGGCGCGGTCCCGGTGGTCACCGGGGCCACCAACCTTGTGCCCGACGCAGGTGCTCGGCAGGGTGCCCGCGGCACCCAGGGTGTGGTGGAGACGGGTGGCGCCGATGGCGCCCAGTCCGACGCCACGACGTCGGACATAGAGGGTGACGAAGGCGACCAGCAATCTCATGGCCGTCACCTCTGATCCCGATCCACTGGATGGGGACCGCCCCGGCGGCCCCCACCTGGGGCAGGACCCCCATGACCTGCTCAAAGAGGCCGGCCTGACCGGGCTCGAGCGGTCCCTGAACACTGTGGAGCAGGAGTTCTCACGCCTGGTGATCGGTGCCCGAGAGGCCATCCGCAAGCGGGCAGAATCGCTGGATCCCAGCCTGTTCCCGTTCGACTTCAAGACCATGAATGCGTTGTGGCACCACGCGGTCAGACTTCCGGATACTCCGTCTCTCACAGGCAAGGAACTCGCGGACCTGTTGGCCGTGGACAAATCCGTGGTCTCCCGTTCGGTGAAGAGGTTGGAGGAGTGCGGACTCGTTGCTCGTACCGTCAGCACGGAGGACGCAAGGGTGCAGCTGATTCATATCACCCGGGACGGATACCACCGTTTCAAGCGGACCGCCGAGGATGTTCCCACGATCATGCTGGAACGTCTGCGCACCTGGGACGTGGAGTCGTTGGATCAGTTGGCCGAGCTGCTGCACCGCATCAACGGGCCGCTGCCGGATCAGGCGCCAAGAGATTGCTCCTCACCTGGCACCTAGTTCGTGAGCTCGCGAGTGCTCTGGGTTGACAGACCCGAGACTCACGCCGCCTTGGGCGACGTGACCGACCGGTTCGAGGCCCGGCCCGCACCCCCGCTGAGGGGTACCGGCCGGGCCTCGGTGCTTTTGTGCCTGGGGGCACGGCGTGTCATCCACAGTGTCGGGTGGACCGGCAGCGCAGTGGGGCCTGACGTGCAAAGCTGGGTCAGCGAAACCGATCCGTACCACCAGGGGGAGAACATGATGGGACAGAACGCAACACCTGGCAGCGAAGCACCCGGCAGCAAGACGCCGGGCACGGAGCCCAAGGACAGCGTGGCGCCGATCCGCACATGGGGTGGGGAGGACGCCATGCTCAGCGCCTACTACGACGACGAATGGGGACGCCCGGTCACCTCAGAGGCGGGGCTGTTCGAACGACTCACCCTTGAGGCCTTCCAATCCGGGCTCTCCTGGGCCACGATCCTGCGCAAACGCGAGAACTTCCGGTCCGCCTTCGCTGGGTTCGATCCGGTCGTGGTGGCCGGCTTCCAGGAGCAGGACGTGGAACGTCTCATGGACGACGCCGGGATCGTGCGCAATCTTCGCAAGATCCAGGCCGCCATCACCAATGCGGCCGCCACGGTGGCACTGCGCGAGGAGGGCGGCCTGCCGTCCCTGATCTGGTCTCACCGGCCGGAAACCACGCCCCTGCCTTCAAGAGTCGAGGACGTTCCCAGCCGTTCCCCCGAATCCGCGGCGCTGGCCAAGGACCTCAAACGCCACGGCTTCGTGTTCGTTGGGCCCACCACTGCACACGCTTTGATGGAGGCCATCGGCATGGTGGACACCCACCTGCTCTCCTCGCATCGGCGCGGAGTGTCCGGGTTGTGGAACGAGGACGGGACCTGGGCCGCCGACCCAGTCTTCGAGGACTCCGCAGCGCAGTGAGTTCGGACTCGGCACAGACGGCACGTGCCCGGTCCCCGATACGGGGGCCGGGCACGTGGATGATGGCCGGTCACTTCTTGGAGATGAACCCTTCGTCCACCATCCAGTCGTAGGCCACGTCCGCCGGGTCTTCACCGTCAACGTCCACGCGGCGGTTGAGCTCGATGAACTTCTCGTTCGTCATGGCGGCCGCCACGGCCTCGAAGTCCTTCTGCAATTCCGGATACTTCTTCGCCACCTCTGTCCTCAGCACCGGGGCGATGCTGTAGGAGGGGAAGAATCCCTGGTCGTCGTCCAGGACCTCCAGGCTGAGGGACTTGATGCGACCGTCAGTCGTGAAGACCTCGCCGAAGTTGCAGGTACCCCGCGCGGTGGCCTCGTAGACCGCGCCCGTGTCCAGCACCGCTACATTGGATTTTGGGACGTCCTTGCCCAATTTCAGGCCGTACTTCTCCAACATGGGTTCGAATCCGTCCTGGCGGGAGTAGAACTCCGACTCCACACAGAAGGTGCGTTGCTCCACCGGCAGCTTCTTGATGTCGGAGAGCTTGCTGACACCATTCAGCTTGTCCTTGTTGGAGGCCTTGATCGCGAAGGCGTAGGTGTTGTCCAGTGGGCCCGGGGCTCCCCAGGTGAGGCCGTTGGACACGTCCTCGTCGTGGACCTTCTGCCACATCTGCTTCTGGTCCGGGACCCCGGTCTCGTGGCCCAAGTAGGTCAGCCACGCGGTACCCGTGTACTCGAAGAGCACATCAGCGCCGCCACCTTCCAGGAGATCACGGGCCGGCTGGGAGCCGGGAACGCTGGTCATGTCCTTGACGTCGAAACCTGCAGCACGCGCGGTCAGGACGCCGATCTTTCCCATGATCTTCTGCTCGGTGAAGTTCTTGGACGTCACCGTCACTTGGTTCCCCTCAGCACCGTCGATCTTCTCGATGGAACCGGGACCGGGTTCAGCAACATAGGCGCTGGAGGACTCGAGGCCGCACCCTGTCAGGGCCAGAGCGGAGGCCGTCAGCATCCCCACCAGGGCTCCACGACGACGGCGTGTTGTCGTACGGGTTCGGGTCATACGTGAGGTGTGCATGATTCACAGTCCCTTCGGACGGGCCACGTACTCCACGACGCGACCGATCCAGTCGATGACGAGTGCCAGCAGAGCCACCAGCAGGGAGCCCACCACCAGCACGGTGCCCTGAGACAGGGTGATGCCGGTGTTGATGAGCAGGCCGAGGCCGCCCGCGTTGACGAAAGTGCCCAGACTGGCGGTACCCACAAGCAGCACCAGTGCGGTCCGGATGCCGGAGAGCATCACCGGAACGGCCAGCGGGAGTTCGACCTTCAGCAGGACCGCGCCGGCGCTCATCCCCATACCGCGTCCGGCCTCGATCAGGCGCTTGTCCACACCGTCGAGTCCCACCATGGTGTTGGACAGGACCGGCAGCAAGGCGTAAAGCACCAATGCAATGGTGGCGGGCCAGGCGCCGAAACCGAGCCACATGGCCAAGAGCACCACGACACCGATGGCCGGTGCAGCCTGACCGAAGTTGGCGACGACCACCACACCAGGACTGATCTTGCGCATGGAACCCCTGGTGAGAAGGATCCCCAGGGGGACCCCGATCACCACCACGATGAGGGCACCGAGGAAGGTCAACTGCAGGTGTTCCAGCGTCATACCCCACAGCTCGGCCGGGGCCAGCGTGGAACGTTCCGTGTCGGTCAGATCCGCGAGCCCCAGGTAGACGAACACCGCGGCGATCAGAACGATGAGCACCAGGATCTGCCACAGCAAGGGGAGCCACGGATGGCGTTTGTGCAGACCCGCTCGGTTGCCGGCTTGACCGGTCGCGATCGAAGCGGCTGTCATGATGCACTCCCCGGCTGGTCCATCGGGATGGCGTCATCGTCGGCCTGATCAGCGGCAGCCGTGGCTACGGCGGCCATCGCTCCCGAGTTGAGCCCGACGGGCGCGGTGGAGGTCTGGTTGGCTTCGCGCGCATCGGCGATAGCCTTCGTGACCGTGTCCACGGAGATCAGGCCCTTGTAGACTCCTCGGCTCCCCGTGACCAGCGCGTTGACGGAACTGGCCACCAGCATCTCGTCGAGCGCGTCGTTGAGCGTGGCCTGGTCGCCCACGATGGGCAGTGCGGGATCCACCTGATCGGAGATCATCTGCATTCTGGACAGTTGTCGTTTGGTGAGCCACTGGATGGGGCGTTGACGGGAGTCCAGGATGATTGCGTAGTCCTCACCAGAGGCCTGCAATTGTGAGAGCAGGTCGGAGGCCTGTTCTCCGGGCTTACCTGTGACGGCGTCCCGCAACTGCACGTTACCCACACGGGTCAGCGACAACTGCTTGAGGCCGGCGCCGGATCCGATGAAGCTCTCGACGAACTCGTTGGCGGGCTGCGCGAGGATGCGCTCGGGCGAGTCGTACTGCACCAGGTGCGCGCCCTCGTCGAACACCGCGATCCAATCGCCCAGCTTCATCGCCTCGTCGAAATCGTGGGTCACGCAGACGATGGTCTTGTGCAGCTCGGCCTGGATGTTGAGCAGCTCGTCCTGCAGGCGTTGACGGGTGATGGGGTCCACCGCTCCGAACGGTTCGTCCATGAGCAGCACCGGCGGGTCCGCGGCCAGCGCACGGGCCACGCCGACGCGCTGCTGCTGCCCGCCGGAGAGTTCCTTGGGGTAACGGTTGCGATAAACGTCGGGATCGAGGGAGACCAGTTCCAGAAGCTCGTCGACCCGCTCCTTGATGCGGGCCTTGTCCCAGCCGAGCATCTTGGGGACCAGGGCGATGTTGGCTGCCACAGTCATGTGGGGGAAGAGCCCACCCGCCTGGATGACGTAGCCGATCTGCCGGCGCAGCTTGTCGCCGTCCATGTCGGTGACGTCCTCACCGTTGATGACGATCTTGCCTGCCGTCGGTTCGATAAGACGATTGATCATCTTCAGCGTCGTGGTCTTGCCGCAGCCGGAGGGACCCACGAACATGACCACGGATCCGGAGGGGATCTCGAGGGTCAGGCCGCCCACGGCTGGTTTGCGTTGCCCGGAGTACGACTTGGTGACCTCGTCCAGGAGGATCGAGGCACCGTGAGTGTCCTGGGCGGGGGGATTTGGGTTCGAGGTGTTCTCAGGCACGGATACCCTTCCTGATGGTCAGACGGGAGACGACGATGAGGATCAGATCGAGGACGACGGCCAGAAGGACCACCGTCACCGTTCCGACCACCACCTGGTTGAGGGCGTTGGCTCCACCGAGCCGCGCCAGGCCGTCGAAGATGAACGAACCGAGTCCGGGACCCAGCGCATATGCGGCCACTGCGGCAATGCCCATGACCATCTGTCCGGAGATCCTGATTCCGGACATGATGACCGGCCAGGCCATGGGCAGTTCCACAGTGGCCAGGGTTCTGAAGCGGCTCATGCCGATGCCGCGGGCCGCCTCGATGGTTTCCACTGGGACGCCTTGCAGTCCCACGATCGCGTTGCGGAGGATCGGAAGGACGGCGAAGAAGGTCACGACGACCACTGCAGGCCGCGGGCCGAAGCCGAACGGCCCGATCATGAGGCCGATCATCGCGAACGAGGGGATCGTCAGACCTACCGCAGAGATTCCGTTGGCCATGGATGCGAGCCAGGGGATACGTGCCGTCAGGATCGCGATGATCACGGCTATGACGGTGGCGAGGATCAGGCACTGCACCACGAGCGAAAAGTGCTGATAGCCTGCAAACGCTATTTGCTGCCATCTGTCAGATATAAAATCCCACACATCAAATCCTTAGTAGTCTCATAAGTTTCGTTCTGCATTGTGGGCGAATACTGTCTTCTGTCTACGCAATGCCGACAACCTTAGCACGTGTCCCACGACACACCCTGTGTCGCGGGTGAGCGAGACGGTGTCATAGCGGACACTGTTGGGGCATGATGGAGTGCAGGAATACCGTGCCAGACCGGCAGGCAGTCGGTCGCAGGGAAGCGGTTGTCTCGAGCAGAAAGCGATTTCATGTCCACTCCCCCGAACCCACCGGATTCCACCCCTCCGGGCTGGAACAATCCCAACGATTCCGGCGAGGGCGCCCCTTCCTACGGCCAGTCGCAGCAGGAACCAGCCTATGGACAGGCGCCTTCGTACGGAAATGGCTACGGACAGTCCAACCAGAACTCCTACCAGCAACCCCAGAATCCGGGCGGCTACCAGCAGGGTTACCCCACTCCCCCGCAGTACCAGGGGCCCACTACCGGCTACATTCCGCCGCGGCCTCGTGGCGCAGCCAGCGAAGAGGACCTGACGCTGCCGCTCTACGGCGCATCCCTGATGCAGTCCATCAAGCGCTTCTACAAGAAGTACGCCACCTTCTCCGGACGTGCCTCGCGTTCCGAGTACTGGTGGGTCGTCCTGTACCAGGGCGTGATCGGGCTGATCCTTGGCGGTGCGGCAGGCGCCTTGCTCAGCGTCTCGATCTACGACGGCTTGGAAGGGGTGGAAGGATCCCAGCAGCTGTATACGGACGGGAACTACTACTACGACGACTACACCTGGAACCCAGGCCCACTCTTCACGGTGGCGATCGTGGTCGCCATCATCGCCGGCCTCTGGTACCTGGCCAACCTGGTCCCCAATATCGCGATCACGTGGCGGCGCCTGCATGACGCCAACCTGGCCGGCCCGTTCTACTTCCTGAGCTTCACGTCGGTCGGGGCCATCGTGGTCCTGGTCATGACCATCCTTGACTCCAAGGTGGAGGGTGAACGCTTCGACGCCGTCCCCGCCGGCCAGTACCCGCCCGGTGGTTACGGCCAGCCGGACCAGTTCCAGCAGCCCGGCTCCGGCTACGGGCAGTCGGGCCAGCAGCCCGGCTACGGCCAGCCGAACCAGTACGGCCAGCAGCCTCCGCAGCCGCCGCAGTACTGAGCCCCGAGAACGCGGAAGGCCCCAGTCCCGAGACTTCACTAAGTCCCGTGACCGGGGCCTTCCGCTGTTCGCCCAGCCAGTGCCAGACGGCGTGGGGCAGCTGTGCGGCGCCACTCACCATATGCGGCCAGTTCGGAGATGTGCGACCGTCGGCCGACGGCCGCAAAACCGACAATCGGGCGCAAACCGCCTGAGCGGTCGCAAATGCCCGATGCTGGGCTGCCGACTCCGAATCAGTCCACGATCTGGAAGGTGATCCAGGACGGCTTGGCACCCGTTTCAACTCGCTGCGTGGGCGACAGCACCCCATTGCCCCCCACCCGGTACACGCTGATGTGGTCGGAGAGTTCTCCTGCGACGAAGACGAGTTCGCCTCCTGGAACCACCGCTGCGGCGCGCGGCTGCTTCTCCGTGGTGGCCTGCCCAACCAATCGCGGCTGGTCCCCTCCACGCAGGACGGCGAGCTTGGATGTGGTGCGCTCCGTGGTGATGAAGAACTCCCCACCGCGTACCCCGCGGATATCGGCAGCCCACATTGGCTGATCGGGGACCTCTGCACCGCCAGGGATGCGGGCCACGCCACGCACGAGGTGGTCATCCCGGCCCTGAATGGAGGCCACCTGCTCCAGGGTCAGCACACCGGTCTCGGCGTCGCGGGAGTAGAACAGCACGCGGCCGCCCATCTCCGTGAGCACCACGACCTTGCTGCCGTCCGGGGCCACGATCAGATGCCTGGGGCCGTCGCCCGCCGGCTCCACAATGGTGTCCGGCAGCCGTACCAGGTCGGGTTCCCCCTCCCCGCCCCGGCGGTAGGTGAGGATCGCGTCCGTCCCGAGCGAGGTCGCATACACGTGCCTTCCGTCCCGTGTGGGAAGCACGCAGTGCACCTGCGCAACGTCCCGGTCATCGGTGTAGGTAGGCAGCTGCGTGGTGGGGAGTCCGTCGGAATCCAATGGAATCCGTGACAGGGCGGAATCGTGGTAGCTGGCCACCAGCAGCGCGTCCCCGTCGAAGGCGAGATACGCCAGGGAATGTGGCAGCTCATAGTCTCCGCGGTGCTCCAAGCGGCCGCCCGCCACCACCGTGAACGCGCTGACCAGCGGGGTCTCCCCGTTGCGGCCCGCGTAGAGGATGGCACGACGGTGATCGAAAACCAGAGTGCTGACGCCGGGCACACCGTCGTAGCACTTGAGCCGACGTAGGGTTCCACGCTCCTGGTCCAAGCTGTGGACCTCGATGGTTCCCTCGTCCCGGCACGCGATGAACGCAAAAGTCGACATGGTTCCTTCCGACAGTTTTGGCCCAACCTACCGCGCCGGGCGCGCTCGGCGCGCAGCGAGCGGGTGGCGCGCCCGGCCGTCGGGCATTCTCAACGTATGCCCGACGGCTCGGGACAGGGCCCGCGGGCCCGTCGCCTCAGGCGTGGTGGACCTCGGTGCGCCGCGAGCTGCGCTCGGTACGCGGGCCGAGGTGTCCGGCAGCGTTGGCGACGACGGAGGCCACCAACATGACGAGCGCCAGCGGCAGCAACGAACCGGATTCGCCGGGGCTGACCAGAGGCGCAACCACGCCGGCCAGGCCGAACTGCAGCAGACCCATGAGCGCGGAGCCGGAACCGGAGGCGGCGCGGCTCACATGTGCCAAGGCCAGACCGGTGGCGTTACCCAGCACCAGGCCCAGGGAGCCGAGGGCGATGAACAGCGGAATCTCCAGCCACAGGCTCTGCATGCCCGTCAACACCATCACGGTGAAAGCCAGGATGCCGATGAGGTTCCCTGCCAGGCCGATGAGGAAGAGGGCACGAACTGAAAGCTTGTAGGAGAGCTGGGTGCCGATGGCGGTCGCGATGAGCAGCCCGAGCGCGTTGACGCCGAAGACGATGCCGTAGGCAATGGTGGAGAGTCCCATGAGGTCCTGGAACATGAACGGCGACGCGGAGATGTAGGCCATCATCGTGGAGAAGGCGAACGCGAACGCCAGGGTGTTGGCCAGGTAGCCGCGGGATCCCAGCTGCTTCCACGTGGATTCCTGTGGACCGTCAGCTGCGGCGGCGCGGGCCGCGACGATCACGGACTTGGGCCGGGTCTCATGAACGAAGAGCAACACGAAGACCAGGCAGATCACGCCGAAGCCGGTCACGATCCACAGCAGTCCGTTCCAACCGATGGGATCGGCCAGGAGGGAGCCCACGAAGGGCGCGATGATCGGGGCGATACCGCCAACGGCCATCATGACGCTGAAGGCACGGGCCGCAGCTGGGCCCTGCTGCTGGTCGGAGATGACGGCTCGGCCGATCACCATGCCCGCGGCTCCGGCCAGTCCCTGGATCAGGCGCACCACGATCAGGAACGTCATGGTGGGGGCCAGCGCGGAGGCCGCGGAGGCCAAGGTGTACAGGATCACGCCGACCAGCAGCGGCTTGAGGCGGCCCACTCGATCGGAGAGGGGACCGAAGATCACTTGGCCAACGCCCGCACCGATCAGGAACGCGGTCAAGGAGAGCTGCACAGCGGACTCGGAGGAGTCGAAGTGGCTGACCATCTCCGGGAAAGCGGGCAGGTAGAGATCGGTGGCGAAGGGCGCCACGGCGGAGAGCAGGGCCAGCGTGATGAGCAGGGGAACCGCGATCTTCCCCCCGTCCGGCTGAGTCGGGACGGCCTGGTTGCTACTGGTACTCACTCAAGTCCTTTCGAATTCCGTGCCGGGCTGCGAGTGCCGCACGGCAGCGGTTGCTGTTCGTTTCGGGGCGCACGAGGCCCCGGCGTTATCGCTATGGTTTCATAGTAATGTTAACATCGGGTTATGGATGGTTCAGTGCGTGCGTCTCATCACATCGACCGTGAGGACGCCTCAGGCGGCCCGGTCGAGTCGACGCTCACAACACACGAGCGGGCCTTGGGCGACCTCGGTCTGGTGGTGCAGGACCTGTCCCGCACCCTGACCAACCTGGACATGGGCCACGACTCGGAGATCATCAAGCTCACCCCGGTGGAGTCCATGGTCATGAACCAGATCGACGCCGCCCCCGGCATCACTCCGCGACAGATCTCCGAGGCTCTGGACCTGAAATCCTCCAATGCCGCAGCGGCCCTGCGCAGCCAGGAGGCCCATGGATTCTTCACCCGCGGCCCTGACCCCCACGACGGTCGTGTTTCCCATCTTCATCCCACTCCCTTGGCGCAGAGGAATCTGGCCAGGGTCAAGAGCGTCTGGGTGCAGGCCCTCACCCCGGCGCTCCCGAAGGAGGCCGACCCCACCGTCCTCGTAGCGCACCTCACCTCCCTCAGGGACAGTTTGAGGCGCGCCGGTCATTAGGCTGGACCCCGTGTCCACACCCCCTTTCTCCTCACCGAACAAGGTGCCGCGCCCCATCGTCGGCCTCCTGGCGATCCTGGCGTTCACGTCCTTCGTCACAGTCCTGAACGAGACGGCCCTGTCCGTGGCGCTGCCCGCCCTGATGCGGGAGTTCGATGTGGATGCCGGCACCGTCCAGTGGCTCACCACCGGATACATCCTGGTCCTGGCAGTGGTCATCCCCACCACCGGCTATCTGATGCAGCGCTTCAGCCTGCGTGCCCTGTGGATGGTGAGCATCTGCGTGTTCGTGGTGGGCTCCGTCGCCGCAGCGCTCTCCGTCTCGTTCACCACTATGCTCGTGGCGCGTGTTCTGCAGGCCGCGGGCAACGCCGCCGTGATGCCCCTCTTGGCCACCACCGCGCTGTCCAAGGTCCATCCGTCCAGGCTGGGCACGGTCATGGGCACCAACGCCGTGGTCCTCGCTGCCGGACCAGCGCTCGGTCCCACCGTGGCCGGGCTGATCCTGGGCGTCTGGGGTTGGCGAGAGATCTTCTGGATCATGGCCGGCCTCGCCGCGGTGCTCTTCGTCCTCGGCATTCGAGCCATGCTGAACCAGGGCACAGCGCGCGCCACCGGGCGGGACGAAGCCGCCCCGCCGTTGGATCTGCCTTCCGTGGGGCTGACGGTGCTGGGCTTCGGCGGCATCGTCTACGCCTTGGCCGGCATCGAGGCCGTACTGGACGGCGCCTGGATCGCCCCCACCGTCGCCGCAGTGGTGGGCATCTCCGCCGTGGTGATCTTCTGCCTCCGCCAGTTGCGCCTGGCCCCTCGTGGTTTGGCCCTGCTGAACCTGAACGCACTCGTGACGAGCGGCTACCGCAACGCCGTGATCGGTATCGGGGCTTCCTTCGCGATCCTGGTTGGCCAGGCAGTGGTGCTGTCACTGGTGTTCCAGAACGGCTACGGAC
>NZ_JALAGT010000055.1 GCF_022712295.1 Galactobacter sp.
CAGAAGATCTTGAATATGTCGCGAATGAATTGAATGGTCGGCCGCGGAAGCGGCTAGAATGGTTTACGCCCGCGGAGTGCTTGCGGGAGGCCTTGCAGGCCTGATCGACAACCGTGTTGCAACCACCGGTTGAGACCGCCCACCACGCGCGCTGACTGGCTGGAATCGGTGGATCGGGGCAAGCCCAGCGACGGATCTGGCAAGGTTCAGGTAGCACGGTTCGTGTACGGGGTGAAGCCTGCCGGAAATGGCACTGATCTGCCGGACCTCTCGAGTTCCACAACGAAACTTTGGCAGCAGCAGAGCCCTGCCACCGGGTATGCGGTCTTCGGCGCCGGAAAGACGATCGCTTCGTCGAAGGCAGCTTCCGTCGCGGCGAAAGACTTCAAGTACGCGGATTTGCAATTCGTTGATGACCAAAACCGGGTCGTGAACAAGTCCTCTTATGCCAATGGGGCCTGGCAGCTCAGCGCGAATATTTTCAACGCGGACGGGAATGTCACTGAAGAATACGACGCACTGGGCATTCGTACACTGCTGGAAATGGCACAGGACCCAGACAATCTCGACGACGGCGTTGTGAGTGGGCATACGGACCAGGCCAGTCGCACCGTGTATTTCGGGGACACCGAAGCCACTGCAGCCGACCTGTCCACGTTCGTGGACGACAACGGTGCAGGAAAGGTCACGGTTCCCGCGAGCGCTACGGAGGACGAGAAAGCAGCCTCTAGGGCACAGAATGAGGCCATCGCAGAGATGTTGCGAGGCAATGTCGTCGATGAGTACTCGTCAGTGACCACGGATGAGGACGGAGCCCCTGCCCGGGTGCGTACCACCATCACCTACACGCCCGTTACCGACACGGACGCTGGTGGTATGCCGCGCATGCTCAGCTTGAAGGTCCTCACCGGTCAGGTGGGCGCAGGTGAGCCCGACCTGGAAGCGGCCCCTGGGACGGCGATCTCCGAGGTAGTCAATGGCTACGACGCCCTCAGTGTTGATGGGGCTGGTAAGGCGGTGACTGATAAGGACAACGCTCGCTCGGGTTGGGTAGTAGGTTCCCCCACCACGGTGACAACGAAGATGGGTGGTGAGGCCTCGGCAGACATCACTGTGAAGACCGGTTACGACGATCAAGGACGTGTGATCGAGTCCCGTCAGCCTAGGTCCACCGGCAGCGATGCGGGCACAACGACGAGTGTTTACTACACCTCTGGCGTCAACAGTGCCGACGCGGCCTGTGGGAACAAGCCCGAGTTCGCCGGGTATCTGTGCAAGTCCATTCCTCGCGGTGCCGGGTCAGTGGCCAAGTATCAGACCTCGTTCAACATCTATGGGCAGCCGGCAACTTTCACGGAATCCTCCACGGGTAGCGATGGTGCCAAGCGCACCACGACTCAGACCTATCGGGCCGATGGCCAGGAGGATACGACCAAGGTGACCACGAGTGGGTTGACCAGTTCAAGGGCCGTGGCTTCCACACAGCGTGTCTATGACTCCGCCGGCATGCAGACCGGGACGAAGGCGCTGGCCGGTGCCGGGCAGCCGGCGTCTCAGGTGTCCTGGAAGCAGGATTTGTGGGGGCGCACGACGAGCTACACGAACTCACTGGGTGACACCACCACTACGGAGTATGACGGCTTCGGCAACGTGGCGAAGACGGTTTCCCCGGTCTCGACAACCACGTATAAGTACGGGGCACTCTCCGGTGACGGCACCACCGAATACCAGGGAGTCGTCACGTCCATGACCTTGAGCGGCCACGGTGGTGACGGTAAGAGCGGAACCTACACGGCCTCCTATGACGGGGACGGGAATCTGCTCAAGCAGACGATGCCTGGTGGTATCAGCCAGGTGCAGGAGTACGACACGGCCGGTAAACCGACTCGTTTGGCTTATGAAGGTCCCTTGAAGGACGAGGACGGTCATACATCCAGCGGCACGTGGGTCTCCTGGGAGACCGTCAGGGACGCGACCGGGCGCATCGTGGGTGAGAACACCCCTGACGGCGATGTGCTGGCGGGAACCTCCACGAGCGGGGATCGAGGTGCAGCGTATGACCGTGCCTTCGAGTACGACATGGCTGGTCGACTCACCCAGGTCACCGACACCACGGCCAATGCGGGTGAAGTCCTCAACACCGATCCCGACGAAGGCGCTATCACCCCTGTGAGCGTGCGGAAGTACGCCTTCGACAAGAACGGGAATCGCACTGGCCTGACCACTAGCGTGGACGGGAAACAGGTCTCGGCACGGTCGTGGACGTATGACGCCGCAGACCGCATGGGCGTAGGTGCCGGTTACGAGTACGACGGGCTAGGACGTCAAACGACGATCCCTGCGGTAGATGCGCCGAAGACTGATGCGACGCCCACCGGTACCGGCGCGATCACGTTGTCGTATTTTGACGATGACTCCGCGCACACCATCAGCCGTGGTGGGGCAACGACGAGCATCACCCAGGACCCGGCCGGGCGTCGGCTGAACCTGTCCACAACCGGGACCGGTGCCACTCAGTCCGGCGTTGAGGTCAAGCATTATGTGGACGACTCCGACAATCCCGGCTACACGACCAGGACCCAAGGAACTGAGGCGATCACGACTCGGTATGAGTCCACGATCGGAAACGACCTTGCCTTGACGATCACGGGTGACAGGGTCGACCTGGCGGTGAACAACCCACACGGGGACACCGTGACAACCATCCCCTTGACCGGTGAGGATGCAGGGACCGGGATCAAGGGCTGGTCCCAGTACGACGAGTACGGCAACCAACAAGACGAGGCGGCACCAGACACGGGCGTCACAACGTACGGGTGGCACGGAGCCGACCAACGAGCCCTGAACGCGGACTCCGGTCTGATCCTGATGGGAGCCCGGCTCTATAACCCAACCACGGGATCCTTCACCAGCACAGATCCTATTCCCGGCGGCAACACCACCGCCTATGCCTACCCACAAGATTCGATCAATACTGCCGATACAAGTGGAGAATGGCCACGGTGGATAAAAAAGGTTGGCAAACGGGTAGGGAAAACCGTTCGAAAGGCCGGGAGGTGGGTCAAGGGAAGAGGAGGAAAGTATCTGATGAACGGCCTGAAGGCTGTCGAAACGGTTTCTGGCTACGTCCCCGGCTGGGGCATGGGAGTTTCGATTGGTGCTGGCTTCCTAAGGGCTTCAATTTCCAGCTATAGAGGCAACCGTAAAGCTTGGAAAAGTTTTGCTCTTAATACCGCCGGTACACTGACATTCTACGGGAAATTCCGCACGGTCCGTAAAGTTGCCAAGTTCTCTTCAAAACGTTCAAGAAGAGCATTTAAAATTTACTCCAACGCAACGTCGGGTACAGTAGGACTCGCAGGCAATTACGGGAGAGGCGGCATGAAGAAGAGTAAGAAAAAGTGGCGACGCCGCTAGGGATCTAATTATAGAGGACACCCTCAACGGGGAATGAACATGGAGTCAGACGAATTTGAAGACGAACCGGATCGCGGCACTATAGCAAGATATGGTGATTATTTTGGAATGAGGCGTAGCCGCTGGATTTTATGGCCTCTATATGGGGCTTTAAGCCTAATGGTAATACTTATGCTCACCCTGCCGGAGGGTCCTGTTGCGAGTTGGATTAATATCGTCGGAGGATGTGTTATAACTCTTGGATTTTTCGTCTCCTTCGTTACAATATGGCTCGATACTCGAGAGGAGCGTAAAGGGAGTAGGCAAATAAAGGTGCTAGAAGATGAGAAAGGTCCAGAAGGGGACAGCGGACGATAGAACTAGGTGCGCGACGGCCGGCGTGGGATATCTATGTACCGCCACGCCGCTGCCCACGAACCCCTGACCTACACTCTCAACTGCGAAGAGTCGATCAACTTTGGGATAAGCCTCGGAGCCATGGAGTAGTCCTACTGCATGACCGGTCTCGTGACATGACCGTCTTAAGTTATAGGCTCCCGCGCCCCGGATTCGTATATAGGTTTGATCGCATTTGAAGCTAAGAGCGCCGACCCTGCCGTTACACCATGTAATACCAGCGGCCGACGATGGGATGTTATCGCCTTCTTGATAAATAATGTCTGTTTCACTTGATCCACTAAAAGTAGGGATACTATCATAGTGGATGCATAAATCAGTCGGGGCGTATTGGTTTGTCAGAGTTGACTTCACCTTGTCTGCGTCAACTTGCTCAAGCTTATAGGCACCACGACTACCCATATAGTAGTAGATGTCCCGGTTGTCCGTTTGGCAGACGCTTGCTGCACTCCAATTGCCAGATGCGATTTCTTTGCAGTAGGGCGAATAGGTGCCAGTAGGAACCAGATTATCAATGTCACCACCAGCAGCTATCGCCGGAGAAGTTGACAATGTAAGTATAATAGCAGTAAGCCCTGCGCATATTCCTGGGCGCGACAACAACTTCCCCTTTAATGGTCGAGTTCCTAGGCGTCTCATACTCACCCGCCATGCGTTATCGTGCGATGCTTAGACGGGAATCTACTCTGACTTCATCAAAACTACGAGAGGCTCTGATAACAGGTTCGTATCGATTCAGCCCTATTACGGGCCTGCCGTCGCTACCGATTGTTGGCCGCGGAAGCGGATCGCAGACGGCGAGAAATGTGCACATGACCACAAACACCACGGCACCACCACGTTTTTCGCGGCGGTCGTGACGGCTAGCTGGAAGGCACCGTGTTTACGGCGACCTGCCGTTCCAGGCGCTGCAACAGCGCCACCAGCTGAGTTCGCAAGACGTCCGGGTGCTCCGGATGCCACTGCACGCCCGTGATCGGCGCTTGCCTGTGTACCAGGGCCTCTACCACACCGTGCTCGGAACGCGCCGTCACCAGAAGGCCCTCCCCCACTCGGTCCACGGCCTGATGATGCGTGCACAGGGTGGGCTCATCCGCCACGTCACCGGCCAGCCCACCGACGCTGCCGCCAGCGGCGGCGGGTGAGGCAGCAGCGGATGGCGAGCCTACGCCGTCAGGCACAATTCCCACGAACTCCGGGCGCGTCGGAGCAAAGGTCTTCAAGCCATGGCCCGGCAAGCGGTGCCCTGGCAGTTCAAGGTGCTGAACGAGCGTGCCGCCGAAGGCCACGTTGATTATCTGCAGCCCCCGGCAGATGCCGAGCAGCGGCTTCCTGGCCTGCGTGCAGGCGGCAACGACAGCGAGGTGCGCGGCGTCGGCCTTGAGGTCCCAGGTGTCCACTTCCGGGTAGTCGAGCGGGCCGTTGTAGAGGGCAGGGTGCACATCCTCGCCGCCGAGTAGGACCACGGCGTCAGCCGCGAGCGCAGCGTCCGCCGAGGCGGTGACGGGGAGTTCTCCGGACGCCACTAGGGTGTACTCCCATCCCAACGCCTCGACTGCGGCAACGGCACCCTGGTTCAGGCCGTTCAGGGTCTCGTTGAACTCCGGCGCGTGAGGACGTGCGTTGCGCAGGTGGAGCAGGGCGATACGCATGAGGCGATTCCTTGGGTGGGCGTGCTGGCTACCCCCATTCTCTTGATTTCCGGCCGTGAACGGGAAAAGCGACCGTCAGGTGACGGTCGCAAACCGGGGAGAGTGTCGCAGCACGGGAACCCGGCCGCACTGCGCGGGCCCGGCCGCAAAACCGGAAAGCCGCCGCAGCTACCCAAGACTGGGCAGCTGCGGCGGCTTTCCGACACGATCCAACCTTCAACGACCAGGAATGGGTCGGTATCGGTGGACAGGGTCGGTGGGAGGTCAGGGTCGGAGGTTACTTCTTCCGGGACTTGGGGTCCAACGCCTCACGCAGGGACTCACCGACCAAGGTGAAGCCCAGCGCCGTGATGGCGATGCAGATGCCCGGCAGGAACGCCAGCTGCGGCGCGGACGCCAGGAAGCTCTGCGCCGAGGTCAGCATGCGACCCCACTCCGCGGTGTTCGGGTTGCCGCCACCCAGTCCGAGGAAGGACAGTGCGGCCGCATCGATCACCGCGGTGGCCAGCGCCAACGTGGCCTGCACAATGACGGGACCCAACGAGTTGGGCAGTAGGTGAGACATGGTGATCTTGCCTCGGCCCAGGCCCAGGGTCTGCGCGGCGAGCACGTAGTCGGACCCACGCTGGGACAGCATGGAGGAGCGCAGCAGGCGGGCGAACACCGGAATCTGCGCCGCACCGATGGCGATCATCACCGCGAACGGGGTCTGTCCCGCGATCGCAGCGATGGAGACGGCCATGAGTAGGTTGGGGACGGAGAGCAGGATGTCCACGATGCGCATGATGATGGTATCCACCCAGCCGCCGAAGCCGCCGGCCAGGGCGCCGAGGATGAGGCCGCCCACCAGGCCGATCACGGTGGAGATGACACCCACCAGCAGCGACGCTCGGGCACCCCAGATCAGCTTGGACATCACGTCGCCGCCATAATTGTCCAGGCCCAGCGGATAACCGGCGGTACCGATCCCCGGGATACTGGTTGGAGTGACCTCGCGCATGCCCGGAGTCTCCGTGCCACCATAAGGGGCCAGTAGCGGGGCGAAGATCGCCACCAGGATGAAGAGCAGGATGATCACGCCACCCGCGATCGCCATGGGACTGCGCCGCAGCCGGCCAAAGGCCTCCGCCCAGATGGACGTGCCGCGATCGCCGTGGCGGGTATCCCCCTGGTCCGGACCCGGCCCCGTCGCGGAGGCGACGGAGCTGGAGGAGGCCTCCGGGGCGTCGGGCAGTGCGGCGCCTGGCCGCTGGTTCTCAGGATCCATGTTGACGCTCATTTCACACGCACCCTCGGGTCGATGAGGCCGTAGAGCAGGTCCACGACCAGGTTGATGACCGCGTAGATCACCGCGATGAACATGATGTAGGCCTGCAAGACCGGATAGTCGGCGTTGGAGATGGCCTGAGCGATCCCGTAACCGATGCCCTGATAGGCAAAGACCGTTTCGGTGAGCACCGCTCCTGCAAACAGCAGACCAAGCTGCAGACCCACCGTGGTGATCACCGGCAACATCGCGTTGCGCAACACGAACCGGTTACGCAGGATCTTTTCCGGCATGCCCTTCGCCTTGGCTGTGCGCACGTAGTCTGCGCCCTGGACCTCCAACACGGAGGCACGCGTGATACGAGTGATCACGGCCAGCGGGATGGAGCCCAGCGCCACACCGGGCAGGATCAGGTGCTTGAAGGAATCCCACGCGGCGTCGAATTCGCCGGTCAGGAGCCCGTCGAGCAGGTAGAAATTGGAGTAGTGAGTGGCGTTCAGGCCGATGTCCTGGCGTCCAGAGGTGGGCAGCCAACCCAACTTCACCGCGAAGATCCACTTCAGGATGAAGGCCAGGAAGAACACGGGGATGACGACACCGAGCAGGGACAGCACCACGGAGAGGTTGTCCTGCCACTTGCCGTAGTGGCGCGCGGCCCAGTACCCGAGGGGGATACCGATGATCACGGCGAAGATGATCGCGAAGATCGCCAGTTCCGCTGTAGCAGGGAACTGGTCAAAGAACTGGGCGAGCACCGAGCGCTGTGACTGGGTGGAGTTGCCGAAGTCTCCGGTGAGCAGCTTGCCCATGTAGGTGAAGTACTGGGTCAGCAGGGGTTGGTCGAACCCGTAGGCCTTGTTGATGGCCTCGATGGCTTCCGGGGTGGAACGCTCACCGAGCATGGCCGTTGCCGGGCCTCCAGGGAGGGCCCGGACCCATGCGAAGAGCAGGATCGAGAGCCCGACCAAGGTCAGGATCAGCAGACCTAAACGGTTGATGATGAATCTGAGCACTGTGTTCCTTCGTGCGGTACGCGGATGGCGCCTGACAAATCCGAAGGTCGGGGCGATGCCACCGACAGCGGCATCGCCCCGACCATTCGATCAGGTCACTTGCTCAGTTCGACCTCGCTGTAGACCTCGTCCTGAACCGGGGAGGCCGGGTAGGAGGACACGCGGGAGTTGAACGCCAAGGTCGGGACCGGGTGCGCCAGCGGAACGGCCGGGACGAACTTGGAGATCTCCTTGTTGATGTCCTCGTACTTCTTGGTCTGCGCGTCCTCGTCGGACATGGTGCGGGCCTCGTCCAGGTCCTTGAACAGCTGCTCGTTCTCGAAACCGAACTCGGGCTTCTTGCCATTGAAGAAGACGCCGACGAAGTTGTCGGTGTCGTTGTAGTCGCCGGTCCAGCCCAGCAGGTGTAGGCCGTGCTTCTCGGAGCCCTGGACGTAGGAGGTGTACTCGGTCCACTTCATGGGCTTCGGGGTGACCTTGATGCCCACCTTCTCAAGCTGCTGTGCGATGTTGGTGTAGGTGTCTGCCGGGGTCGGCATGTACGGGCGGGAAACGTCCGTGGGGTAGTAGAAGGTGGTGCTGAACCCGTCGGGGTAGCCGGCCTCCTTCAGCAGGTCCTTGGCCTTGTCCACGTCGTAGTCGTAGGTCTCGACGTCCTCGGTGTAACCGCGCACGGAATCCGGGATGAACTCGATGGCGGACTTGGTGCCGTCAGGCATGACCTGCTTGTTGAGCTGTTCCTTGTCGATGGCGTAGGCGATGGCCTGGCGCACCTTGACGTCGGAGAGCTCCTTCTCAGCGGAGTTGATGCCGAGGTAGAGGACGTTGAAGGGATCTCGGTTGATGAGCTTGTAGCCGGCATCCTCGATGGACTTCAGGTCGCCGGGGCTCACGAGGTCGTAACCGTCGATCTCGTTGGCCTCGAGGGCCTGCTTACGGGCGGTGGCGTCGGCGATGACTCGGAAGACGACCTTCTCCACCTGGCCCTGCTCGCCCCAGTAGTCCTTGTTGGCTTCCAGGGTGATGTGGTCGCCGTTCTTCCATTCCTTGAACGTGAACGGGCCGGTGCCGGTGGGGTGGCTCAGGGCGTATTCGCTGAGCTTGGGGGCGTCTGCGGAGCCGGAGACCTCGCTTGCACCGTACTTCTCCATGGCTTCGGGGGACTGCATCGCGAAGGCCGGGAGGGAGAGCGCGGAGATGAAACCGACCCACGGCTGCGTCAGGGTGACGGAAGCCTCGGTATCGGACTTGGCCTCGCAGGACTTGTAGAGCGCCTGGTCGGTGTCCTTGTCCGCATACCCCTTGAAGAGGGACTTGTAGTAGTAGCCCACTCCCTCGGTCTGCTCGATGCCCTTGAAGTTGTACCAGCGATCGAAGTTGGCGCAGACGGCCTCAGCGTTGAAATCGCTGCCGTCGTGGAACTTCACGCCCTCCTGCAGGGTGAAGTCGAAGGTCTTGGCATCGTCAGAGACCTTCCATTCCTTGGCCAGCAGCGGTGCGGGGTCCGCGGTGCCCGGCTCGGTGCCGACCAGGCCCTCGAAGATCTGGCGGGACACGCGGAAGGACTCGCCGTCGGAGGCGAATGCAGGGTCCAGCGACTTGGGGTCGGAAGAAGCGGCGAAGGTGAACGTGGTGTTCACGTCGCCGCCCTTGGACGAGTTGCCCGAGTCGTCGTCGCGCTTGGATGCGCAGCCGGACAGGACCAGAGCAGACGAGGCGACGATCACCGCGGCGGTGGTCAGTCCGCGTCGGGTGCGGGTGCGATGCATGGGAGGTTCCTCCGATAGGGATGATGATGCGGCCGCGACATCCGCCTTGTGGGCGGCGCGCGGTCGGCGTGCACCCGAGTTTACCGGAGGTCATGGCATGGATCACGTCGGGTGGCGACCGCAGTCACCATGCCAAGATCTTCAACCTCGGTGCCCGACGGCGATACCCGGGATCGCTCGTGTGGCATCTTGACCTTCATCCGCCGGCGGAGACCTCAGGTCAGGGAAGATCGTCACTCTCCCATGGAAGGGCAAGGATCCAGTACGTGGTCCCGGAAGCGACGTTGACCTTGATCTCATTGATGTCCTTGGCCAACGGGACCGCCGCCGTGGAGTCACCATCACGGCTACAGGTCCCGGAGAATTTCTTTTCTCCTACCGAGACGGTGTATTCGCCGCCCGGGGAGCACGCGAGATACACCAGAAGCTTGTCCGGCCTGGCACTCCCCTTCAGACCCAGATCGAACCCTGCGGGCTCGGTCGCCTTCGCATGGACCAGTGGTGGGGGCTCCTCACCGTCGATCTGTCCCTCTTCCCAGTCCTGCTGGAACCGTTTCAAGGGGTCGTCAGGAGTGCGAAGCGACGAGGTATGAGTGGGCTCGGGCGCCGTCCCCGAAGGCTCCCCACCGTCGTTGTTCGCGGTGCAAGCGACCACTCCTGCGCTCAAGGCCGCAGCCATCGACAGGGCCAGGATCCGCTTCTTCATGGGCCATGACGCTACCGCAGTGTCCGACACCTGCGCGACAGTTGTCTTGCGCCGGTTCGGGGAACAGAGGTCGCGCAAGATCAAGGCGGCCCAGGAACCGAGCCGGGTACGGGTCGTCGGGCATTGAACCGGGGCGCTCAGCGCCCCAGCGACTCCCGGATCTCCGCGGGCACATTGGAGGTCATCTCCTGGACGCCGAGCCCCTCCAGATACGCGGCATCCGCGGGCTTGTCCACCGTCCAGATGCGCGCGGTGTGGGTCTCCAACCAACGCAGGAACTCAGCCTCGTGAGCCCTCACGAACTTGATGCCGGGCCCCACGATCCCCGCCGTCCCGTCCTCGATATTGGCGACGCCACCCGTGAACTGCTGCGCGTAGCGGGTGTCCTCCGTGGTTCCGAGTCCCCGCAGCACGTCGCCCTCCCAGCCGCGGCGCTTGTTCTCCAACAACTGGCACACCCGCTCCGGCCCCCATTCGGCGCTGAGGTGTTGGACGGCCGCTGGCTCGAAGCTCATGAAGGACACGGTGACGTTGCCGGAGGAGAGCGTGGCCCGGTCGAATCCCAGCGCCTCCAACTGATTGGTCATGGCGGCCTCCAAGCGAGGATCATGGCCCAGCTGGTGTTTGGTCTCGATGGCGAGCTCGATGGGGCGGCCCGCGTTCGCCGCGATCTCCACCAGTTCCGCAAGGGTGCACAGCTGCTGGTCGACTCGCCCGAACTTGCCTGGGATACGGGTGCGGAGGAAGGGCCAGCGCCCACGTTTCCAGGAGACCATGTCGATCCGGCGAAGCTGTGCCAGAGTCATGGACCGGATCTCACCCTTGGCGCGCTCCGTCCTGCCCAGCACGGCGTCGTGATGGCACACCAGTTGGTGGTCGGCGGTGAGGTGGATGTCGCACTCGATCCCGTCCGCACCATCCGCGATGGCCTGCAGGTAGGAGGCGCGGGTGTTCTCCGGATAGCGCCGGGAGGAACCGCGGTGAGCAAACAGTCTGGTCATGGCCTCAACGCTAGCGCCCTTGCGGCCACGCTGAGGTGACGATGAGGTGAATCCGGGCAGGATAGGGGGCATGGATACCGAGCTGAGGCGGGAGCAACTGCGACGCATGAGGGGCATCGCCACCGGCGCGCTCGTGGTGCTCGCCGTGATCTTCGTGGTGATGTTCCTACTGCAGGACGCCCACCCTTGGGCCGCGTATGTCCGGGCCGGAGCCGAGGGCGGCATGGTGGGCGCCTTGGCGGACTGGTTCGCCGTGACCGCGTTGTTCCGCCGCCCCATGGGGCTACCGATTCCCCACACCGCCCTGATCCCGCGGAAGAAGGACCAACTGGGCGAGTCCCTCGGCGCGTTCGTTGAGGAGAACTTCCTCTCCGACGAGGTGCTCTCCGGGAAGCTGACTGAGCTCGAGGTCGCCGGCAAGGTGGGGGCGTGGTTGCAAGACCCTGACCACGCCGATCGCGTGGCGACGCAAGGTGCCGCGGTGATCCGGGGTGCGCTCGAGGTGGTTTCGGACGAGGACGTGCAGCGTGTGGCCGAGGACCTGGTGCGTCGGCACGTGGTGGAGCCGGAGTGGTCCTCCACCTTGGGCCTGCTCCTGGAATCCGTGGTGGAGCACGGCCACCACCGGGGCGCCGTCGACGTCCTGGCCGCCCGCGCGCTGGACTGGGCAGAGACCCATCCGGAAACCATCCACGGGCTCGTCGAGGACCGCTCCCCCACCTGGTTGCCCCGTGCCGTGGACCGGTTGATCGGGGAACGGCTGCACAAGGAGCTCGTGGGTTTCCTGCGCGCAGTGGTCTCTGATCCCCATCACGCAGCACGGCGAGGCATCGACGAGTGGCTGTCCTCGCTTGCCCAGGGCATGCAGCATGACCCGGCCACCATCGCCACGGTGGAGGAATTCAAGCGCTCACTGATCGAGGATCCACGTTTGCGGCAGGTGGCCTTGGACACGTGGGGTCGGCTGAAGGATGCCTTGAGCGAGGTCGCGGAGAACCCCGATTCCGCCCTACGCGTCTCGTTTGTGCAAGGAATTCGGGACTTGGGCGTGAGGGTGGCGGAGGACCCGGCTCTCACGGGCAAGATCGACGGCTGGCTGCGTGCCGCAGCTTTGCACGTGGCTCAGGGGTACCGGCATCAGGCGGCCTCGTTGATCACGGACACCATCGCCTCCTGGGATGCGGCCGAGGCCTCGGACCGGATCGAGGTCCTCGTGGGCCGGGACCTGCAGTTCATCAGGCTCAACGGAACCGTGGTCGGGGCGCTTGCAGGCACCGCGATCTTCACGTTGGCACAGCTGTTCCTGGGCTGATCACCGTAGCGCTACGAGCGCTCGGTTCCCTGCCCGACAGGCGGTGCCCACCGCCGTCGGGCACAGCGCCCTGCGCTGGGTGAACACTGCCTCCACCCGCGTCGCCGCCGCGGCCCAGCGCCAGGAGACGGGAGTGGCCCAGCGCCAGGAGCCGGCAGTGGCCCGGTGTCAGGAGACGGAATCGGGGATCAACACCGGAGCGTCTTCCTCGACGTCCTCGACTCGGCGCAATTCCTCACGGCTCACGGCGGGAAGGCCTGCGAACGCACTCAGGGTGGAGGCGATGACCTTCTTGCCGAGGGCCCTGTTGGTGAGGCCACCGATCGCGGAACCGATGCCGAAGGGCACCGCGCGTCCCACCAGCCCGATGCTCTGTGAGGCAGCGAAATGCCGCAGGAAGCGTCCCTGAAGGGACTGAACCACGGTTCTCCAGCTGCCACCCTTGCCCGTGGCGGTGCCGAACGCGGCACCCCAGGTACCGCGACCCTTGCGGCCGGCAGCCACGCCGTCGCCCACCCCGGCCAGCAATCCGGCGGCCTCGGGGCCCAGCATGACGGACATGACCAGCGCCTTGGCCTGATCCTCGTCGGTCACGGCGATCCCGTGCAGCTCGGCGATGGCCTGTGCGTACAAGGCGGTGGCCTCGAGAAAGGTCACCGCGACCCCTGCAGAGAGGGCCAAGGCCGCACCCGTGCCCACACCGGGGATGACGGCTGCCGCGCCGCCCGCCGCACCCGTTCCGGTGACGGCACGCAGATAGTCGCGTTCCACGTAGAGGGCCAAGACCACCGGGTCAGCGTCTGGATGACGTCGGGAGAGCAGTCGCAGATACGCCTGGACAAGGGGGCGCTGTACCCCGACCACACTGGTCAGACCGGCCTGAACGAATTCCGCCGGTCCGTCGATTCCGGAGCCAAGGTTCTTGGCAAAGTTCTCGCGGCCGGACTTGGGCACCACGTCCCAGAGACTCTTGCTGGAGGTCGGCTTCTTCCTGCTCATGGGACCAGCCTACGGCCCGGACTCGGCATGGGGCCTGACTCGCGCCTCAGAGATCGAAGTCGGCAACAACCATGCGGTGAGTGGAGCCGCCGGCTCTGACGGCGTCCTTGGTGTCGGATTCGGAGTTCTGCAGCTCTCCCGCACCGATGACGTAATCCAAGCGCGAGGATGAGGTTCCGACCCGGGTGGCTGCCGCGCTGTCCTTGAGCAGACGTTCCAGGCGGACGAGCCAGTTCTCGGACGTGCCGGCATCCAACTCCACGTCTTCCATCCTGAGCAACGACTTCACGGTCTTGGCCGCAGGTGCGTTGGAGGAGATATCCACTCCGAGGTCGCCGGCGACCACCGCAGGAGTGTCGGAGGACAGGGGACCGGGACGACCCTGGTCGTCCTCGACGGAACTCAGGTTCGCCCCACCCGTGACGTAGTCGTGAATCAACTGCACCTGATCGCGATTGCGAGCGGCATCCGTCCCGTCGCCGGATGCGGGTGAGAGCGAGGTTGCCACGATATGTAGCGTGTCGCCCTCCACCTCAACCGGAACGTCCCAGAGACTGGTGGAGAACAGGGGAATGTCCTTGCGGGCCTCCGTCGGCACGTCGGACGCGTTCAGATGGTTGCCGGGGGCCTCGGCCCAAGTCAGCTTCGAGAAGGTGCGTGCTGCCGTGCGGTCAATGGGGTGTACGGACAGCACCGCCATGGAGGCCTGGCCGGGGAAGTCTCCCGCGCCGAGTGCGTCACCTGCGCCACCGATGGTGCCGTCGCCGTCCAAGTCGGCTCCGGAGTCCACGCCGGCATTCGTTGCGGGGGCGTAGACGTAGCGATACGCAGAGCCGCCTGCCGCGTTGAGGTACTGGTCCTTCAGGACCTCGATCGTGTCGCCTTCAGGGTCCACGTCGATGCCGGTGAGCACCAAGACGTCCGGGCGTTCCTGTGCCACCGTCCGGGCCAGCTTCTCGGCCCGCTCATCACCCCCAGCTTGGAGGTCACCGAGGGTCTGGCCGTCGGCTTTCGAGGTCAGACCCGCGTTGAGTGTCGCGACGCTGACGCCCTGGGAGCTGGCGGTCCCTGTGTCCAGCGCGGTTGTTCGCGCCGCGTCGACGTGCTGAGTCGGTTCCACGGCGTGTGCGGGGACAGCGGCGCCTGCCAGCATGAGGCCGGCGGCAGCAATCACCCCGGGCAGGGCACGTCGAAGGAACATGGCGACAACTCTAGGTACGGATTCCGGAGGCGCAAGGGGGGTCGTAATTTATAAAAAACCCGTTTCAGAGTTCGTTCTTGTCCATTTGGCACACCGGGGCGATCATCCTGCCGCGGACTTCCGGCAATGTATCGATAACCTCCATCGATTGGACTGATGCAGGCGCTGAATACCTCCATCAGTTTTCGATGCAGACTCGTGACCTCACCGTGACCTAACGGGGTGGTGTGCGCCACATTCGGACCGCTATTCGGGGCTCATCCCGCCATGCAGCGGCCGCTCCCGGGTCAGCGTGGACGGGGGCTCCAGCTGGAAGGTCGCATGTTCGAATCGCACAGGGAAATGTCCGGCCGCGCACTCCTGCAGCCGGCGCAGCACCTCCACACTGCTGCCATCGGCAAAGGCCGAAGCATCCACCACCACATGCGCGGTCAGGACCGCCGTAGCGGATGAGAGCCGAGAGATATGCAGATCATGGACCTTCTGCACGCTGGGTATCTGCTCCAGGTGCCCCCGCAGTTCCTCCGCCTCGACCCCCCGGGGTGCGGCCTCCATCAGGATCCGGACGCTGCGCCGCAGGATCACTACGGCCCGCGGCAGGATCAGTGCGGCCACGAGCAGCCCGGCCACAGTGTCCGCCCAACCCCAACCAAGCCAGAGCGTGAGTGCACCAGCAACCAGCACGGCCACCGAGCCGAAGGCATCATTGATGACTTCCAGCAGGGCCGCCTTGAAGTTCAGGTTCTCCTTGTTCTCCTTGTGCCCGCCCGCCAGGACCGCCAAGGAGATGACGTTGGCCACGAGTCCCACCACACCGAACACCATGAGTCCCAGCCCCGGGACCTCGGCGGGGGAAGCGATGCGCCGAACGCCCTCGATCACCGCAAAGAGTCCGGCCCCGAGCAGGATCGCCGCCTGCGCGGTGGCCGAGAGTGTCTCCGCCCGTTCATAGCCCCACGTATAGCGGGCGGTGGCCGGACGCATCGACAAATGGGAGGCCAGGAGCGCGAGGCCCAAGCCCAGGACATCGGTCAGCATGTGGATCGCGTCCACGGCGAGCGCCAGGGAGCCGGTGATGACGGCTCCCACCAGTTCAACGACCAGCACCGTGGTGGTGAGCCAGAAGGCCACGGCCAGGCGGCTCCGCGTGGCACCGGCACCATGGTTGTGCCCAGGGTGACCATGTCCGCCATGGTCACGGCCGGCACCGTGGTCGCGCCCATGCCCGACGGCGCGGCTCGCCTCGTGCGCGTCGGATCCGGAAGTCATCCCTCTACGCTACACAAAAGCCATTCTTTTTGACAGATAAGCCTATTTGTAAATGAGACTCATCCGCAGCTGAACTTCAGGAGTCGATTGCGCAGAGCGTGCCAGGTTCGGGAGTCAGTTACGTCGCCCAAAACACCCCGCCACCCAGCACAACTCACTCCCCAACCCTCACCCTGCATTCTGGAGTCAGTTGCGCACAGTGCGCCAGGTTCGGGAGTCAGTTACGCGGCGTCAACCCACCCAATACTCGGCACAACTCACGCCCCAAGCGGACCACGCCGAAACTACCCACGAGTAGTCTTTCGGATGTGACCCAACACGTGACGCGAACCACACCGCCTCCGGAACACTTCGCCCGAATGGAGGCCGCCCTCGCAGACGCGGTCCTGAACCAGCGGCCGGTAGCGGTCCTGGACGCCTCAGCGCTGAGGGCGAACCTGAAGGACCTCACTCGGCGTGCGGCAAGCACCCCCATCCGTCTGGCCTCGAAGTCCATCCGCGTACGGGAGCTGCAACGCCGGATCCTGGACCACGACGGATTCCAGGGCACTCTCTGCTTCACGCTTCCGGAGGCCCTCTTCCTCAGCAGCCACGGTTTCACGGACCTCGTCATCGCCTACCCCACCGCAGACGGGCCCGCTCTGCGTCAACTGGCTGGAGACGCCGAGGCAAGGGCCGCAATCACCTTGATGGTGGATGACGAGGCCCATCTGGACCTCATGGATGCGCTGGCCCCGAACCACCCCGCGTTCCGGATCGCCCTGGATCTGGACACCGCTTACCGCCCTGTCAAGCAGGTTTGGATCGGCTCAGCACGTTCCCCCATCCGGACGCCCCAAGACCTGACCAGGCTGGCCTCGACCGTGGTGCGCCGCCGCGGCTACCGACTCGTGGGGATGATGGCCTATGAGGGCCAGATCGCCGGCGTCGGCAACGCGGGCCGCGGCCCACGCGCCACCATGGTTCGCGCCATGCAGGCTCGCTCGGCCCAGGAATTGCGTGCCCGACGGGCGGAGGCGGTGGCCGCCGTCTCCCGCCTTGGCGCACTGGAGTTCGTCAACGGCGGTGGGACCGGTTCGCTTGAATCCACGTCGGCCGAGGAGGCCGTCACGGAGGTCGCGGCCGGCTCCGGAGTGTTCGGCCCAGGATTGTTCGACCACTATCGGCACTTCAGTCCACAACACGCCCTGCACTTCGGCCTGGACGTGGTGCGCAGGCCAGCTCCCGGGATCGCCACGGTGTTGGGAGGCGGCTGGGTGGCCTCGGGCGCGCCGGGACAGGATCGGCTGCCCACCGTGGCCTGGCCTCATGGCCTCAGCTACCGGGGAACGGAGGGAGCGGGTGAGGTGCAGACGCCACTGGTCGGGGAGAGTGCGGACACCCTCAAGGTGGGAGACGTGGTCTGGATGCGCCACGCCAAGGCCGGAGAGCTGTGTGAACGCGTCAACGAGATCGTGGTCGTGGAGGACGGGACGGTTTCCGACGTCCTACCCACCTACCGAGGCGAGGGGAAGGCGTTCCTGTGATGCGTCGTCGGGCATTGACCTCCAAGCCACCGGAGTGGACCAATTGGGCGCGCAGCGCCCGGGCCACCCCAGCCGCGGTTGCGACCCCGCACAGCGAGGACGAACTCGTTGCACTGGTCCGCGCCCACACTGCGGCAGGCGGCCGCGTCAAGGTGGTGGGTGGATCGCACTCCTTCACGCCCATCGCCGCTCCGGATCTGGAGAACACGCTCTTGATCAGCCTCGACGGGATCCAGGGCATCACTCACGTGGACGTCATCACCGGGGAGGTCTCCGTCCTGGGCGGCACCCGGCTGTGGACCCTGGCCGACGCCCTGGAACCCTACGGGCTGGCGCTGCCCAACATGGGCGATATCGACCATCAATCCCTGGCGGGTGCACTGTCCACCGGGACGCACGGGACCGGGCTCGGGTTCACAGGCTATTCCGGGATGCTCACGTCGCTGCGGCTGCTGCTCGCGTCCGGTCAGGTCGTCACGGTGTCGCGAAGCCAGGACCCGGAACTCTTCGAGGCCGCGCGCGTGGGTCTCGGCGCCATGGGCATCATCCTGGAGGCCACGCTGCGCTGCGTCCCTTCCTTCGACCTCGCCGCCGCGGAGCACCCAGAGTCCTTGGAGGGCATGCTGACGAGTTTCGTTGACCGCTCCCGAACAGAGGACCACCTGGAGTTCTACTGGTTCCAGCACACCGACATGGTCTCCGCCAAGGTCAACACGCGGCGTCCCATGGGTGGTGAACGCGCGCCCCTCAAGCGTGCGCAGCACCTGGTGGATGACGAGATCCTCGGCAATGGCGGGCACCGCGCCCTGTGCGAGCTGGGGAGGATTCTGCCCCGGACCGTGCCCCGGCTGAACCGCTTCGCGGCCTCGGCCATGGGAGACCGTGACTACGTGGACCGCTCCGACAGGATCTTCGTCTCCCCACGCCGCACGCGCTTCAGGGAGATGGAGTACGCGGTCCCGCTGGCGGACGCCGAGGAGGTCCTGCGAGAGGTGATCCGCGTGGTCAACGGCTACCGGGACGGCATCACGTTCCCCATCGAGGTTCGTACCGCCGCAGCGGATAACACCTGGCTCGGCACGGCGTCAGGACGCGACAGCGCCTACATCGCGGTGCATCGCTTCATCAAGGAGGACCACCTCCACTATTTCGCGGCGGTGGAACCCGTGTTCAAGGCCGCGGGCGGCAGGCCGCACTGGGGCAAGATCCACACGTTGAACGCCCAGGACCTGGCGGGGCTCTACCCGCACCACGCGGATGCCGTCAGGACCCGTGACCGAGTGGATCCCACGGGGCGATTCTCCAACCGGTACCTCGAAACCGTGCTGGGGCCGCCCCCCAGCTGAACGGTGATCGTCCGGCCCGCACGAATCGGCGCGGCTCGGATGTCGGCAGGCAGACGATACGTACAGGTGCACGGTTGACCTGAGGAACCACGGGGCTACCGTGGATAACACCAGCAAGCCACCGATCAGATGAACTTGAGGCATCCACTCGTGCGTTCCTTCTCCAACCGTCTCACCGCCGCGACGGCCACACTGAGCCTGGCCGGGGTCCTAGCCCTGGCAGGCTGCTCCGGATCCGGAGACGAATCCCCGTCCACGTCGCCATCGGGTTCCGCGGCAGAAGCGTCCGGCTCCGCCGGCGCGGAACCCAACAGCGAGGCGTCGGGCACTCCTACTCCAAGCGAGGCCCCCAAGGACGTCAAACCGGCCGCGGCACCCAAGGCCCCCACGGAGCCCTTGGACTCCAAGGTCCAGACCGAGGTGTGGGAGGACAACGCACAGGTGTCCCACCTCTTCTTCCACTCGCTCATCGTGGACGCGGACACCGCGTTCAAGGACCGCGAGTCCGGCAAGGGCTACGCCGACTACATGGTCACGGTGGACGAGTTCAACAAGATGCTGAAGCAGATCTACAAGAAGGGCTACGTGCTGGTCTCGCCACGCTCGCTGGGCCAAGTGGACAAGTCCGGCAAGTTCGTCACCAACGAGTTGAAGGTGCCCAGGGGAAAGAAACCCCTGGTGCTCTCCATCGACGACGTCTCCTACTACGAGTACATGAAGGGGGACGGGTTCGCGACCAACCTCAAGGTCACCGATGACGGCGTGAAGAACACCTACACGGACCCCAAGACCAAGAAGACCTCCGTGGGCGACTACGACGTCATGCCCATCGTGGATGAGTTCGTGAAGAAACACCCCGATTTCGCCCCGTACGGGAACAAGGGCGTCATCGCTCTGACCGGCTACAACGGCGTCCTCGGCTACCGGACCTCACCCAGCGTCTACGGGCCGAAGAGCGACGACCCCAACAAGAACATCAAACAGGACACCGCCACCGCCACCACCGTGGCGAATGCCTTGAAGGATGACGGCTGGGAGTTCGCTTCCCACTCCTGGGGACACATCAACTTCACCAAGTCCTCGCCCGAACGCATCAAGCAGGACACCCAGCGGTGGAAGAAGGACGTGCAGCCCATCGTGGGGCCCACCAACCTGCTGATCTACCCCTTCGGGGCGGACATCTCCGGGCTCCCTCCCTATTCGGGTGCCAAGTACAACTATCTGAAACACGCCGGATTCGATTTCTACTTCAACGTGGACGGCTCCACCCCGGCCTGGGGTCAGTTGGGTGACGGCTATCTGCGTGAGGCCCGGTTCAACGTCGACGGGATCTCGTTGAAGGCAGCACTGGACGGGCGTGAAGCCATGAAGTCCTTCTTCGACCCCAAGTCCGTGCTGGATCCCAAGCGGCCCAAGTCCATCTCCGGCACCAGCTGAGGCCGGATCGGGCAGGAGGGCTCAGTGTGCGGCCCGATCGTGGGTTTGCGGCCCGATCCTCGTTCTGCGACCGTCGCTCGACGGCCGCAGAACCCGGAAACCGTCGCGAAGCGTAGAAGTGGTCGCAAGTCTGCCCCCTGATTCAGCATGAGCCCCAGACAACGCGAGAAGCCCCCGCCCCAGGACCGTTGCAAATCCTGGAGACGGGGGCTTCTCCCGTGTCGAGAGGCCTACCGAGTTCTAAGGGGTAAACCCTCAGCGGCGGGGCTCGGAGCGCTTGCCGTCCACCAGCCGCGGAGCGCTCCACTCGTTGGCGTTGGCCAAATCGGCGGGGAGCATGGACTGCGGGAAGTCCTGGTAGGCCACGGGCCGCAGGAAGCGGGTGATCGCTGCGGTACCGACACTGGTGGAGCCGACGGCGGTGGTGGCAGGGTAGGGGCCACCATGCTGCTGGGCGTAGGAGACGGTCACGCCGGTGGGCCAACCGCGCCACAGCAAGCGACCGGCACGGGCGGCCAGGACCCGCACGAGCTCGTCCAGGTCCTCGCCCTCCTCACCGAAGATGGTGGCGGTGAGCTGACCTTCGAAGGTCTCGGCCAGCTCCACCAACTGCGACTCGGAGCTGTACTCCACCACCACGGAGGTGGGTCCGAAGCACTCGCGCTGAAGTGCGCGGGGGTCGGCGAGCATGTCTTCGGCCGAGACGCGCAGCAGCGTGGGGGTCGGGGACTCTGACACCGGGTCGGAACCCTCGGCCAACACAGTGAAGCGCGGGTCGTCCTTCAGCTCACCGAGCACCTCCGCGTAGCCGGAGACGATGCGGTCGTTGAGCAGGTGAGCACCGTCGGGTAGGGCCACGGAGCGCAACGAGGTCGCCAGGTCGGAGTCGGCCGGGATGATGAACGTGCCCGGCTTGGTGCAGAACTGGCCGGCGCCCAGGGTGAAGGAGCCGATGAAGCCGTCTCGGATCTCCGCGGTGGAGCGCTCGGCTGCGGTAGCAGTCACGAAGACGGGGTTGTTGGAGCCCAGTTCGCCGTAGAACGGGATCGGGTCCGGGCGTGAGGAGGCCAGGTCGAACAGCGCGCGACCGCCCGGGATGGAGCCCGTGAAGCCGGCAGCCTTGATGCGGGGGTCCACCACTGCTGAGCGCCCGGCGTCTGTGCCGAGGATGACCTGGAACAGGCCATCGGGGGCGCCCGCCTCGGACAACGCGGAACGCACCACGTCGGCCGTGGCCACGGTCAGCTTCGGGTGGCCGGAGTGGGCCTTGAGCACCACGGAGTTGCCTGCGGCGAGCGCGGAGGCGGAGTCGCCGCCGATGGTGGAGAAGGCGAAGGGGAAGTTGGAGGCCGCGAAGACCAGCACGGGGCCGATGGGCTCGAGGTGACGGCGCAGATCGGGGCGCGCGCCCATGGGCCAGGCCGGGTCTGCGTGGTCGATGCGGGCGTCGAGGAAGCCGCCGTCGCGCAGGATCTCGCCAAAGAGTCGCAACTGGAAGGTGGTGCGCTTGAGCTCGCCGGTGAGGCGGCCGAGCAACAGGTGGGACTCTTCGCGGGCCAGCGGGATGAGGGTCTCCGCCTGTGCGTCGAGGGCGTCTGCCACGGCGTCCAGGACGTCGGCGCGGGCAGCCGGCGTGAACCGGGCCCAGGCGTCGGAGGCCCCGACTGCGGTGTCGAGAATGGTGTCGAGTTCGGACACGGTGGTGGGCATGACTCAAGCTCCTTCGTTGGACTTCGTTGAGGTTTCTTCGGAAGTTTCTGTTTCGGCCCCCGCGATCAAGGTGGCCAGGGTGACGGGCGTGGAGACCGGCCGCTTGGAGGTGGCCTCCATCTGCTCACGAGTCGGGGCACCGGACGCGGCCAGGCACGCGGTCGCGAAGCCGCACATGCGCCCCTGACACCACCCCATTCCTGCGCGGGTGACCTGCTTGGACGCTCGCGCATCCTGGGCCAACGCCTCGTCCTTCGCTGCGAGGATATCGCCTGCGGGGACCTCCTCGCAGCGGCAGACCAAGGTCTGATCCGTGAGCCGGTCCTCCCACTTGGGTGGAACGGGATGCGTGGTGTGCATCGCGGCGGCGAAGTCGCGGTGCCGACGAATGGTGCGCGCTTCCGCCTTGGTCGGGGACGCGACCATGCCCGACGTTCCGTGCCCGGCTGCCGCCGCGTCGTCCGGCACGGTGCCAAGCGCCTTGGCGGCCGCGGCGCGACCGGCCACATGGCCCTCGGTGACGGAGAGCAGCCAGCCGCCCACTCCGGTGATCTCACCGGCCACGAAGACGCCATCCTGGCTGGAGGACTGGTGTCGGTCCGCGGTGAGGACCACGGAGTCGTCCACGTCGGTGCGGGTGGTGAGGCCCAGCTGCACGCCGAGTTCGATCTGTGGGGTGAAGCCGTAGCCCAGGCCCACGATGTCCACGTCCACGAAGACGCGTTCCGTGCCGGGGAGCACGTTGCCTGAGGCGTCCACCTTGGCTGTGACCACGGATTCCACGCCGTCGGTGCCTCGGATCTCGGTGATGACGCGGCGCTGCAGGTAGGGGACGCGGTGCTTGAGCAGTTCCTTGGCGTATTCCACCCCCTCGAGTCCCTTGGAGGGGACCTTGGAGGCGGTGAGCGCGTTGGGTACCCAACCGGTCAGGGAGGCTGCCTCGCAGACGGCGAGCACCTCGCCGCCCGCGGCCAGCACGTTGGCGGCGACGGGCAGCAGGAACGGGCCGGTCCCGGCCAACAGCACGCGGCGGCCGGGGAGCACGCCGGATCCCTTGATGGTGGCCTGGATGCCGCCCGCGGCCATGACGCCGGGGAGGTCCCAACCGGGGACGGGGAGCTGGCGGTCGTAGCCGCCGGTGGCCATGACCACCGTGGTGGCGACGATGGGGGCGCCGGAGGTCGCTGCGTCTGGCGCCTCGGGGCGCTCGATGGCGCCGGTGAGGTGAGCGTCGAAGGTGTCCCCGTCAGAAGACGTCTGCACCATCCACACGGCGGTGGAGGGGAGGAAGGTCAGGCGCCCGTCCTGGAGACCGGCGTCGAAGCGGGAGCGCAGCTCACGATAGGTGGCCCACCCGTGGTGCAGTCGGCCGTCGTCGGTCACCACGTTCTCCGGCCGGTGACGCCAGAACTGGCCGCCCGGTTGCGTATTGGAATCCACGCAGGCCACGGTGGCTCCGGCGTCCAGCGCCTCGGCAACCGCGGCGAGGCCGGCCGGGCCCGCGCCGATCACCAGGACGTCGACACGACTCTGTTCGGTGCTCATCGCGTTCCCTCCTGGCCCTGGTCGTTCCCCCCGTGGGATTCCGGATCCGGTTCCGGGCCCACGGTGATGGCAATCTCTGCGGTCGCAAGCGCGCTCTCTGCGGGCTCGTGCGGCTCCTGTTCGCAGGGGCGGGCACCGAGTTCCGGATCCACCGTGGAGATGCTCATCCCCTCCTCGACCGGCAGCATGCAGGCGCGCTGCACCTGGGAGCCGTCCACGCTGACCAGGCAGTCCCAGCACGCTCCGATGCCGCAGAACTGTCCGCGTGGTTTGCCTTCCTTGCGTGTGGTCCGCCAGGCCCGCTGTCCCGCGCCGAGCATCGCGGCCGCGGCCGTGGCACCCGCCGGGGCGGTGATCTCCTGGCCGTCCACGCTCAAGCTGACCTGAGGCGTCTGCTGCAATCCCTTGCTCATGCGGCGACCTCCCCGTTCTCGGTCAGAGTGATTTCCGGAGCGCCCTCACCGAAGCGGGAGGGAGCGAAGGGCGTCAGATCCATGTCGGGCTGCTCGCCCGTGATGGCCTGCGCCAACAGTTTGCCCGTCCCCACGGACAGGCCGATGCCGGCGCCCTCGTGACCGCAGGCGTGCCACAGGCCTGGGGCGCGATCGTCGTGCCCCATGACCGGCAGGTGGTCAGGACAGTAGGGCCGGAAGCCGTGATAATGGCGCATGATGCGGGTCTGGGCCAGGAACGGGAACAGCGCCACGGCGTTTTGCGCCATGGTGCGCAGGCCGTCTACCGCCACGCGGTCCTCGAAGCCCACGCGTTCACGGGTGGAACCGATCAGGATGGTGCCCGCCGGGGTCCCCTCCACCACCGGTGAGGACTGCAGGCCGGCGTCGGAGGAGCCCACGTTGTCGACGTACTCCGCGGCGTACACCTTGCGGCGGATACGTGGCGGCAGCGGCTCGGTGACCATCACGAAGCCGCGGCGGGGGCGCACGGGCACGTTGACTCCAGCCAGGGCCGCGATGCCGCCCGCCCATGTGCCCGACGTATTGACGACGGCGTCCGCCGTCACGTCACCATTGGGGGTGCGCACGCCCACCACGCGGTCGCCGTGCCGAATCAGCTCCGTGACGGGCGAGTTCACCATGACGCGAGCCCCGGCTGCGCGGGCCAACCCCAGCATGCCGGTGGCGGCCAGCACTGGCTGCACCTGCGCGTCCTGCGGGTAATAGGCGGCACCGAGCGCCTTGTCGGTGATCCACGGTTCCAGTTCCAACAGCCGCTCTGTATCCACTTCCTCTGCCTGGATGCCACGACTGCGCTGAGCGGTGGTGAGGCGGGAGAGGGACGCCAAGGAGGATTCCTTGGACGCCACGATGATGCCGCCCTTGGCCTCGAACTCCCAGTCGGTGGCCACGTGGGCCAGGTCGTTCTTCCAGACGCCGAGCGAGTACAGGGTCAGATCCAGCTCGGGTCCCAATTCCTTGTCGGAGAGCAGGATGTTGCCCTCGCAATGGGACGAGGTCCCCGAACCGGGGAGGCCGCGTTCCACCACCGTGACGGAGGCTCCGGCCTGAGTTGCGAAGTACGCCACGGCGGCACCCATGATGCCTGCGCCAATGACGACGACGTCGCTGTGGGTCACTTGAGCGGTGCCTCCTTCTGAAGGTTGGTGGGGGTCTCGGCCACGTGGTCGGCCTTGGATCCGGTCTGCCACGACCCGGTGGCATGGCCGATATGAGCCCGCAAGAGCTCTTCTGCACCCGCACCGTCGCCTGCCTCCAGCAGGTCGATCAGGCGGTGGTGCTCCAGTGCGGAGTCCTCCAGCAGTCCGAGGTCCGCCAGGGAACGCAACCCGTAGAGGCGGGTACGCAGACGCAGGGAGGTGCAGAGGTCAGCCAGGACCGGGTTGTTGGCCTGGGAGAGGATGAGCGCGTGGAAGTCCCGGTCGGTGAGGAGGTAGTTCTCCAGATCCTCTTCGCGGGCGGCCTTGAGGTTGAGGTCGGCGAGGTCGCGGAGCTGGGCCAGGACCTCGGGGGTCAGGTTCCCGATCGCGCGCGGCATGGCCGGGGGCTCCAGGAGGAGCCGTACGTCGGTGATCTGCAGTAGCTCCTCGTTGGAGAGCGAGGTGATGCGGAAACCCTTGTTCTTCTGCGTCTCCACCATGCCCTCACGAGCCAGGTCCATCATGGCCTCACGCACCGGGGTGGCGCTGACGCCAAGCTGTGCACCGAGCGTGGGTGCGGAGACCGTGGTGCCTTCCGCCAGCTCACCCACCATGATGGCCGCTCGCAGCTTGTCGGTGACGATGTCTCGGAGGTTCTTCTCCCTGCCCAGTGGGGCCAGGACGGACTGCTCGCTCATGCGTTCTCCTTGGGCGAGGCAGCCACGGTGGCCAGGACCAGGTCCTCCCACGACATTCCGACCCCGCAATAGACGGCCGGGTTCCCGGACGTGCGGTGGATCCGGCCCGCCACGGCGTCTGCCAGGTTCGGCGGGACCAGTTCCTGCCATTCTTCCGCGCTGCGTGCCGGGATCAGGTCACCGGCCTCGCGCAGCATCGAGGCACGTCCCTCCACCAGAACATCGGAACGCAGGATCAGGCTCGGGTCGAGCTCGCGGGCGTCCAATCCGTGCTGGCCCACTGCCGCCACGAGCGCATTCGGTGCCACCCACTCCCCCGGGAAGAGCGGGGTCGCCGAGGTGGTGACGGTGATGATGACGTCCGCCGCACGCACCGCGGCCTCGATATCCGCTCCGGCATCGGTGACGCCCAGCCCGCGTTCGGCGGCCTGCTCCATCAAGGAGGCAACGCGTTCGGGGCGCCTGCCCACCACCTGCAATGCGGCGCCCGGCCAGCACCAGGCCGCGGCGTCCAGGTGGTTCAACGCCTGCACACCTGCGCCGAACACCAGAACAGTGGGAGTCTCAGGGAACCCGTCGGGGGCGGCAGCGGCGAGCGCACGCAGCCCCACGAAGGTCACCGCCGGGGTACGAATCGCGGTGAGTTCCGTGCCGTCCATGACGGCCTTGGGCGCGGAGGTGGACTCGTCGAAGAGCAGGTACGTTCCCTGGATCTTCTCAAGACCGCGCTCAGGATTGTCCGGGGCGATGGTGAGCACCTTGACTCCCGCCGAGGACTTGGTGACGGCCGGCATCATGAGGAACTCACCGCGGTTGGTCGGCGCGAACAGGCGGGGGCCGTCGTTCTCGGGGTCCACGTCCCCTGCCAGCGCGGTCTCCAGGCCGGACACCGCGGTGTCCCAGGGCAGTGCGGTACGTACGCCGGCGGCATCGAGGTAGGGCAGAGAGGTCACAGCAGGAATCCTTCCGGGAACGGGTCGGTGGGATCCAGCATGTACTGTGCCGTGCCCGTGACCCAAGCCCGGCCCGTGATCTTGGGGATCACCGCTGGGCGTCCGGCCACCTCGGTCTCCTCCAGGAGACGGCCGATGAACGTGGATCCGATGAAGGAGTCGTTGCGGAAATCGGTGTTCAGGGGCAGTTCGCCGCGGGCGTGCAGCTGCGCCATGCGGGCCGAGGTCCCGGTGCCGCAGGGCGAGCGGTCGAACCAGCCCGGGTAGATGGCCATCGCGTGGCGGGAGTGCCGGTTCGTTGAGTCCGGGGACTTCAGGTAGACGTGGTGCACCAGGCGGATGTCGGGGCGCTCCGGGTGGACGGGTGCGTCCACCTCGTTGATGGCGTCCATGATGGCGAGGCCGGCCTCGAGCAGGTCATCCTTGCGTTCGCGGTCGAACGGCAGCCCGAGCTGTTCCAGATCCACCACGGCGTAGAAGTTGCCACCGAAGGCCAGGTCGTAGGTGATCTCGCCGTAGCCGGGGACGTCCACCTTGGCATCGAGCCGGTCAACGTAGGAGGCAACGTTGGTGATGGACACGGACTCCGCGTGGCCGTCCTTGACAGCGACCTCTGCGACCACGAGTCCGGCCGGGGTGTCCAGGCGGATGGTGGTGACGGGTTCCCGGACCTCAACCATGCCGGTCTCCACCAGCACCGTGGCGACGCCGATGGTGCCGTGACCGCACATGGGCAGCAGTCCGGAGACCTCGATGTAGAGCACACCCCAGTCGCAGTCGGGACGCGTTGGCGGCTGCAGGATGGCCCCGGACATGGAGGCGTGCCCGCGGGGCTCGGTCATCAGCAGCGTGCGCAGGTGATCCGCGTTCTCCATGAACCACAACCGGCGCTCGGCCATGGTGTTGCCTGGGATGGTGCCGACGCCGCCGGTGATGACCCGAGTGGGCATCCCCTCCGTATGTGAGTCGACGGAGTGGAAAACGCGGGTGGTACGCATGGGGGAAGACCTCTGACTTTCCGTACTGCAGATGACCTGTGGGGATGCGGGTGCCCGACGGCGGGTGACGGACCCGCGGGTCCGTCACCCGCCGTCGGGCAGGAGAACTTCAGGGTTTACTTGTAACCCTTGGCCAGAGCGTTCTCGGTGTCCTTGGTGATCTTGGCGTGGATCTCCGGGGACAGCGCGCCACGCGGGGGGCGGCAGGCGCCACCGCGGCGGCCGGCGATGTCCATGGAGAGCTTGATGGCCTGGACGAACTCGGTCTTGGAGTCCCAACGCAGCAGGGAATGCAGG
>NZ_JALAGT010000056.1 GCF_022712295.1 Galactobacter sp.
ACCGAAACCACATCGACAAGGACAAGGGCGTCATCCGCGTGGTCGTGGACGACGACGCACCGCCCAACGCCGAAACCATCATCGAACCCATCGCCACCGGCACCTCCCAAGGCACCCACGCGGGCCTTCCCGTCCTCCACACGCGGCTTCGTCCTCGCACCGGCCGCACCCATCAACTCCGCGTCCACCTGGCCGAACTCGGCGCCGGAATCCTCAACGACGCCTTCTACCCGGACCTCCTGGACGACGCCCCGGACGACCACAGCAAGCCGCTGCAACTCCTGGCCCGCCAGATCTCCTTCACCGACCCGCTCAGCGGCGCGCAGCGCCGCTTCACCTCCCGCCGCACCCTGCTGGAGGCGCCCGCCTGAGGCGGGCACACGGCGTCGGGCATCGGTGCCATGCCCGACGGCGGTCCTCACCTTCCGAGGCAACTCACCGGCAACACACCGGGCGATGCCCGGCCAGCCTCCGCGATCCGGCGTGTCCTGCTGGATACGCTTGGCCCAGAGGTGGGATGCGCCCATCGGGTCCGTCACGTACCAACCCCATGATGGGAGTCGGGATGAAGAATCAGGCACGTCGACAAGAGGAACCGGAAGAATCCGGCACCTCGGAACCTGACGCGCCCGAGACCCTTCGTTTCCCGCCACGTGAACGCCCTGGTACCCAGCGGAGGACTCCCCAAGAGGAGCCCTTCGACCTGGAACGCGACGAACGCGACCGCGATGCGCACTTGCAGGAGCGCGCTCAGAAGGATCTCGAGGCGGAGCGGATCCGGGACAAGGCGGACCGCACCAAAGCCATCCTGGAGGCCCGCGCCGCCCTGTCCGAGAACCGCAAGGCCGGTCACCTCGATGCCATGGTGTGGGATGCGCGTGAGGCCATCCAGACATCGTTGACCGAGGACTCCGAAGAACGTCCCAACTACGTTCCCATCGCGTCCTCACCCAAGATCATCCCGGACGCGAACAGGCCCGCACCCCCAGGTTCCGTGTACGTGGCGCCGTACAACCTGCCAGAGTACTCACCCGCCCCCAAGGCCACGTTCTTGGACGTGGTGCGCCGCTGCGCGAGCACGTTGGCCGCGGCTGCCTTCGTGGTGGTGGGTTACATGACGGTGACCGGGACGCTCAGCCTGTCGCCTGAGTTCACCCGCCACCAGGCTTCCCTGGCTCCACTGCTCGTCGCTGCCTTCGCCTGGCCGGTCCTGGGTCTGATCATGACGGCTTCAGCCGTCCATTCCTGGTTCCCGGACCAACGCTCCGCCCGGCGTCAGAGAGGCACCGGCTTGGCGACGCTGGTGGTGTCGTGTGCCGGGATCGGATGGATTCTCGCCGCAGCGAACGGCCTGGCCTGGGTCGCCCTGATCGCGGCGCTGGCGCTGATGGCCGGCGCAGGCTACGGGGTCCATGCGCTCAACCTGCTCACCGCACGCAGCCCGAGGGAACGCTGGCTCACCGATGCCCCGTTGGAACTCGCGTTGGGTTGGGGCGCGTTCACCTTCTGCTGGTCTGCTTCGGCGCTACTGGCCGGATTGCAGATCAACTCGGGGCCGCCCGCACTGCTCGGGACCATCTTCCTGATCGCCGCCTTGGTTCCCGTGTTCATCGCGGGGTCCAGCGAGCGCGGCCGCATCCTCCCTTCCGCCGGTCTCGCCTTCGGTGTGGCGTGGCTGATCCCTGCCGCCATTCTCACCGGACAGGTTCTGCTCATGGTCCTGGCCATCGTGGGCACCCTGGCAGCCTTCCTGGCCGCCTTGTCTCGTCGTCAGGCCATCACTTCTGCAGAACGAAAGGCCTGATCTCGTTGTCATCAGGTGGAACACCCAAGCCCTTCCTGCTCATTTCCACCCGACCGGAGGACGACGTCGTAGCCGGAGAATTGCGCGGCGTCACCGAACTCGCGGGGCTGGCTCCAGGAGACGTGGTGCAGCACCGGCTGGAGCGGGACGCCTTCTCCCCTGTGCCGGGCCTCGAGTCCCTGCGCCAGTACTCGGGGGTGATCCTGGGCGGCTCACCCTTCACCTCCACCGACCCTGAACCGTCGGCATTGCAGGAACGAGTCGAGGGGCAGCTCGTGGAACTGGTTTCCACAGTGCTGGAGCACGACCTGCCCTTCCTTGGCCTCTGCTACGGCGTGGGGATCCTGGGCCGTGCGGCCGGCGGTGTGGTGGACCGTACCTATCCGGAACCCGTCGGGCCCTCCACCATCCAGGTGACCGACGAGGGTGCCGCCGACCCGGTGCTGGCCGGGATGCCGAAGACCTTCACCGCGTTCGTGGGCCACAAGGAGGCCATGAGCACACTGCCCACCGGCGCCACCCTCCTGGCCACCTCCGGCCCGGCCCCCGTGCAGATGTTCAAGCTGGGTTCCAACGTCTATGCCACGCAGTTCCACCCGGAGCTCGACGGGCGCGGGCTGGCGCAACGCATCGACGCGTACAAGCACCACGGCTATTTCGACCCCTCAGAGGCCACGGCACTGACCGAGATCGCCCTGAGCACCGACGTGTCCCACGCCCGCGCCGTGCTCTCCAATTTCGTGCGCCGCTACAGCAACTGAACCCTTCCTTCACGCACCTCAAGAATTAACGAACCCCGAGAATCAACGAACCTCGAGAATTAACTCAGGCAAGGTTCTTGTGAACCGTATCTGAACGCTTTCCAACAACACCCTTTTCGACCGATTCCATGTGCCAACGTGGTTTGCGACCCCGCATCTCACGAATCGAAAGGCACCCCGGTCACCATGATCTCTACCCCTAGCGCAGGCCTCCTTCGGCGCAGCGCTGCCGTCGCCTCCATGGCCCTGCTCGGCCTCGGCCTCGCCGCCTGTTCCTCCGATGCCAACGCGGAGGGTTCCGGTGGTTATGCCGTGGACAAGGACACCTTGGTGTTCGGCGTGGTTCCGGACTCAGTGGATACCGAGACCAACTACCAGCCACTCATGGACTACATCGCCCAGGAGACCGGCAAGGAGGTCGAGTACCACGAGTCCACCGACTACGCGGCACTGATCGAGGCCTCGGTCGCAGGGAAGATCGACGTGGCCTCGTTCTCCGGGTTCACCTACGTCACCGCCACCACCAAGGGCGCGGAGCTGACCCCCATCTCCTCCATCATCACCAAGGAGGGCGCGGAGCCCGGCTACTACTCCGAGGCCATCGCGCCCAAGGACAGCGACATCGAATCCATCAAGGATTTCAAGGGCAAGAAGGTCTGCTTCGTGGATCCCTCCTCCACCTCCGGTTATCTCTTCCCCAGCTACAACCTGCTGGACAACGGCATCGACCCGAAGGAAGACATCAGCCCGGTCTTCGCAGGTAAACACGACGTGAGCGTGAAGAAGACCGCGGTAGGCACCGAATGCGAGGCCGGATTCGCCGAAGACGTCGAGGTCGCCAAGAACGACAAGGTGAAGGTCGTCGACAAGACCCTGGTCCCCGGTGCCCCCATCGTCGTGGCAGACGCACTGCCCAAGGAGACGAAGGACCAACTGACCGACCTGCTCAAGGAGGTCACGGCGGACGAGATCGTGGATTCCGGGGTGAAGAGCGCGGACACCGATGCATTCCGCCAGGTCTTCTACGGCACGTCCCCGGTGGATGACGCCTACTACGACGAGATCCGCACGCTGTGCAAGGAAACCAAGGCGGAGCAGTGCACGGAGGGCTGACCCCGGGCACTGGCACGGGCACTGGCACTGGCACTGGCACTGGCACTGGCAGCACCGTGATCCGGGTCGACGGTCTGAGCAAGCGATTCGACGACGGGACGCAGGCACTCACCGGTGTGGACCTGAGGGTGGAGCAGGGCGAGATCGTGGTGCTGCTCGGCCTGTCGGGCTCCGGGAAATCCACTCTGTTGCGTCATGTGGACGCACTGGAGACCCCGACCGCCGGCACGGTCGAGGTCCTGAGTCAGCCCGTGCCTCGGCTGCGAGGCAAGGCGTTGCGCTCACTGCGTTCCAGGGTCGGTTTCATCTTCCAGCAGTTCGAACTGGTGGGACCTCTCACCGTCCTGGAGAACGTTCTCACCGGCGCCCTCGGCCGGGTTCGGGGACCACGCCTCGGCTTGTTCGGCTACCCGAAAGCCTTGAAACTGAAGGCTCTGGGGCATCTGGACCGGGTAGGGCTGCTCTCGCAGGCGTACCAACGTGCCGACACCCTCTCCGGAGGCCAGCAGCAGCGCGTCGCGATCGCCAGGGCTCTGATGCAGGACCCGGAGGTGTTGCTGGCGGACGAACCGGTGGCATCACTGGACCCGCAGTCCAGTTCTCAGGTCATGGCGTTGATCCGTGAGATCGCCGCCGAGGAGAAACTGACCGTGCTCTGTTCCCTTCATCAGGTGGATCTGGCGATCTCGTGGGCCGACCGCATCGTGGGCCTACGTCATGGTGGAGTCGTCCTCGACACCCCCGCAACGGGTCTGACCAAATCCGAGGTCATGGAGATCTACGGCCAGGTCGCCACCACGACCTCGGAGGTGGACGAGATCGACAGGATCGTGGAGTCGGTGCGGGAGTCCGAACCGCTGTCTGCCGGGGGCCGGACCGCATGAGCACCGTGTCCACGGCTCCCGCTCCAGCCCGAGGATCATCACCACGAGTCACTCCGCGGCCACGCCACGACGCGCAACGTCTTGCCGCCGGGATCTGTCTCGGCGTCCTCGTCGTGTTGGCGATCCTGGCCTTGATAAGGATCGATATCTCCCTCCCGGCGATGTTCGGGGAGTCCTCCAATGCGCAACGTTTCTTCGCCCGCGTCGGGGGTCTCTCCTTCCCTCCCGCGACCGAGCTGCTGACCCTCACCGTGCAGACACTGGGGCTGGTGATCGCCGGCACCGTGCTCGCGGCGGTGCTCTCGGTACCGGTGGCGTATCTGGCTGCTTCCAACACGACGCCCGGACGCATGTGGATGGGACTGGCCCGTTTTGTCGGTGTGTTCACTCGTGCCATTCCGGACGTTGTCCTTGCCATGGTCTTCGTCCTGATGTTCTCCCTTGGCGCGCTCCCGGGCATCCTGGCCATCGGCATCCACTCGATCGGCATGATCTCCAAGCTCTTCGCCGACGCCATCGAGCAGATCGACGAGGGCCCACGCCTGGCCATCCGAGCGGCCGGCGGCTCCAAGTGGCAGGAGTTCTCCGCAGGCATCCTTCCTCAGGTCATGCCCTCCTGGGTCGCCACGGTGCTGCATCGCAACGACATCAACCTGCGGGGCTCCGTCATCCTCGGTTTCGTCGGTGTGGCCGGGCTCGGCCTGGCCATGTCGAATGCGTTCAAGTCCCTGGACTACAGCCTGGGTCTCGGGATCGCCCTGGTGATCTTCCTGCTGTGCGTGCTGATGGAGATCGTCTCCTCCGCCGTGCGTGTCTCCATGCTCGGGGACCAGGCAGGCAAGGGCGGCCTCGTGAAGCTGATGCAGCGCCGCCGCGCCGCCGCAGGCGGCACGCGTCGACGCAATCGCCAAGGCCCGACGGCGGATGCCGGCCACACCACGTCGGGCACCAACGCGTCGGGCACCTTCGCCTCACCCACCGCCGTCTCACCCACCGAGGCGCTGAAGCGGCCGTGGACCGGCAGAAGGATCAAGAACGTCCTGGCGGGGTGGACGGCGGTCGCCGTGGTCGTGGCCGCCGTGCTGGTCAGCGACATCACCTGGGGTGACTTCCTCACCTTCTGGCGCGAGGTCCCGCCGGTCGCCACGTCCTTCTGGCCCCCGAACTTCGGCAGCTACGGGTTCTCCAAGATCTTCGCCGCCATGCTGGACACCATCATGATCGCGCTGGCCGCAACCCTGATCGCCTTCGTGTTCTCCCTGCTGATCGGGTCGCTCGCCGCACGCAATGTGGCCCCCACCCACGGAACCAGAAACACCTTCAGGATGCTGCTCGTGGTCATCCGAGGGGTGCCGGAGGTGATCCTCGCCATCGTGCTGATCGTCATCACGGGCCTCGGCTCGCAGGCCGGCACCATCGCATTGGCCTTCGGCGGGATCGGGCTGCTCGGCAAGCTCATCGCGGACTCCTTCGAGGAGGTCCCGCGCGGTCCCGAACGCGCCATCACGGCCTCGGGTGCCTCCCGCGTGCAGATGTTCGCAGCAGCCACGCTGCCTCAGGGCGCCAGATCGCTGGTGGGACACACCTTCTACCTGTTGGACACCAACATCCGCGCGGCGACACTGCTCGGCATCGTCGGTGGCGGCGGCGTGGGCTATTACCTGCTCAACGCCGGACAGGGGTCCAACTATCAGCTGGTGGGCTCCATCGTGATCATGATCCTCGTGACCGTGCTGATCGTGGAAGGGATCGCCATGTGGATGAGGAAGGTGTTCCGGTGAGTGCCTCCGTCACGGATTGCGACATCGCCGTGATCGGCGCTGGGATCGTGGGGCTCGGCGTGGCCCACGCGGCTCGACGGCGTGGGCTCGACGTGATCGTCGTCGATCGGTGCGACGACATCGTCGGTGCCTCGGTGCGCAACTTCGGCCACGCATGCATCGGTGCGCAGACCGGGGAGGCGGCCCGCTACGCGAGCCTGGCGCGACCCCTCTGGCTGGAGCTGGCACGCGACGCAGGGTTCTGGTTGCGCGCCTGCGGCAGCGTGGTCGCGGCCCGTCACGAGGACGAAGTGGCCGTGCTCGAGGCGGCACGTGCACAGGACGCCAACGGGATCCGTATGCAGACGGCCTCCGAAGTGCGGGATCACGCACCGGTCGGCACCAGCTCGCTCCTGGGCGGGGCCCTGCTGCAGGACGACCTGCAGACCGACCCCCGTTCTGCTGCCCACGCCATCGCCAGGCTGCTCGCGCGGCGCGGCGTGGAATTCAGGATGCGGACCTCCGCACTGAGGCTGGTCTCCGATGCGGTTTCGGGTGGAGTGAGAGTACAGACCACGCGGGGGGCCGTCATCGCGCGGCATGCCTTCGTCGCGGTGAACCACGACCTCGATCAGCTGCTGCCCGACCTGGCCGAGTCCGAGGGTGTCCAACGCTGCGCTTTGGACATGATGCGGGTTCAGGCAGACCTCGCTGCGCCACTACGGACGCCGGTACTGACCGGCTGGTCGCTGGCACGCTACTCGCGCTTCGCCGATCTGCCTCAGGCCCGGACCATGCGGCAACGGCTGCATCAAGAACGCCCGGACCTCGCGGCCGTCGACGTGAATCAGATGTACACGCAGCTCCCCGACGGCACGTTGTTCGTGGGAGACACCCACACGGTCTCCACGGCACCTGGTCCGTTCCAAGCGGAGGCCGCGCAGGAACTGCTGTTACAGGAGACAGCGGAGCTGTTCGGGGTTCCCCGCCCCACGGTGTTGGAACGTTGGCAGGGCGTCTACGCCAAGGGTGTCGACGAGTTCCTTCGTCGTGAGGTGGCACCCGGCGTGGTGGCCCTGGCCGCGACCACGGGTATCGGCATGACCTGTGGATTGGGGCTTGCGGAAGATGCAGTCGCACGGGCTCTTGGCGAGCGCACTGCCCCCACCGGATCAACGACATCTCCTTCGCCGACACAGAAAACCGATCACGAGGACTACACATCATGAACGATTTCAGCCGCCCCTTGGAACTGCTCGTCTGCGATATGGCAGGCACCACCGTCCGTGACGACGGCGTGGTGGAAAGGGCCTTTTTTCGCGCGGCGGAAGCCACGGCGGTGCTCGGATCCACGCCGTGGGACGAGGCGCTCGACTACGTCCGAGAAACCATGGGTCAGTCCAAGCTGGATGTCTTCACGCACCTGGCAGGAGGCGACACGGCCAAGGCCGCCGGTGCCACCGTGGAGTTCGAGCGAGCCTATGCGGATCTCATCGCCAACGGTGGTGTGGAGGCCATGCCGGGGGCCGAGGCGCTCTTCGACTGGGCCCGCTCCGTAGGGGTCAAGGTCGCCCTGACCACCGGCTTCTCTCCGAAGACACGCGATGCGATCTTGGACGATCTGGGGTGGCAGAGCAAGGTCGATCTGGTGCTCTCGCCGGCCGACGTGGGCCGGGGCCGTCCCGCTCCCGACCTGGTCCTCACCGCTCTCATCCGGAGCGAGACCAGCTCCGTGGAATGCGTCGCCGTGGTGGGTGACACCGCCAGCGACATGGAATCGGGACGCAGAGCCGGCGCGGGGCTCGTCGTCGGGGTGACCTCCGGGGCACACGATCGCGACACCCTCACCGCCGCCGGTGCAGATGCCGTCCTCGCCAATGTCTCCGAGCTGCATTCGCAGCTCTCCTCCGCCCGTGACGTCGGCGAGGACCTCGTGGCATTGGAGACGCTGCGCGCATGAGCCTCGACACCGACCGTCCCGCACCGACCGCTGCCGAGGTCACCGTGGATGCCACCGCCATGGTCTTCGCCGGCCCCGGTCTGCCGCTCGAGAGCGTCACCGTCCCGAAACTCACGCTCCGCCGCGGTGAGGTCGTGGTCGAGGTGGAACTCTCCACGGTGTGCGGCTCGGACGTGCACACCGTGCGAGGGGACCGCCACGAGCCGACACCTCTCGTCCTGGGACACGAGAGCGTAGGACGGGTCGCAGCTGTGGGGCAGGACGCCCCGGTGGCGTGCGGCGACAGGGTGGTCTGGTCCGTGGCCGCGCACTGCGGTCACTGCGATCGATGCAGGCGAGGGATACCCCAGAAGTGTCGCCATCTACGTAAATACGGCCACCAGCAGATCCAACCGGACTGGGTCCTGAGCGGCGGATTCGCCACCCACATGCATCTGGTCGAGGGAACTCCGATCGTGAAAGTCCCGCACGAGATCCCATCGGCCGTGCTGGCCCCGGCTGGATGCGGCATCGCCACCGCCTGGGCCGCTCTCGGTGCGGCCGAACGCAGCCTCGATCTAGGACGAGCCCATGTGCTGCTGTCCGGAGCCGGACTCATCGGACTCACCGCGTGCGCCATGGCTCGCGAACGGGGCGCACGGGTCACGGTCGTGGATCCGTCACCCGGACGCCGGTACCTGGCGACCCGTTTCGGCGCCGACGAGGTCCTCACTCCGGATGCCTTGGCGCAGAACCGGTCAGGCAAGCACCCCGGTCCCGCTGGGGACATCGACGTGGTGGTGGAGGCCTCCGGTTCTCCGGCAGCAGTCCGGACGGCACTCGACGTGACCGCGGTGGGCGGCTGCGTGGTCCTGGTCGGCAGCGTCTTCCCCACCGATCCCGTGGACGTGGCCCCCGAACGAGTGGTGCGCGGGCTGCTCACCGTGACCGGCGTACACAACTACGCCCCTGATGATTTGAGGGAGGCCACGAATTTCCTGGTGCGGCACTGGAAGGACTACCCGTTCGACGAGTTCGTGGAGGCAACTTACCCGCTGGAGGATCTCGACGCCGCGTTGCAACGGGCCGCCCTACAACGGGAGGTCCGGGTCGGAGTCACGCCGAGGGTCGGATCAGCCTCGTGACTCGTGGGGATGCGCCGTCACCTTGGCGGCCAGGCCCGCCCCGGCGATCCGGCTGGCAGCCGTGTCAGGTTTCCGCTCCGCCTGATCGGTGACGCAAGCAAGGAATTCCGCACCGAAGTCCCCGCGGGGGAAGTCCGCGAGCACCGCGGCGACCAGCTCGTCGGACACGAGTTCAGCGTTGGCTCCGGTGACATCCAGCCCCGTGGCCAGTTCCAGCAGGTGGCCTTCCGCATCGAGATCCACGTCCACGGACGTCCAGTTGTGCCTGACGATCACGTTCAGGACGCGCTGCCTTCGTTCGGGTGCCCAGCCCGCTCCCGTGGTCAGCGCAATGGCCACGTGGCCTCCGGCCTCCTCGTAGGACAGGGCGACGTTGTCGTAGGCCGGAGCCAGACCGATGTCGTGCAAGAGCGCGGCCACGTAGAGAAGCTCATGATCGATGTTCTCGATGCCGCGCTCCGCGCCGATGTGCTCTGCCCAGATCCAGGACCTGACCGCGTGATTCAGGACATCCGGCGAGTAGTACTCCCGCGCGAACTCGAGCGCGGCAGCAGCGGCAGCAGTCTCGGGGGCGTCCGGAATGATCGGACCGGCAGGCGAAGGCGGGTGTCCAGACCTCATACACACCAGCGTAATGCTGCAGTCCGTTCCGCTTAGAGCCGCCACCTCACCGTGGAGCCGGGTCTCCCCCGGCTCTGGGGTGAGAGACCGGCTCCGAGCGAGGCTCGGCTACGTCATGCGGCGTCATCCTGTCAGTACGAAGGAACAACACCGCTTCCGCCGCGGTTGGCACCCAGCGTGAGCAAACTCTTCTCTCCGATCACCATCCCCACCTCCGACGGCGACGGCCTGGAGGTCCGCAACCGTGCCTTCATCGCCCCGATGTGTCAGTACTCGGTCACGGCCCGCGACGGGATCCCCACCGACTGGCATCTTGCCCACCTCGGCAGCTTGGCCCAAGGCGGCTTCGGTCTCGTCTCGATCGAGGCCACCGCGGTGGAGGCGCGCGGCCGCATCTCCCCGGAAGACGTGGGTTTGTGGAACGAGAACCAGGTCGAAACCCATCGCAGGATCACCGATTTCATCCACTCGCAGGGTGCGGTCGCCGCCGTGCAACTGGCCCATGCAGGCGGCAAGGCCTCCACGGGATCGGGGTTCGGCGGCACCACCACCGGCAGCCTCGACGAGGACCAGGGCGGCTGGGACACCGTCTCCTCCAGCACCCGCCCCACCGTCCCCGGTCTGAAGACCCCGCACGCGCTGACCGAAGCCGAGATCGCGGGCGTGGTCCGGTCCTTTGCCGAGGCCGCCGCCCGTGCGGACGAGGCCGGTTACGACGTCATCCAGATCCATGCGGCCCACGGTTACCTCATCCACCAGTTCCTCTCACCGGTGATCAATGACCGCACGGATTCCTACGGCGGCAGTGAGGAGAACCGCACTCGGCTGGTCCGGGAGATCGCCGACGCCATCCGCGAGGTCTGGCCGGCATCCAAGCCCCTGGGGATTCGCATCTCCGGCACGGACTGGATCGCGGGCGGGTGGGATATCGAGGCCAGCGCCCGCCTGAGCGAAGACCTCGTGGCCCACCACGGCATCTCATGGATCGACGTCTCCTCCGGCGGCTTCGTGGGGCCCGACGGCACGGTGGACATCCCCGTGGGCCCCGCCTACCAGGCGCCGCTCGCGGCGCGCGTGCGCGCCGCCGTTGGTCACCACGTCGGGCACGGCGCCGTCGGGCATGCTGTGGTCTCTGCCGTGGGGCTGATCGAGGAAGCCGACCAGGCCGAGACGATCCTGACGCTGGGGACGGCGGACGCGATCAGCATCGGCCGGGCCGCCCTGCGCGATCCGCATTGGGCTGGCTCCGCCGCCAAGGCGCTGCGGGTGCCTGCACGCCAGAACCCGATCGCGGAGCAGTTCGCCCGCGGCGGTTGGTGAGCAACCGCGTCGAGTGAGCAGACGCGTCGAGTGAGCAAACAGCGAACATCGGCGCGTGAACCCCACCGAGCGCGGGTTCTCGGGTAGGAATGAGACATGAACGTGCGCACTCCTGACCCGAACCCCGGTTGGCTCAACGAGGCAGACCTCCACGAGGCCCGCGAACGCCTGCCCATGGTCTACGTCGAGGCAGTTCCCGTCCGACTCGACTCCATGGGTTACGTGTCCCACGTCGGCCTGCTGTTCACCTCGGACGCGGAAGGGCACATGCAGCGCATGTTCGTCTCCGGCCGGGTGATGTATCGCGAAACCATCCGTGCGGCCCTGCTGCGACATCTGGAGAAGGACCTCGGCCCGCTCGCCATGCCGCAGCTGCCGCCCTCCATCACCCCGTTCACGGTGGGCGAGTACTTCCCGGCCCCCTCCCAGACCGGCCTGGTGGACGAGCGCCAGCACGCGGTGGCGCTGGAGTACGTGATACCGGTGCAGGGCGAGTGCCAGGCCCGCCAGGACGCCCTGGAATTGACCTGGATGACCCCGGAAGAGGCCCTGAGCGATGCCGTGCAGAGCGAATTCCTGGGCGGCCGTGGCCACATCGTCCAGGCAGCACTGGCGCATGTGGGCTGGGGCCGGTAGTCGGTCGGTGACGACAGCACTGTCCGCACTGGAAGGGAAGAGACGGCAGGGATGAGGAGGAGAGCATGACCCAGGGCGCAGACGGAGGCCGGTTCTCCGGGCGTTTCTCCGGCCCGCGTTCTCGACGCCAGGCCAAGGCCAGGGAGATCGCAGCCGGTGACCGTTTCATGCGTCGCGACGGGCTGCCGAGCTCCGCCGTGGTCTCCACCCGCGTGTTGAGGGACTCCTTCGGAAGCGACATGTGTGTCGAGGCCGTCCTCGAGGACCGCACCCAGGTGCGCATCGCGATCGGCTCAACTGTGCGGGTCTACACGGACCGCACTCCCCCGCCCGGGTTGAAGGATCTGCTGACCATGACGGTGCCGGAGACCGGTCCGGAGGCAGCCCTGCTCTCCGCCACGGAGGCACACCGCGAGGACGCGGAACTGGTCAGGATCGCCCTGAACCTGGTCCCAGGCATCAACGTCCGTGCCGGCGCCCACCTGGCGGATCTGGCCACGGCCGTGGATCGCCTGATCGTGGTGCATGCGGACCTGGAGGCGGCGCGGCCGCTTCTGACCCACCTCACCGACCGCGGCTTCGACGGTAACGAGAACCGCTGGTGGCCGGTCCGCCACGGCCTCGCCTTGGCCGCGTGGTTGGCTGTGGCCGACGACGATTCGGCGGCTGCCGCCGCCTTCGGTACCGCGCTGCGATCCGGTGAGGACGAGGTGCTCGCCGAGATGCGAGGACCCGCGGCACGCATCCGCCGGCACGAGATGACCCGGCCGGCCTCGTTCGACCGGGAGATCCAACGGGCAAGTGAGCTGGGCCGTCACGACGACGAGGCGCGCCTGCGTTGGGCACGGCTGGATCAGTCCCTCACGCAGCTGGCCACGGGTTGGGCCGGATGGAATCAGTCCGAATTACTGGCCACCATCGCCTTGGACGTGGAGGTCCTGAGGGACCTGGAGGCGCCGGTATCCGGATGAGGGCGCTCCGGGATCAGGCAGCGTTGCCTTCCCTGTAGGCCAGGATCCTGCGGCCGCACCAGGCCATGCCCTCCACCACGGCCATACCGATGACCACGCCGATGCCGGTCTCGATGGCCCGGTCGTAGAGCACATGCCAGGTCAGCACGTGCCCGAGCGTGGATCCGACCAGAGCCAGTGGCGTGATGAAGACCATGGCCCAGAAGTAGTTGCGGACCACGAAGTACTCAGCCAGGAACTGGGTCAGGCCGATCAGGACGATAGCCAGCCACGGCTGCGGCTGCAGGGCGACGATCAAGGCCATCACCACCAGGCCGGCCACGGTTCCGATGACCCTGTGCACGCCACGGATCACGCGGTGCATGGTGGACTGGCCCACCAGCGGAACCACCGCGGCCACCATGGCCCAGTACACGTGCCCCATGCCCAGTGGCCCGGCCAACAGGGTGGCCAGGCTCCCTGCCAGCGCGGGGGCCACGAAGTAGGCCGGTAGTTCCTGGAACACGGCCCGTTTGACGTGGGCGGGCATCGGGGTGGAGACGGTGACCTGCCACGGCGTGCGGTACTTGGGAAGGATGCGTCCGAGCTGCCCCACGATCAGGGAGAACACCATGGTGGCGGTCGCAGCGAACATGGCATCGCCGAGCCGTGGAGCGTCCTGGATCGAGGCGACCACGGCGAAGGCGAAGACATGGAAGAGGGAACCGGCCGGACGGACCCGTAACAGTCCCACCGCGAGGGCGGCGAGCGCGGAGACCACCGATGTGCACGCGACCAGCCACCATTGGCCGTTCGCGTCCTGGGCGCCGTGGATGAGCCGGTCTCCGCTGAGCCAGGCGAGCAGGACCACGATCCACATGAGCCCGGCGGCCTTGATCTGCACCAGCAGCCGGTCCAGGTGCATGGGTGCTCGGGAGTAGACGCCCACGAAGGATCCGAAGACCACGTACGGGGCCAGGTCCAGCCGGTCGATGGCGATGAGGAACAGGAGGGGCAGCATGACCCCGATACCTGCGCGCAGGCCCACGAAATGGTCACCGTTCAGCGGCGCCAAGGCGAAGAGCGCACGCAGGCTGAAGCGGTCGACGTCGCTCCCGCGCTCGGCTTGATTCTTGGCCTGGTTCACCCGACCTTCTCCTCCCGACGCAGCGTCATGGCCCCGAGCTTGTCCATGGTTTCCACCACGATCAGTCCGACCACCAAACCGATGATGGTTTCCACGGCCCGGTCGTAGAGGACCGCGAAGTTCAAGTCGCCGCCCAAGGAGGTGCCGATCAGGGCCAGCGGGGTCACGAACACCATGCCCCAGAAGTAGTTGCGGATCACGAAGCACTCCACGGCGAACTGCGTGCAGCCCAACAGGATCACGGCCAGCCAGGGTTCAGGCTGCAGCAGGATGATGAGGGCCATGAGGCCCAGGCCGACGGCCGTGCCCAGCACACGGTGAACGGCCCTGACCATGCGTTTGCCGGTGGTGTGTCCGGCCAGCGGCACCACGCCCGCCACCATGGCCCAATAGATGTGGCCCATGTTCAGAGGATCGGCCACGAGTGCCGCAACCGTTCCTGCGAGGCCGGCAGCGACCAGGTTCGCCAAGCCCTCCTGCATGATGGCCCGCCTCATGCGTACGGAGAAGGGACGAACCGGGGTGAGCACGCGCTCCGTGCGGTGCTTCGGTAGCACGCGTCCGATCTGGCCGAGCACCAGGCCGAGGAACATGGTCGCGGTGGTGGTGAACATGGCCTCACCCAGTGCTGCCTGGTGCGGGACCGAGGCCACCGCAGCGAAGGCGAAGACCTGGAACAGGGAACCGGCCGGGCGCAGTCGCAGGTAGGCCGTGAGCACGGAGGAGAGAGAGGCCACCACGGCCGTGACCCCGACCAACCACCACCGGGTCGTGGAGGTCTCCGCACCGTGGACCACGGCGTCGCCGGTGAACCAGGCGGCCAGGATGATGAGCCAGGTCAGTGCAGCTGCCTTGACCTGGGTCGTGAGCCGGTCGGTGTGCAAGGGTGCACGCGAGTAGATCCCGACGAAGGATCCGAACACCGCGTAGACGGTCAGGTCGATGCGGTCCAGACCGATCAGGACCAGCAGCGGAAGCAATACCCCGACGGCCACCCGGAGTCCGACGAAGTGGTCGTTGCCGAAGGGGCCGAGCTTGAACAGCTGGGAGAGTCGGTACCTGGTCCCGTCGTCCGGGACGCCCTCGGTCGTCACCTCGAAGCTCGGCGGGTCGGTCGGTACGGGGG